>NZ_JBWKDW010000020.1:93310-150822 GCF_056435735.1 Streptomyces sp. NPDC043878
CCGCCAGCTTGTCTTGAAAAGAAAAAAAGCGGCGCGGAGCCACTTGCAGGAAGAGCCAGCAAAGTCCCTTTGCGGTCCCCCCCCCCCCCCCCCCCCCCCCGGCCCCCCCCCCCCCCCCCCCCCCCCCTCCGCCGTGTCGGCCCCCTAGCCGTTCAGCCGCTCCTCCAGCCGTACGGTCACCGTGTCGCCCTCGCCCTTCCCGAGAACCTCGCGCAGCTCGGCCTTGACGGGCAGCTTGTGGGTGCCGTCGCCCAGGGCCATGAAGGAGCTGCGGAAAGGGTGCCCGTCCATCGTGCCGCGCACCTTCACGAGGCCGCGGGTGCCGAAGAACTCGGCCGACCCGGGCCACACGAGGTAGGTCCAGCCGCGGTCACTCGGGCTGGTGCGCAGTACGGCCGTGAACTCCTCGTCCAGCTTCGTGCTCGTACCCATGTCGTCCTCCGCTCGCCGGCCCCCGCATTCACAAGACCGCCGGGAGCGGCGGAACTCATCGCGGGCCGGGGTACGGCTCAGGCGGCCCCCTCGGGCAGCCGGTCCAGGAAGCCCACCACGCGGCGGATCCGGCCGTCGGGGTCCAGGGTGATCACGTCGGAGCCGGCCACCGGGGCGGCGCCGTCGGCTTCGCTCACCAGCTCCCAGGAGAAGCGTGCCGTGTCGTGGTGGCCGTCGACGGTACCGGTGGGCCGGAAGGCGAAGCCGGGGAACCGCCCCTGGGCCGCCGCGATCACGGCCGCGATGTCCTCGTGGCCGCTGACGTCGGCCAGCGGGTCGGTGTAGCCGCCGTCCGCGGTCCAGGCGGCCGCCACCGCCCTGGCGCGCGCCTGCGGATCGCGGGCGTTCCAGGCCTCGAAGTAGCGGGCGACCGCGTTCGTGTGTCGGTCGGTGGATGTGGACATGGGTGATCGACCTCCGTCGGGATGTCTGTGCTGGTGGGAGCGGGGGTGAGGTGCTCGTTCCCCCGTACCGCAACCATGCCCGTGCCGCCCGTGCGGGTCGATTACCCCCGGGGTAATGACGACACCGGACGCACACCCGTCAGCTTTCGGCCATGAGGACGGGTGAATATGCCAGGAGAGTGGCCAAAAAGTCGTGGTGACAGTGTTTCGGCAGTGAACATACTCAACAGTTGAAGGACTTCACGACGAGCGAAGCAACGATCACACACCGCAACACGAGTCACGCGAGTCACATGAGTCATATGAGCCGCACGAGCCGCACCCGAAAGAGAGGCCCTGCCGAGAGGCGAGCGACGCTACGGGGGAGTGAACCGTGCACGACGAATTCCTGTGCCACGTCACGGCGTACGGCACCTGCGCCGGCCGGCGCATCGGCGTACCCCTGGGAACGTACCGGGCGCCGACCCTGGCCCTCGCCCTGTGGTGGCTGCGCGACCGCGCCTCCTGGATGGCCGACCGGCTCGACCCCCGGCCCGAGGCGGCCCACTTCCCGCCGAGCGCGCTCGTCCCGGTCTCCGACGCCGTGCGCGACGTACCCGCCGTGCTGCGGGCCTGGTGCGGCGACGCGGCCCGGCAGGAACTGGTCGCGGACGGACTGGCGGCCGGGCGGCTGGTGCGGATCGCCGTCAGCGACGACACCACCGAGTACGAGCTGATGGCCGAGTCCGTCGACGCCCTGCGCATGCAGCGCACCACCCCCGGCCTGGTCGTACCCGTCGCCTGACCGAACCCGGAGTGTCCTTCGGGCGGGCGCGGTTCTGCGGCGCGTGCGGCGGGCCGTCAGCGCGCCGAGCAGGCCGGTGGCCGGTCCCCACAGCTCGGCGCGTGCGGCGGGCCGTCAGCGCGCCGAGCAGGCCGGTGGCCGGTCCCCGCAGCGCGGCCAGGCCGACGGCCCGTCAGATCCGCGGGCCCAGCGGCAGCTCCGCCGGACAGGCCGCAGCCCAGGTCGCCGGAGAGGACGACCGGCAGGCCGTATCGGGCGTGGACGCGGCCCGTCGGGCAGATCACGAGGACGGTCACGGCAGGCGCCACCGTCCTGCGCACGGCGTGCCGCCCGGCGGGCCAGGTCGCCGCCCGCGGCCGCCCGGTGCCGCGGCGGCCGCGGGAAACCGGCGGCGAGCGACCGCGCCCCGGCGAGGGCCACCGACAGCGGCACCACGGTCAGCCCCGCGTGCGTCCGGGCCGGCTCCCCGGCGTTCCCGGACACCTCCCTCCGGCCGCCGACCGCCGTGACCCCGGCGGGCGGTCCGAGCGGGGACGCGGCGCCGTAAGCGGCGTCACGCGGTCGCGTGGACTGGGCGGCGCGAGTCGGGGTATCAGGACGGGTGCAGCAGCGTCCGGCCCGTCCGGCCTCCGAGAGAGAAACGTATGACCGACCATCTGTACGGGGCAGTGATACCGACTGGTTTCGACGTGCCCGTGGAACCCCTCCGTCGGGCGGCGCACTACACCGGTGAACCGGGGTGCATCGCCGACGCCCGGCATTTCGCCGCGCTCTTCCTGGATCAGCTCAGGACCGAGTGGTGCGCCGAGATCGACCGGCAGGTGCACGACGAGGTGCTTCTGGTGGTGAGTGAACTGGTCACCAACGCCGACCGGCACAGCGGCGGGCCGTACATCCTGGAGCTGGAGGGGACCGACGCCTCGCTCCTGGTGGCCGTCTGCGACAGCAGCGCCGTCCTGCCCCGGCGTTTCCCGCGCGATCCCCAGCGGATCGGCCGGCACGGCCTGGAGATCGTGCACGCGCTCGCGGCCGAGGTCGCCGTGGAACGCGTACCGGTCGGCAAGCGGGTCACCGCAGCGGTACGTCTCGTCCCGCGTGCCTGATTCGACCCGCCCCGTCCCGTCCGGCTCCGTCCGCCCGGACCCCACCTACGCGAGTGCCGCCCCATACCTGAAGGTGGGGCGGCACTCGCTTGTGCGGTCTTCTTCTCGCTCAGGCGCAGCCGAGCTCGCCCAGCATGCCCTCACGCAGCCGGGTGATGATCCGCTTGATCAGCCGGGAGACGTGCATCTGCGAGCAGCCGAGCAGCTCGCCGATCTCCGCCTGGGTGGCCTCCTCCACGAACCGCATGTGGATGATCTGCCGGTCGCGCTCGCTCAGCTCCGCCATCAGCGGGGCCAGCGACTGGAAGTCCTCGACGAGCCGCAGCCCCTCCTCCTCCACGCCGATGAAGTCGGCGAGCACCGCCTCGCCGCCCTCGGCGCCGTCACCGGTGAGCGCGGCGTCCAGGGACGAGGAGTTGTAGCCGTTGGACGCGATCTGGGCCTCGACCACCTCCTTCTCGGAGATGTTCATCAGCGTGGCCAGCTCGGCGACGCTCGGGTCGCGGTCCAGGCGGCTGGCGAGTTCCTCGCGCGCCTTGGCCAGCTCGACCCGCAGCTCCTGCAACCGCCGCGGCACGTGCACCGCCCAGGTGGTGTCCCGGAAGAACCGCTTTATCTCACCCACGATGTAGGGCAGCGCGAACGAGGTGAACTCGACCTCGCGCGCCAGCTCGAAGCGGTCGATCGCCTTGATCAGACCGATCATGCCGGTCTGGACGATGTCCTCCATGTCGTCGCCGCGACCGCGGAAGCGGCCGGCCGCGAACCGCACCAGGGACATGTTCATCTCGATGAGGGTGTTGCGCGCGTACTGGTACTCGTGCGTGCCCTCCTCGAGTTCCGTCAGGCGCCTGAAGAACTGGCGGGAAAGCTCACGCGCGTCGCGCGGAGCCACGGTCCTCGGGTTGGCGATTCCCGGCAGCGGACCGTCACCCGTCGTCCTGGTGCTGGTGGACTCGGCTGTCTGCTCGACGGCCTGTGCCTCCGGCCGGATCACGGCGGTGTCCATTACCTCTCCCCAAGTCACGGCATCTGCCTCTACGGCCTCGGTTGTGCTGGTCCCCGTCCGGGTCACGCGGCTGGCGTGTACCCGGTCCGCGGCGACGTATGCACACATCGGCCGCGGGGCGGCGGACCGCCCGGAAGACCTTCTGCACAGCGCGTACCCCGACTCCGGCGGACCATGCCCGCGAGCCGGAGAATTCACGGCGCGGCGCTCAACGGTGCCGGCACCGGCGCGGTGGCCGGCGTCGCCGAGGCGGGGACCGCGCCCGTCCGACGGCCTTCGACCCGTCGGACCCGGCCGTCCGGCCCGGGGGAGAGGCCGTGCGGTGAGAGCGGTTCCCAGGTCCAATCTGTCACTCCCGGGCCGGGCCCGCCACCCGGCCCGGGAGGGCCCCCGCCTGCGCCGTCCCGCCCGGGGATTCCCCCCAGGGCGGAACGCCGGTCCCTTCCGCCACGGCCGGGAATACCTAGGCTGGGAGGGTGAGCAACCAAGCGCCCGACGAAGCCCGCGTCATCCCGCTGCGCGCACCGACCGCGCGCCCGGCCGCCGCTCCCGCGCCACCGGCTCCCACCGCCAGGGAGCCGCTGTGGCGTGACCTGGTGGGCGACGTCCTGCGGCGGGAACGCCTCGCGCAGGAACGCACCCTCAAGGACGTCGCCGACGCGGCCCGGATCTCCATGCCCTACCTCTCGGAAGTGGAGCGCGGCCGCAAGGAAGCCTCGTCCGAGGTCCTCGCGGCCGCCGCCCGCGCCCTCGGCCTCGGCCTCGGCGACCTGTTGTCGCTGGCCCAGGGCGAGCTCACCCGGCACTCCGCCCGCCGCCACGGCAGGAGCCGGACGGCGACCAGCTCGTCGTACGACGGACTGTGCCTGGCCGCCTGACGCCGCACCCCGCCCGCCGGCGGCGTACGCGGCCGGCGCCCGAGAGGTCACCGGGCGCCTGGCGGGTACGCCGCCTTCCGTACCTCAGGCCGGCACCAGGCGTCGGCTGAGCACCTCGTCCGCCAGGCCGTAGGCCACGGCTTCCTGCGCGGTGAAGACCTTGTCGCGGTCCATGTCGGCGCGCAGGGTCGCGATGTCGTGATGGGTGTGCCGGGCCAGCACCTCCTCGACCTGGGAGCGGATGCGGATCATCTCCTTGGCCTGGAGGGCGAGGTCGGTCACCGTCCCCTGTTGCCCGCCGCTGGCCGGCTGTCCGAGCAGCACGCGCGCGTGCTCCAGCACGAACCGCCGCCCGGGGTCCCCGCCCGCCAGGAGCACCGCGGCCGTGGACGCCGCCTGGCCGACGCAGAAGGTCGACACGGGTGCCTGGATGAACGTCATCGTGTCGTAGATGGCCATCAGCGACGTGAACGAGCCGCCGGGCGAGTTGAGGTAGACGGCGAGCTCCTGCTCCGGGGCCGCCGACTCCAGATGGAGGAGTTGCGCGATGACCACGTTGGCGACGCCGTCGTCGATCTCGGTGCCGAGGAAGATGATCCGCTCGGACAGCAGCCGGCTGAACACGTCGTAGGACCGCTCGCCCTGCGGGGTCCGCTCGACGACGTTCGGGATCGTGTAGCTGCCCATGTCACAGTCCCATCCGTCGTCGTGCGGCGGCCGGGCGGACGTCCGCGAGGGACTCCACGACCCGGTCCACCATGCCGTACTCCCTGGCCTCCTCGGCCGTGAACCAGCGGTCGCGGTCACCGTCGCGGGAGATGGTCTCGGCGCTCTGGCCGGTGTGCTCGGCGGTGATCCGCTCGATGGTCCGCTTGGTGAACTCCAGGTTCTCCGCCTGGATCTCGATGTCCGCGGTGGTGCCGCCGATGCCCGCCGAGGGCTGGTGCATCATCACGCGGGCGTGGGGCAGCGCGTAACGCTTGCCGCGCGCGCCGACGCTGAGCAGGAACTGCCCCATGCTGGCGGCGAACCCCATGGCGAGGGTGGAGACGTCGTTGGGGATCAGCCGCATCGTGTCGTAGATCGCCAGGCCCGCGTGCACCGAGCCGCCGGGGCTGTTGATGTACAGGCCGATGTCGGTGCGCGGGTCCTGCGCGGACAGGATGAGCAGTTGCGCGCAGACCCGGTTCGCGGAGACCTCGTCGACCTGGGTGCCCAGCAAGACGATGCGCTGGTCGAGCAGTTGGGCGGCCAGGTGGTCGTCGAACCGGGTCGCGGGGGTGTCGCCGTCCTCGGCCCGCGGCACACGGGCCGGGGCGAGACCGGTGGTGAGTGGGGACATCGGCGCTCCTCGTCGAGTCGTCGGAGGGGTCGGACGCGGCGGTGGTCGCCGCGGTCTCCACTCTCGGGGGCGCTCCGCCGACGCGACGGGTTTCTCGGCCCGCGGCAGATTCGCCGACAGCAGAGTGCTCAGACCGTCCCCTTCTCACGCAGCTCGCGGAAGAACGCGCGTACGTCGCCCACCAGCAGGTCGGGCTCCTCCAGCGCCGCGAAGTGCCCGCCGCGGTCGAACTCGGTCCAGCGCACCAGGTTCTCGGTGCGCTCGGCCTTGTGCCGCAGGGGGAGCTGCGGCTCGGCCGGGAAGAGGGCGAGCGCGGTCGGGACCGTGGACGGCTCGGCGGGCGCCGCCGCGCGGCCGGTGGTGTGGGCCCGCTCGTAGTAGACGCGCGCCGACGAGCCGGCCGTCCCGGTCAGCCAGTACAGCATCACGTTGGTGAGCAGCCGGTCCCGGTCCACCGCCTCCTCGGGCAGCTCCCGCGAGTCGGTCCACTCCCTGAACTTCTCGATGATCCAGGCCAGTTGGCCCACGGGTGAGTCGGTGAGGCCGTAGGCCAGGGTCTGCGGCCGGGTGGACTGCAGGACGGCGTAGCCCGTGCCCTCGCGCGACCACGCGCTCCACCGGCGCCACGAGGTGAGCGTGTTCTCCCGCTCCTCGGGGCCGAGGGCGGCCAGTTCCCCGGGGGTCGGCTCGGTGGTGGCCTGCGCGCCGGGCAGCAGGTTGAGATGGACGCCGATGACCCGCCCGGGGTGCGCGCGGCCCAGCTCGCGGGAGATCGCCGCGCCCCAGTCGCCGCCCTGGGCGCCGAAGCGCGCGTAGCCGAGCCGCCGCATCAGCTCCGCCCACGCGTCGGCGATCCTCCCCGCCTCCCAGCCGGTGTCCGGCGTGGGACCCGACAGCCCGAACCCCGGGATGCTCGGTACGACGACGTGGAACGCGTCGGCCGGGTCGCCGCCGTGGGCGGCCGGGTCGGTGAGCGGCCCTACGACGTCGAGGAACTCGACGACCGACCCCGGCCAGCCGTGCGTGATGATCAGCGGGGTGGCGCCGGGCTCGGGGGAGCGGACGTGTGCGAAGTGGACGTTCGCCCCGTCGATGGTGGTGGTGAACTGCGGCCACGCGTTGAGCTGTTCCTCGGCCGCCCGCCAGTCGTAGGAGTGCCGCCAGTGCCGCACCAGTTCCCGCAGGTAGTCCGCGGGCACACCGTAGGACCAGCCGACCCCCGGCAGCGCGTCCGGCCAGCGGGTGCGGTCGAGCCGGTCGTACAGGTCGTCGAGGTCGCGCTGGGGTACGGCGAGGCGGAAGGGGCTGATGCTGTCAGCGGGCGAGGACGTCATGGCGGCGATGCTATTTCGCGAGCGGGTGCGGCCACCTGGAGGAGCCGTCCGTCCGACCGATGAGTTCCGGGGGAACGATCGGTCGACACATCAGACGACCGTGTCCCACTCACCAGGAGGTACTCATGGCCACCGACGGATTCACCACCTGTCTCTGGTTCGACGGGCAGGCGGAGGAAGCCGCCCACTACTACGTCTCGGTCTTCAAGAACTCCGGCATCGGGCGGATCGGCCGCTACACGGAAGGCGGTCCGGGGGAGCCCGGGTCGGTGATGGCGGTGGAGTTCACGGCGAACGGCCAGAAGTTCGTCGGGCTCAACGGCGGACCGCAGTTCACCTTCAGCGAGGCGATCTCCTTCCAGATCTTCTGCGAGGACCAGGAGGAGATCGACCACTACTGGGACAGGCTCACCGAGAACGGCGGCGAGCCCGGCCCCTGCGGCTGGCTCAAGGACCGGTACGGCGTGTCCTGGCAGGTCGTCCCCGACCGGCTGATCGGCATGGTCAGCGACCCCGACCAGGAGAAGGCGTCGCGCACCACGAAGGCCATGATGGCGATGGGCAAGCTCGACATCGCCGCCCTGGACAAGGCGTACGCGGGCGAGTGAACCCACCGGCCGTGGCGGCCGCCCCGCCCGTCAGGGCGCGGCCGGCCGCTCGGCCAGGATCTCCCTGATCACGTGCCGGGAGTTCGCGGCCAGGGGCGGGTTGGTGTCCCGGTAGTAGGGAAGCTGGATCAGCGAGACCGACAGCGCCCAGCCGCGGCCGCGGGCCCACTCGGCGTCACCGGCGCCGACCGCCCGCCGGAAGGTGTCCCGCGCCGGCCCGGGCAGCAGGTTCCAGGCGATCATCAGGTCGACGGCGGGATCGCCCACGCCCACGGTGCCGAAGTCGATGACGGCGCTCAGCCGCCCGCGCGTCACCAGCACGTTCCCGGGCATCAGGTCCCCGTGCGCCCAGCGGCTCGGTCCGTCGTGCTCCGGAGCGCGCAGCGCCTCCTCCCACCGGGCCGACACGGCGGCGGTGTCGACGCTCCCCGCCAGCAGGCCGATGGCCTCACGGGTGGAGGCGTCCCGGGCGGCGAGCGGCACGCCCCGGCTGTTCGGCGGACCCTCGCGCGGATCGGTCCGGCGCAGCGCGAGGACGAACTCGGCGAGGTCCCGGGCGAGGGCGTGCGGCTCCCGCACCGCTCCGGCGACCGGGTTGCCGCCCTCCAGCCAGCGGTAGACCGACCAGGGCCACGGGAAACCCGGGCCAGGTTCGCCGTGGCCGAGGGGCTCGGGTACGGGGACGGGCAGCGGGGGCGCCAGCCGGGGCAGCCAGCGCTGCTCGTGTGCCACGCTCCGTACGGCTCCGGGGTGCCGGGGCAGCCGTACCACCTTGTCCGTGCCCAGCCGGAACATGGCGTTGTCGGTCCCGGAGGAGGCCAGGTGCTCGACGGGCAGTCCCGCCCACCCGGGGAACTGTCCGGCGACCAGCCGGCCCACCAGGGTCGCGTCGAGGTCCACTTCGTCCGGGTGCATCTTCATGGCAGGCATGCCCACCATCCCAGCGCCCGGCGGCCGGGATGTCGAACGATTTGACGGCCCTGGGACGTGGCCGCCGATCACCGTCGGCCTCCCGGCACCGGCCTCGCCGCTCGCCCCTGACCGCGGCCCTGTCGATTCACCGCGCGAGTGGGCGTACCGCTCGCTAGCGTGAGGAACCGGACCATCCACCGATTCGGAGAGGCCGCTGCCATGGCCGTACAACCTGAGGGAACGCCCTGTTGGGCCGACGCGATGTTCGGTGACGTCGAGGGGGCCAAGAGCTTCTACGGCGACGTCCTGGGCTGGACCTTCGGCGAGTCGTCGTCGGAGTACGGCAACTACACCCAGGCCTACGCCGACGGCAAGGCGGTCGCCGCCGTCGTACCGCCGATGCCGGGCCAGGAGGGCCAGTCGCAGTGGTGCCTGTACTTCGCGTCCCCGGACGCGGCCGCCACCGCCGGCCGGATCCGCGACCACGGCGGCGAGGTGCTGATGGAGCCGATGCAGGTCGGTGAC
Organism: Streptomyces sp. NPDC043878; assembly: GCF_056435735.1. NCBI lineage: Bacteria > Bacillati > Actinomycetota > Actinomycetes > Kitasatosporales > Streptomycetaceae > Streptomyces > Streptomyces sp. NPDC043878. Next base: position 102,702 of record NZ_JBWKDW010000020.1, read on the forward strand.
TTCGGCACGATGTGCCTGGCGCGCGATCCGAGCGGCGTCGTGTTCGGCCTGTGGCAGGGCGGCACCCACGAGGGCTTCGAGGCGCCGCCCGAGCAGACCGGCGCGTTCTGCTGGGCCGAGGTCTTCACCCGGGAGCCGGAGAAGTCGGACACGTTCCTCACCGCCGTCTTCCCCTACACGGCGAAGCAGATCGACGACGCGGCGGTCGACTTCCGCATGTTCGACCTCGGGGACAAGACCGTGCTCGGCCGGATGCGGATGACCGAGGACTTCCCGCCCGAGGTGCCGCCGTACATCAACGTCTACTTCACGGTCGACAACTGCGACGACGCCGTCGCCCGGGCCACCAAGCTCGGCGGCATCCTGCGGTTCGGGCCCATGGACAGCCCCTTCGGCCGGTTCGCCGCGCTCAGCGACCCGCAGGGCGCGTCCTTCTCGGTCATCGACCTCCGCAGGACCGAGGGCGACCTGCCGAGGACGACCGACGTCTGAGGACCCGCAGGTGAGACCCCTCGCCCACAGCGGCCCGGCCCGCCCGTGGCATGATCGGTCCCATGCGTGAACGTGTGGTGGCCGCGTGCGACGGGGCTTCGAAGGGAAACCCGGGACCTGCGGGCTGGGCCTGGGTGGTGGCGGACGAGACGGAGACACCGGCCCGCTGGGAGGCCGGACCGCTCGGCAAGGCCACCAACAACGTCGCCGAACTCACGGCGCTGGAGCGCCTGTTGACGGCCACGGAACCGGACGTACCGCTGGAGGTCCGGATGGACTCGCAGTACGCCATGAAGGCCGTCACCACCTGGCTGCCCGGCTGGAAGCGCAACGGCTGGAAGACCTCCGGCGGCAAGCCGGTCGCCAACCAGGAGCTGGTCGTCCGCATCGACGAACTGCTCGCCGGGCGCTCCGTGGAGTTCCGTTACGTGCCCGCCCACCAGGTCGACGGCGATCCGCTCAACGACTTCGCCGACCGGGCCGCCAGCCTGGCCGCGATCGTCCAGGAACCGGCGGGCAGCGCCCTCGGCTCGCCGGAACCGCCGCCGGCACCGGACACCCCGCCGTCCGCCGCCCCGCGCCGCAGGTCCGGCGGGGGCAGGGCGTCGGGCGGGGCGTCGGGCGGGGCGAAGGGGCCGGGCGGCTCGGCGCGGACCATCAAGGCGAAGTTCCCCGGCCGCTGCGTCTGTGGACGCTCCTACGCGGCCGGGGAACCCATCACCAAGAACGCCCAGGGCTGGGGCCACCCGGACTGCCGTACCGAGGCGGCCGGGTAGCGCTCCGAGGGGACGGTCAGACGACCGCGCCGCGCCAGCTGCCGGTCTCCCGGCCGCGCTCCTCGATGAACTTCTTGAAGCGCTCCAGGTCACCCTTGGTCTGGCGCTTCACGAACCCGAGCTTGTCGCCGACGGTCTCGGCGACGCCGTCCGGGTGGAAGTCCAGCTGGAGCATGACCTTGGTGTGCTCCTCGCCCAGCCGGTGGAACGTCACCACACCGGCCTGGGTGGCCTCACCGGAGACCGTGGTCCAGGCGACGCGCTCGTCCGGGATCTGCTCCGTGATCTCCGCGTCGAACTCCCTGTGTACGCCGTTCACGCTGGTCACCCAGTGAGTGAGCGTCTCGGAGCGCTGCTCGATGCGATCCACGCCGCTCATGAACTCGGGGAACGTCTCGAACTGCGTCCACTGGTTGTAGGCGGTGTGGACGGGGACGTCGACCTCGATGGATTCCTCGACCTGCGACACGCGTGATTCACTCCTTCGTCTTCTCGGCGGTTGGGTTCCGGTCGGGTACCCGCGAGGTGCGGGGCAAACCGCCCCGTCGCGGCCGTCAGTCGGTGTCGAAGGTGTAGTGGGCGGTGTGGTCGAGCAGGTCGGCCGGGCGCACGTCGTTCCACGGCTTCATCGTCTCGTCCAGGTCCACCACGTCCGGTGTGCCGCCGGCCGGGACGTAGCCGGTCCCCGGATGCCGGCGCTGCCACTGCGCCCAGAGCTTGTCGATGTAGGCGTGATGCAGCCAGAACACCGGGTCGTTGGGGGAGACACCGGTCGCCATCTGCCCGCCGACCCACACATGCACCCGGTTGTGCAGGTTGACCCCGCGCCACCCTTCCAGATGGTTGCGGAAGCCGTCCGAACCGCTGTTCCAGGGCGCCATGTCGTACGTCGCCATGGACAGCACCGACTCCACCTCGGCCCGGGTGGGCAGTTCGCGGACGCCGGTGCCGAGCGAGCGCCGCAGATACGTGCGGTTGTCCACCCGTACCGTGAGCGGCCAGTCGCCGGTGGACGCGGCGAAGGGGCCGTCCATCACCCGGCCGTCCAGGCCGCGCCCGCTCCCGCCGAGGAAGTCCGGCGCCCACAGCGAGGAACGCGGCGAGCGGTCGGTGCTCCAGTCCCAGTACGGCAGGGCCACGGACGCGTCCACCGACTGCAGGGCGCCCTCGAAGTCGAGGAGGAATCTGCGGTGCCAGGGCAGGAAGGAGGGCGAACGGTGTCCGGTGCGCTCGCCGTTGTCGGTGTCACCGACGATGAAGGCGTTGTGCGTGGTGACGAACCGGTCGTAGCGGCCGCTGCGTTTGAGTTGCAGTACGGCGTCGACGAAGCGCCGCTTCTCGTCGGTGGTGAGGCTTGCCTGGTTCTTGCGGACGGTCATGCGCGGGTGCTCCCAAGGTGCGGGCGGTGAGGGGTGGTTGGCGAAGGCGGTGGCGACCGGGCGTACTGGTTCCCGGGTTCGCGGGTGCCGGGGTTCTGGGTCCCGGTTCTGGGGCTACGGGGGGGCTGGGTCCCGCGTCGGGGACTCCGGGGGCCGGGTCCCGGCGTCCGGAGTCCGGCACCGCCGTGCCCCGTGTCGACGGGTCAGTTGGCGGGGAAGGGCAGGAGCGCGGCGCCCTGCAGTTCGTCCACCGCGGCGCGGGCGGCGGCGCGGGGCGTGGGCACCGGGGCGTAGTGGCTGACCACGCTGATCCAGCTGCCGTCGGCGTTGCTCATCACGTGCAGCTCGACCCCGTCGACGAACACGGCGTAGCCGCCGCCGTGATGGTGGCCGCCCCCGGCCGCGGCGCGGCCCTGTATGCGGCGGCCCCGGTAGACCTCGTCGAACTCGTCGGGGGAGTGGTGGCGGTGTCCGGAAGGAGACGCGGGAGACGCGGGGGAGGCCGGGGTGGCGGCGCGGGCGGTACGTGCCGGGACACCGGTCGCGGCGGCGAGGGCGGCCGTCGCGGTGAGCGCGCGGCGCCTGCTGAGGTCGGGCATACGGATCTCCGGAGGTTCGTTCGGTTGACGACTCCGTATGCCTATAGGGCTGTTCGAGAGCGAGTGAAATCGCCCGGGAGTGGTTGGCCCGGATCACGACAATTGCTCACATGTCGTGCAGCGTTGAACGAAGTTGATCTTGCTGTGAGCCGGGCCCGCCTAGCCCGGAGGAGGGAATTCCTCCTGTGCGGGGTGGCCTTTTCGAAGATCCTTCTCGGGTGGGCGCGCCCCGAGTGTCCTGTCTCACGCGGGGAAAGTGGCGCGAACACGAAGCCGCGGCGAGCGCCGCCAGGACTGCTACCCTGCGCTGTCAATTGACCGCAGTGTGTGACTTCTGGGAGTGTGCGTGAAGGTCGCCTGCGTCGGCGGCGGGCCCGCCGGCCTGTATCTCTCGATCCTGCTGAAGAAGCAGGACCCGTCCCATGACATCACCGTCCACGAGCGCGACCCGGAGGGTTCGACCTACGGGTGGGGTGTGACCTACTGGCGCGGGCTGCTCGACAAGCTCCACGACCACGACCCCGAATCGGCCCGCGCCCTCGACGAGCACTCGGTCCGCTGGAACGAGGGCGTCGCCCGGGTCGGGGACGTGGCGACACGCCACCCCGGCGACGAGGGCTTCGGCATCGGCCGGCACCGCCTGCTGGAGATCCTCGCCGGCCGGGCCCGCTCGCTCGGCGTACGCCTCGAGTTCGAGCACGAGGTCACCGACCGGAACCTGCCCGACGCCGACCTCGTGGTGGCGGGCGACGGTGTCCACAGCGCCCTGCGCACCCGGCACGCGGACCACTTCGGCACCGAGATCCGGGCCGGCCGCAACCGGTACGTCTGGCTCGGCACCAGCAAGGTCTTCGACTCCTTCACCTTCGCCTTCGTGGAGACCGACCACGGCTGGATCTGGTGCTACGGCTATCCGTTCGGCCCCGAGCGCAGCACCTGCGTCGTCGAGTGCGCCCCCGAGACCTGGGCCGGGCTCGGGCTCGACGCGGCGAACGAGGCCGACGGACTGGCCCTGCTGGAGAAGCTCTTCTCCGGGGTACTGGACGGCCACCCCCTCATCGGCCGGTCCTCCGGCGGGGGCGGCGCCCAGTGGCTCACCTTCCGCACCCTCACCAACCGCACCTGGCATCGCGGCAACCTCGTCCTGATGGGCGACGCCGCCCACACCACGCACTACTCCATCGGCGCCGGCACCACACTCGCCCTGGAGGACGCCGTCGCCCTGGCCGGAGCGCTCGGCCGGCACGCGGAGCTGCCCCGGGCGCTCGCCGCCTACGAACAGGAACGCAGGTCGGCCCTGCTGTCCATCCAGAGCGCGGCCCGCTACAGCGCCCAGTGGTACGAGAACCTGCCGCGCTACATCCACCTGCCCCCGGAGCAGATGTTCGCCCTGCTCGGCCAGCGGCACTCGCCCCTGCTGCCGTACGTGCCGCCGCAGCTCTACTACCGCGTCGACCGGGCCGCCGAGCGGCTGGAGGCGCTGCGCCGGTTCAAGCGCTGGCTCGGGCCGAAGGTCGCCCGGACCGTGCACGCCCGGGCGCTCGCCTCCCGCAAGTAGGGCGGCCGCCGCCTTCCCGTATTGGGTGAATGGCGATTCACCGATAGGGTGAATCGCCATTCACCCATTTTTCGTGCCGCCGCGGAGTGCCGATGGACCAGCCCGCCCCGATATCCGTGCCGACCGGCGGACGTGTGCGCAAGCGGCTCACCGTGCCGGTCCTGGCGTTCGGCGGCATCCTCATGGCCGTCAACCAGACCGTGGTGGTGCCGTTGCTCCCGGACCTGCCGAGGCTCACCGGAGCCTCTCCCGGCGCCGTCTCCTGGACGGTCACGGCGACCCTGCTGGCCGGGGCCGTCCTCACCCCGGTCCTCGGGCGGGCCGGCGACATGTACGGCAAACGCCGGGTGCTCCTGGCGGCACTCGCCCTGATGGTCGTCGGGTCGGTGATGTGCGCCCTGTCCTCCGACATCCGCGTGCTCATCGCGGCCCGCGCGCTCTCGGGCGCCGCCTCCGCCGTCGTGCCGCTGTCCATCAGCATCCTGCGCGACGAACTCCCGCCGGAGCGCCGGGGCAACGCGGTGGCGCTGATGAGCTCGACGGTCGGCATCGGGGCCGCGCTGGGGCTGCCGCTGGCCGCGCTGATCGTGCAGTACGCCGACTGGCACACCATGTTCTGGGTGACCGCCGGACTCGGCGCCCTGGGCGTGGCGTCGGTGTGGTGGGCGGTGCGCGAGTCGCCCGTGCGCGAACCGGGCCGCTTCGACGTACCGGGGGCGCTGGGGCTGGCGGCCGGACTGGTGTGCCTGCTGCTCGGCGTGTCCCAGGGCGGGCAGTGGGGATGGACCAGCACCCGCGTCCTCGCCCTGTTCCTGGGCGCCGCCCTCACGCTGGCCGTGTGGTGGTGGCACCAGCTGCGCACCGAACGCCCCCTGGTGGACCTGCGGCTGGTCTCGCGCCCCAGCGTCGGGCTGTCCCATGTCGCCGCGCTCCTGACCGGGTTCGCCTTCTACGCCAACTCCCTGGTGACCGCCCAGCTGGTCCAGGCGCCCGAGGCCACCGGGTACGGGCTCGGACTGTCCATCGTCGCCACCGGCCTGGTCCTGCTGCCGGGCGGCCTGATCATGCTCCTGTTCTCGCCGGTCTCGGCCCGTATCTCGGCCTCCCGCGGCCCCCGCGTCACCCTGGCCCTCGGGGCGCTGGTCATCGGACTCGGCTACGGGGTGCGCATCATGGACAGCCGCGACCTGTGGATGATCATCCTGGGGGCGGCGGTCGTGGGCACCGGCACCACCCTGGCGTACTCCGCGCTGCCCACCCTCATCCTGCACGCCGTCCCGGCCGGGCAGACCGCGTCCGCCAACGGCGTCAACGTCCTGATGCGCACGATCGGCCAGGCCACCTCCAGCGCCGTCGTCGCCGCGGTACTGGTCCATCACACCAGTCTGCTCGACGGCACACCGGTGCCCACCCTGCACGGCTACCTGCTGGCCTTCGGCATCGCCGGCGCGGTCGCCCTCCTGGCCTCCGCCACGGCGCTGACCATCCCGGGGGAGCGTCCCGCGCGACGCGGCACCGGACGGGCCGGCGGCGGCACCCGCGGTGCGCGGGACGAGGCGCTGGAGGGAGCATGAGAGCCGTGAGCAACCGACCCACCGCGCCCACCCCGGCACCGGACGCCACCGCACCCGCCCCCGCCGCCTCGGCATCGGCCGCCGCCTCCGCCGCTCCGGCCGCCGCCGATTGCGCCGCACCGGACACCGCGGCTTCGGCCCCCGCCGCTGCCACCTCGCCCTCCGCCTTCGCGCGCAGGGACGCCGAGGCGACCAGGGCGGCCATCCAGAAGGCGGCCCGCCACCTTCTGGCCCGGCACGCCCACAACGAGGTGACGCTCAAGGCGATCGCCGACCGCGCCGGCGTGAGTCCACCGCTGATCCTCAAGTACTTCGGCAACAAGGACGCCCTCGTCGCCCGCGTCATGTCCTTCGACACCGACGCCGACGCCCTGCTGGACGCGCCGCTCGGCGAGCTCGGCCGGCACATGGTCCGGCATGTGCTGCTCAGCCAGCGCGAGCGGGGCGCGGACCCGCTGCTGCGCATCGCCTTCGCCCCGCTGCACGGGGAGCACGGCGACGTCCTGCGGGTCAACTTCCGCACCCAGGTGGTCGAGCGCCTGGCCGCGCGGCTCACCGGCCCCGACGCCGGGCTGCGTGCCGAACTGGCCGTGGCGACCCTGGTGGGCCTGGGCGTGATGTACGGGGTGGCCCGCGGTGTCCACGTGCGCGAGGCCGGGATCGAGGACATGGTGGACCGGTACGCCCCCGGGGTCCAGACCCACCTGACGCCCTGAGCGGCGCCGCCCGGCCGCTGTCCAGCGGCGCCGCGTGCGGCGGGTACGGATGACAGACTGACGGCATGGACGAGCGCACTTTCGGTAGGTCCCAGCAGCACGCATCCGTCATCGGCCTCGGCACCTGGCAACTGGGCGCCGACTGGGGAGACGTCGACGACAAGGAAGCTCTGTCGGTGCTGGAGGCGGCGGCCGAGTCGGGGGTGACCTTCTTCGACACGGCCGACGTGTACGGCGACGGGCGCAGCGAGCAGACCATCGCGGCCTTCCTGAGCGGCCGGCCCGATCTGCACGTACTGGTCGCGTCGAAGATGGGCCGCCGGGTCGACCAGATCCCGCAGAACTACGTACTGGACAACTTCCGCGCCTGGAACGACAGGTCCCGGCGCAACCTCGGCGTCGACCGTGTCGACCTGGTGCAGCTGCACTGCCCGCCGACGCCCGTGTACTCGACGGACGAGGTGTTCGACGCCCTCGACACCCTGGTCGAGGAGGAGCGCGTCGCCGCCTACGGCGTCAGCGTCGAGACCTGCGCCGAGGCCCTGACGGCGATCGCCCGGCCGAACGTGGCGAGTGTGCAGATCATCCTCAACCCGTTCCGCATGAAGCCGCTGCGGGAGGTGCTGCCCGCCGCGCGGGAGGCCGGAGTCGGCATCATCGCCCGGGTGCCGCTGGCCTCGGGCCTGCTGTCCGGCAAGTACACCAAGGACACGGTGTTCGCCGACAACGACCACCGCACCTACAACCGGCACGGGGAGTCCTTCGACCAGGGCGAGACCTTCTCCGGCGTCGACTTCGCCACCGGTGTGGAGGCGGCCGTCGAGTTCGCCGCGCTCACCCCCGAGGGGTACACCCCGGCCCAGCTCGCGCTGCGCTGGATCGTGGGGCAGCCGGGTGTCACGACGGTGATCCCGGGGGCCCGCTCGCCGGAGCAGGCCCGCGCCAACGCGGCGGCCGCCAAGCTGCCGGAGCTGGAGCGGGACACGCTCGACGCGATCCGCGACCTCTACGATCGCCGGATCAGGGACCAGGTGGAGAACCGCTGGTAGGGAACCCGCCGACGGGTTCCCTACCGCTCGCTCAGGGCTCCAGTACCAGCTCGCGTTCCTGCTCCTGGTCGCCCGAGGCGGCCCCCCGGTCCCGCGTCGTGAAGGTGCGGGACAGGGCGGCGCTCGCCTTCTCGACGGCCTCCGGCGTGCCCTGGACGGTGACGGTCACCGGCGCGGACAGCCGGCCGGCGTCCCCCGGGGTGTCCTCGGGGGACCCGTCGCCTGAGCCGTGCGCGAAGGTGGCCGTGTGGACCGTGGCGCCGTCGTCGGCGGGCCGCTCGTCCGGGGCCCCGAAGGCGGGCTCCAGGGCCTGGACGACCGTCCGCGCGTCGGCGGCACTGCCGCCGCTGAGAGTGACTGTGAGCTCGGTGCCGGACATGGTCAACGGATCTCCTCCGTGATCGGCGTGGGGGGCGCGGCCCCCCTGCCGGGGAGCCGGGGCCATGGGTCATGGCCCCCGTGTAACCGCCCGGTGATCGCTGAAACCGCGGCCGGTCCTCAGAACCGTCCGCCGGTGAGCCGGGTGACGGGTCCGTGGGAGTGGCGTTCGGTACGCCGGCCCGCCGCGAAGGACGCGGCGCTCAGCACCGTCAGCCCCGCTCCGACACCCGCGGCGACGAGCTTGCGGTTCGCCAGCAGCGTCCATGCCGTCTTCGCGCCGGCCGCCACCTGGCCCGAGGCCGAGACGATCGCCTGGCGACCGGCCTCGACGCTCCTGGCCGCGGTGTTCGCGGCCCGGCTCGCCGCGTCGGCGGTGCGCTCCACGCCCGCCTTGGCGGCTGACGTGGCGTCATCCGTCTTGCTCGCGGCGGTCTTTGCCGCGCGGGAGGCGGGAGCCGTGGCCCGGTCCGTCGTCCGCTGCGCCTTGGCCGACACCCGCGTGGTGGTGGCCTTCTCGTTCGTCGTGTTCTCCGTTTCCTTCATGGGAACCGCCTTGCCGTTCGGCTCCACGGCAAACACGATCCGCCGTCCCGGACGGACGGGAGGTGACGGGCAGGCAAAGCACGCGCAAAACGGGGAACACGGGTGGCAGACGAACACGGGAACGCATCACCGCGGGAGGAACCTTGTCAGCCGGGGCGAGCGCTACGAGCGCCAAGAACACGGGGCGCGACGAGACCGAGGAGGAGAGAGCCGACCGCAAGTGGGTCGAGCTGATCCAGGAGATACGGGTCGCCCAGACCGGCGTGCAGATCCTGTTCGGCTTTCTGCTCACCGTCGTCTTCACCCCGCGCTACACACAACTGACCCAGACGGACAAAACGATCTACCTGGTGACGGTCGTACTGGGAGCCTGCGCGACCGGTGCCCTCATCGGCCCGGTCTCCCTGCACCGCCTGGTGTCGGGGCGGCGGGTCAAACCCCAGGCGGTCCAGTGGGCGTCGCGGATGACCTTCGTCGGCCTGGTGCTGCTGCTCGCCACCATGACCTCCTCGCTGCTGCTGATCCTCCGCGTGGCGACCCACGACGGCTACGTGCCCTACCTGGTCACCGCGGTGGTCGCCTGGTACCTGGTGTGCTGGTTCGGGGTGCCGCTGTGGACGCGGCACCGGCACACGACGGACTGACGGGGGACGCGACGACGGAGGGGGCGTCCGGCAGGCCGGACGCCCCCTCCGTCGTCGCGTCGGCGGGCGCCCCGTGCCGGTGCCCGCGGTCGGCCCCTCGTCAGCCTCCGGAGATGACCGCGGCCAGGAAGTCGTCCACCCGGACCTGCTCCCGTCCCGGCGCGACGACCTGGTGGGTCTGGCGCAGGAACGCGGCGATCCCCGGCGCCCACGCGAACACCACGGCGTGGTGGCGTTCCCCGTCGGCCCGGACGTCGCCGAAGAAGTCCATGCGCAGCTCCTCCCACATGCCGGTCGACACCGGGCGCATCCGCACGTCCCCCACGCCCACCGGCCGCAGCAGTCCGTCACCGAGCATCTCCCGGTCCAGCCGCCACTGGGCGAGGACCCGGCCGTCGTGGCTGAACACCGCGGTGACGGCGAACGGGTCGTCGGCGTCGTAGCTGAGGTGGGCGAGCACCGGGAAGCGGTCCGTGGCGCCCGCCTGGAGCTGCACCACCAGGGACTTGTGCGCGAAGGAGTTCACGGGGGCCTCCGAGGGGGACGGACGTGGAGCACGTTCGGACGTGGAGCCCTCTAGTACCCCGTTCGCGCACAAGATGCTCAACGCTCGGGGTGATTCGTGCGCGCACCGCGCAACGCCGTGATGCAGGTGGCGATCGCCTGCTGGAGGTCCTCCAGGCGCTCGACCATGTCGTCCTCGTAGAAGTCCTGCGCGTCGTCGAAGGTCAGCTCCTCGAAGACCTTAGTCGCCTTCTGGAGACCGCTGTAGAACCTCGTCCGCCGTTCCTGGACGCGCAGTTCGGGATCGGCCTCCACGACGTCGGCCACGAGGGACTTCATGGTGTCGTAGGCCTCGCCGGCCCACGGGCCGCAGTCCTCGCCGTCGTCGAGCTCGTCGAGCAGCGACAGGTGCCGCTCGGCCTCCTCACGGAGGTCGGTGGGGGCGTCGATGGTCTGCCCCGCCGGCGTCTTGACCTGACCGGACTCGGCGATCTGGCGGACGTATCCGATCCGGTCGGCCGCCCGGCTCTCGCTGGCGACGGCCTTCTTCAGGTCGTCGGTGCGCACCACGTCACGGGCCAGCTCCGCCTGCAGCCCGGGGTCCTCGCGGACCCGGTCCAGGAGCGCCTGGCGGGCCGCCCGGGCGGTGGAGGGGTCGGCGAGGATCGCGGCGCGCAGCGCGGTCGGGTTCTCGGCGACCTCCAGCGCCTTCGTCGGCCGGATGCCCTCGGCCGCCGCGGCCTCGGCGATGGCGGTGCCGCGCTCGGAGGCGGCGCCGGAGCGGGAGACGTAGTAGCCGAGCCACACGTCGGCGTCCGGCAGCTCCACCTCCTGGCCCGGCGCCAGCGCCTCGAAGTGCGGGACCATGCCGTCGTCGGCGGCCCGGTCCCAGGCCTTGTAGTAGCGCATGACGCGCTCGGCGGAGCATCCGGCGAGCGTGGCGAACTCCTTCGCGGACACCTTCGGCGTCTCGTCCGCGCCCTGCCCGCCGGGCCGGACGCTGCGGGCCACCATGAGGCCGAAGGCCCATCCTCCGGTCCGTGCGTAGGTCCCGAACTCGCGGGCGTCCCGCGCCACGAGGTCGGACAGGGGCGCGGGGGACGCCTCGGACGGGGAGATCGCTACGGTCACGGGTGACTCTCCTGGGCAGAACCGGGCTCGGACGGCACCCGCGCGGCGGACCGCGCCGGTACCGTCCGGCAGCCTATTGCGCCCCGGGGCCCCCTCCGGGACACCGCCCCCGTGTGGCGGGCGCCGCGGTGCGGTGCGGGTCAGTCGAGCGCGTCGTGCAGCGCCGGCAGCAGCGTCCTCGCCGCCCACTCCAGGTACGCCGACTGCGACTCGCCGCCGATCTGCACCAGGGCGATCTCCGTGAACCCGGCCTCGGCGTACGGGCGTACGGCCTCCACGAAGTCCTCGGGGTCGTCGCCGCAGGGGATCGAGGCGGCGACGTCCTCGGGCGTGACGAACTGCGTCGCCGACTCGAAGGCGTCCGGGTGCGGCAGTTCGGAGTTGACCTTCCAGCCGCTGCCGAACCAGCGGAACTGGTCGTGGGCCCGCTTCACCGCCACGTCCCGGTCGGGGTCGTAGCACACCGGCAGTTGGCCCACGCGGGGCTTGCCCGCGCCGCCGTGCCGGTCGAAGGCGTCGATGAGTCCGGCCTTGGGCTCGGTGGCGATGACGAGGTCCGCCAGCCGGCCCGCGAGGGCGCAGGACCGCTCCCCGGAGACGGCGATGCCGATCGGCGGCGGCTGGTCCGGCAGGTCCCACAGCCGCGCCGACTCCACGTCGAAGTGCTTCCCGCGGTGGTTGACGTGACGGCCCTCGAAGAGCCCCCGGATGATCTCCACGGCCTCTTCGAGCCTCTCGTGCCGCACGTCGGCGGACGGCCAGCCGCCGCCCACCACATGCTCGTTGAGGTTCTCGCCCGACCCGAGGCCCAGCCGGAACCGCCCCTCGGACAGGAGCTGCATCGTCGCCGCCTTCTGCGCCACGACGGCGGGGTGGTAGCGGAAGCTGGGACAGGTCACGTACGTCATCAGCGGGATGCGCGAGGTCGCCTGGGCGGCCGCACCCAGCACGCTCCACGCGTACGGAGAGTGGCCCTGGGAGCGCAGCCACGGGAAGTAGTGGTCCGAGGTCACCGAGAAGTCGTAGCCGGCCTCCTCCGCGCGCACCACGTGGTCGACGAGGTCACGGGGGCCGGCCTGCTCGGTCATCATCGTGTATCCGAATTGCACCATAAGGGTCGGGCCCCCGGCCGCGGGGGCCGAAAACCCGTCTCCGGCGTCCTGTCACCCCCTCGATCACCGGCCGGGCGGCGGGGGAGGATGACCGTATGAGTGTCCAGCCGCTGCCCGCCAGCACTCCCGCCGCCCAGGGCGTCGACGCGTCCGGTGTCCACGCCTTCCTCGACGCCCTCGAAGCCGCACCCGACATCGAGCCGCACAGCGTGATGGTCCTCCGGCACGGTCATCTGGTGGCGTCCGGCTGGTGGGCGCCGTACACCGCCGAGCGCCCACACCTCCTGTACTCCCTGAGCAAGAGCTTCACGGCGACGGCCGCCGGGATCGCCGTGGCGGAGGGGCTGCTGCGCCTCGACGACCCGGTGATCTCCTTCTTCCCGGAGTTCGAGGCCGACATCACCGACCCGCGCAGCCGGTCCATGCTCGTGCGGCACGTGGCGTCGATGTCCAGCGGCCATCTCGCCGAGACCTTCGACCGCGCCCGCGAGAGCGACCGGAGCGAACTGGTGCGCGGGTTCCTCCTGGTGCCGCCGGACGGCGAGCCGGGGACCGTCTTCGCCTACAACCAGCCCGCCACCTACACACTCGCCGCGATCGTCCAGCGCCTCACCGGGCAGTCGCTCACCGACTACCTCCGGCCGCGGCTGCTGGACCCGCTGGGCGTCGGCGAGGTGGCCTGGCAGCAGGACCGGCACGGCCGTGAACTGGGCTTCAGCGGACTGCACGCCACCACCGACGCGATCGCCCGGCTGGGTCAGCTGTACCTGCGGGACGGGATGTGGAACGGCCGCCGGCTGCTGCCCGAGGGGTGGGCGGCCGAGGCCGGCCGCGTGCACGTCGCGACCGCCGACGCCACGGCGCCCGACGCGCTGTCCGACTGGCAGCACGGCTACGGCTTCCAGTTCTGGAGGTCCCGGCCCGGACACGGGTTCCGGGGGGACGGCGCGTACGGCCAGTTCTGTCTCGTGCTGCCCGAGCAGGACGCCGTGATCGCGCTGACCGGGGCGACGACGCAGCTGCAGGAGGTCCTGAACCTGGTCTGGGGGCACCTGCTGCCCGCCTTCGGGCCGGCTCCCCGCACCCCGCGGCCGGGCGGGGAAGGCCAGGAGGACGGTGACGCGGCGCTCGCCGAGCGGCTGGCCGGGCTCGCGCTGCCACCGGTCGCCGGCAAGCCCGCGCCAACGGAACGCGCCGAGGCGTGGCGGGACGCCGCGTTCACGCCGTACGGCGGAGTCTGCGCGGACCGGCCCACGCTCACGGCGGTCGAGGTCACCGCGGAGGCGGACGGTTGGCGGATCACCCTCGCCGAGGGCGGCGACCGGCTCGGCCTGCGGCTCGGCGGAGACGGCTGGAGCGTCGCCGAGCAGCCGGTGCCGACCGCGCTGAGCGGGGGATGGGCCGACGCGGACACCCTCGTCGCCGAGCTGGTGTTCCTGGAGACTCCGCACCGGCTGGCCGTGACCTGTTCCCTCCCGGACCGGACCTTCACGGCGCGGTGGCGGACGACCCCGCTGGACCCCCGCCCGCTCCGCGCCCTGGGAGCGCCCCGGACCCCGGCCTGACCCTCAGCCCGACGTCTCCCGGAAGGTCCGCAGGAAGGCGTCGAGCGCCGCGCGGTTGGCGCTGTCGTCCCAGTCGGCGGCCGGAGTGGTCCAGCGCAGCGAGAAGCTGCGGCCGCCACCGAGGAGGAAACCGCGGCCGAAGGTGCGCACCCGGGTGCCGTCGACGGTGCTGAGCCACTCCATGTCGGCGGCCTTGTGGCCCTGGTAGGTCGTCGCCTGGATCGCGCCGATCCTGCGGTAGCCGTCCTCCCGCTTCAGCTCCGGCTCGACATCGTCCCGCCAGACGGCGACCGGGTCCGGGCCCGCCTGCTCGCTGTAGGTGACGGCGAGCGTGCGCGGGTCGTCGTCCGCGCCGAAGATGACGCGGTACGCGCCGCCCGCCGCCCGGGTCGTGTTCAGCCGCTTCCAGCCGGCGGGGAGGGCGACGGAGAAACCCTCCGGCGCGTCGTACCGGCGGAAGCCGGCCGGCAGTGCGGCGGTGGCGTCGGGGGAGGAGGCCGGGGCGGAAGCGGAAGCGGACGGGGACGGGGACGGGGGACGAGACGTGGGGGAGGCGGGGGCGGACGCCGAGGCGGAGGTGGCCGGGGCGGTGGACGGCGCGGCGGTCCGGCCCTCGGTGCGCTCACCCGCGCCGGCACCCGCACCGGAACCCGATGCGGTCGGGCGCGGTGTCGGGTGCGCGGCGGAGGTGTCGGCCCCGGGCAGCTGCCGGGTCACGGCGAGGACGGCGACCGCCACGGTGATCACCGCGAGGACGGTGCCGGCGGCCATCGCGCGCCGGTTCCAGCCGGAACCCAGGGCGTGACCGTCACCGCGCAGCCGGGAGCGCCGCATCGTCTGCGGCGCCGTGTCGGGGTCCTCGCCGAGCACCCGCAGGAGCGACTCGCGGACCACCGGGCGGGTCAGCCGTTCCCGGGAGTCCTTGCGGAGCAGCCCCTGCACGACCTGGGTGAGCGGCCCGGCGCGCACGGGGGTGCGCAGCGGAAGCCGGTCCACCCCGCGCAGCGTGGCCTCGGGCCGGTCCCGGTCCCGGAACGGCGGACGTCCCTCGACCATCGTGTAGAGGATCGCGCCCAGCGCCCACAGGTCGGCGGCCGGCCCGATGCGCTCGTCGCGGGCCTGTTCGGGGGAGGCGTACGACGGTGCGGTGACCCGCGGGACGAGCGTCGCGCCGGCCAGGCCGAAGCCGCTGACCACGACGGGGCCGTCCGCGCGCACATGGATCTGGTCCGGGCTCAGCTCGCCGTGGGTGATGCCCTCGCCGTGCCCGGCCTCCAGCACGTCCAGCAGTTCCAGACCGATGCGGGCTGCCCGGACGTGGTCGAGGGTGCCTTCCTGGGCGAGGAGCTGGCCCAGCGGAACGCCGTCGACGCACTCGCCGACCGTCCACAGGGTGCCGGCCTCCACGACGGCGTCGACGACCTCGGCCACCCGGCCCGGGCACAGCAGCGCCATGGCCTCCGAGGTGCGGACGACGCGTGCGGTGGCCCGCCGCGAGGTCTCGCCGTCCGGGTCAGGAGGCAGGCCGATCTGGGTGAGGAGGCGGGGCCGTCCGGTCCCGACGTCCTCCCCGGACCAGCAGACGCGGTTCGTCTCTCGGTGCAGGACCTCCCCGAGCCGGTACCTTCCGGCGACCAACTCGTGTGTGGAGACGTGCGCCTTGCCCATGGTCATCCCTCGCTGAACCCCTGGCTCTCACCTTTCCCCTAGGTACGACGCGTGTGACGGGGTGCGTTCAATGAATCCCCAACAACCCTGTGTTTTTCTGCTTTTCCCGTGCGCTGCGAGCAGGCGTGCGAAAAGAAGAAGCCGGGGCGCGGGCACGGCACCGTCGTACGAGCTCATCACGGTGTGCTCCGGGCGCCGCAATTCACCCGCGCTTACCGGCGGCAGCCGATTTCCCGCCCCGACCTGGCGGTAACCACCGGTAAACAGGAAGCGGCGCCGGTGAAAACGAACGCGGTGAAATCACGCGGTCCTGACGGGAATTGGGCCACGAGGACGGTCAGCGCAGTCCGAACCGCCGCGACCAGGCCATGACATCGCCGGTCGTCGCGTTGCCTCCGCACACGACGAGGCCCAGCCGCGCGCCGGGGCCGACCCGCTCGACGACCTGCCGGGCGGCGGGCAGCAGACAGCCCGCCGCCGGCTCGGCCCACACCTTGGCGTGGTCGGCGAGGTCCAGAGTGCCCTGGACGGCTTCCCGGTCCGGGACCACCAGGACGTCGTTGACCAGCGCGGACACATGGTCGTAGGTGAGCTGCGAGACGGACGGAGCGCTCAGGGTGGTCACGATCGACGACAACGCGACCGGCACCGGTCCGCCGCCGGCCAGCGCCTCGGACATCGCCTGCGCGCCCTCGGTCTCCACGCCCCAGATCCGCACGTCCGGCCGCCGGGCCCGCAGCGCGACCGCGACGCCGGCGATCAGTCCGCCGCCGCCGATGCTGACGAGGACGTCGGTGAGGTCCCCGGCGTCCTGGGCGAACTCCAGCCCGACGGTGCCCTGTCCGGCCACCACCACGGGGTCGTCGAAGGGGTGGACGAGTGAAAGGCCCTCGTCCCGCAACCGGTTCACCAGGGCGAACGCGCTCGGCATGTCGTCGGTCAGCTGCACCGACGCGCCGGCGGCGCGGGCGAGTTCGACGGACCGGGCGGGCGCGGAGCGCGGCATGACCACCGTGGCCTTGACGTCCAGGGCGGCCGCCATCACCGCCAGCGCGATGCCGTGGTTGCCGCCGCTGACCGCCACCACTCCGGCGGCCCGCTCCGCCTCGCCGAGCGACAGCAGCCGGGCGGTCGCGCCCCGCGCCTTGAACGAACCGGTGCGTTGCAGCAATTCGAGTTTCGCGGTCACGGGGACGCCGAGCAGCGTGGACAGACCGGGGCTCGGCACGGTCGGAGTGCGCACGACATGCCCGGCGATTTTCTCCGCCGCGGCCTCGACGTCCGATATCTCGATCAAAACAGTCACCTTTCCCGGCGGGCGGCGACGCCCGCCGCCTCGCACCCTGGCGCGCCCCGGCGGCGCGCGTCAAGAACGTTTCCTACAGGTCGCGCCGCACCAGGAATTCCAGTATCGCCCGCAGTTCGCCGGCGGCCGGTGCCGCCAGTGGCACACCGGCGAGGGCCGCCTCCCCGGCGTCGGCGTGGCGGCGTGCCTCGGCCGCCGCCGCCGCCCGGCCGCCCGCCTCCGCGACCAGCGCGGCCGCCTCGGCGGGCTCCCCCTCGCCCTCCAGGAGGGCGGCGAGCCGGCGGGCCGCCGGGGTCCCGGAGCCGAGCGCGGCGAGCACCGGGTAGGTCTTCTTGCGTTCGCGTAGATCGGCGTGCACGGGTTTGCCGGTGACGGCCGGGTCGCCCCAGATGCCGAGCATGTCGTCGACGACCTGGAAGGCGATCCCGAGGTGGCGCCCGGCGCGGTCCAGGGCGGCGACCGTGGCGGGCGGCGCGCCGCCGAGCCGGGCTCCGAGCGCGGCCGCGCAGCCCAGCAGGGAGCCCGTCTTGTGCTCGGCCATCGCCCGGTACTCCGCGGGCCGGACCCGCCCCGGGCCCGTCCAGTCGCGTGTGGCGAACAGCAGGTCGTCCGCCTGGCCGCGCACCAGGTCGCCCAGCGCCGCGGACAGCAGGCGGACCGCCGCGCCGCCCGTTCCGGTCTCGGCCAGGATCTCGACGGCGAGCGCGAACAGGCCGTCACCGGCGAGAACCGCCGCTCCGGTGCCGTACGCCTTCCACACGGTGGGGCGGCGGCGCCGGGCCTGGTCGCCGTCCATGATGTCGTCGTGCAGGAGCGAGAAGGCGTGCACGAGCTCGACGGCGACCGCCGCCGGGACTCCGGCCCGCCCGGGGGCGCCCGCGGCCTCGGCCCCGAGCAGCGCGAGTGCCTGCCGTACGCCCTTGCCGCCGGACGCGGCGACCGGCGCGCCGCCCACCTCGCACCAGCCGAACGAGTACGCCGCCATCTCACCCAGCCACGGATGCAGCCGGCCGACCGCCTCCCGCAGGGCTGGCGCCACCGACGTGCGGCACCGGTCGAGGACCTGGGGAGCGGTGAGCGTGGCCGGGGTCATCGCGTCGAGTGTCGTCACCGTACGGCCTCCGTGTCCGCGTCGATGCCGAGCTCGCGCTGGGCCCGCGCGACCATCGCCCGGGCGTGCCGCAGTCCGATCCGCTCCAGCACGCGGGCGAGGTCCGCCAGTTCCGCCGCCGTCTCGTCCCGGTCATGCCCGAGCCGCGCCAGGGACTTGGCGAGTCCGAGCCGGGCCAGCGCCTCCCCGCGCGGCTCGCTCATGGCGCGGAAGCCGGCGAGCGCCCGCTCGTACCAGTCGCGTGCCTCGGCGTAACGGCCGGAGCGGTACAGGACGTTGCCGCGCATCTTGTGGTTGTAGGCCAGCGCGCTGGACAGCCGCATCTCGCGGCACGTGGCCTCCGCCTCGGACAGCAGGGTGAGCGCCCGCGCGGTGTCCCCGTCGCGCACCGAGACGACGTCGGCGAGTCCGCGCAGGGCCCAGGCGTGGCCGCGCCGGTCCTCGGCCCGCTCGGCTATCTGGGCCGCCTCCTCGAAGAGGGCGTACGCGGAGTCGTACGCACCGGTGTTGCGGTGCATCTGCGCGATGCCCTCCAGCGCCCACACCGTGTGCCGGGCCTCGCCGCGCCGCCGGGCCTCCGCGAGCAGCTGCTCGTGCAGCCTGCCGACGGCCTCGTAGTCACCCTGGATACGGCCCGTCTCCGCGAGGCCCGCGAGGGAGTAGCCGCGTACGACGACGTCCCCGCCGAGCTCGCCGAGTTCGGCCGCGAGGTGCAGCAGCCGCCGGGCGAGGGGGAACGCCCCGCGCTGCCGGGCCAGCGTGCCGCCGCTCCACAGCGCCCAGGCCATCGCCGCGGTGTCCCCGGCCTCGCGGGCTGAGCGGTAGCTGGCCTTCCACGCCCGCTCCGCGTCCCCGACCTGGCCGAGCCGGCGGTGGGCCTCGGCGACCGCGAGCCCGGAGCGGGCCGCCTCGTCGTGCCGGCCCGCCCCCTCGGCCGCCCTCAACTGCTCGGTGCCGGCGGCCAGTACGTCGGTCAGAGAGGAGTTGACGGACAGAGTGGTGAGGGCGCCCTGGTATTCCGGGGCGAATGCCTTGCCGTACATGAATCCCTTTCGGTCCCCCTGTACCCGCCACGTATACGCTCTGTGTATACATGGTGGGTATAGTGCGTCGAGAACATGCCCTGGTCCCGAAGGGCCAGGGCGTCATCCGTTGCCGATCAAGACGTCGGCGGGGCCGGGCGGGTTGCCCGTGAGGCGCAGATCACTCCGAGGGGCGAGAAGCGGGGTGGGGGCCGCGGCTCAGGGGTGGGGCCGGGGCGCGGACCATCCTGCGGCACGGTTCCCGGACGCCCGCGCCGGGACCTCAGTGCTGCTGCGCCTTCTGCGGCGTCACCTCGCTCGGCCGGACGACCACGTGTCCCTCGCCCTGGAGCATCAGCTGAACCGCCTCACCCGAACCGCCGCGCAGCATCGAACCGATGGACTGCGAGCGGTGCAGCGAGGTGTCCAGTCCCGAGGTCCAGCCCACCACCGCGTCCGTGTCGACGTACACCGGGTACTGCGGCGAGACCGGTATGACCAGCGGGTTGCCCTCACACACCAGGCCGAGCCTGCCCTGCCCCGTGAAGACACTGTTGAACAGGCCGCCGCCGGCGATACCGGCCCCCTTCACGGTCGCGATCCGGTACGTCAACGAGGCGTCGAAACACAGGACGTTGCGGCCGTTGACCGTGAACTCGTCACCGGGGTCCACCTCGACGACGAAACAGTTCTGCGCCTCGTGCGCGAACCAGGCCTCGCCCTGTCCGCGCACCGCCATCAGCGGCAGCCCCTCGCCGGTCATCGCCCGCTTGAGCATCCCGCCGACGCCCTGGCCCTTGCGCTCGAACTGGAGATTGCCGCGATAGGCGATCATCGCGCCCTGGCGGGCCAGCATCTCGCCCTGCACCGCGTACCTGACGCACTTGGCGTTCTCGACCGTCATGCCCGGCTCGGTGGCCGGCCGCACCATGTGCTCACTGGAAAACAGATCACCCTTCATGCGCGCATCCTTTCCCGGAGGCGTCCGTTCCGCCAAGATCGCGTGCCGGCCCGTCTGTTGCGGCGGCCGGGACGCGCCTGTCAGGCGCCGTTCGGCCAAGATCGCGTGCCGGCCACCCTGTTGCGGCGGCCAGGGACGCGCCGGTCAGGCGCCGAACAGCTGGGTCCAGTAGGTGCCCGCCGCTCCGCCGCCCGCGAAACCGACGCCGATGTGCGTGAAGCCGGGCTTGAGGATGTTGGCGCGGTGGCCGGGGCTGTTCATCCAGCCCTCCACCACCTCGGCGGGCGAGCGCTGGCCGCAGGCGATGTTCTCCCCGATCGTGCGCCGGGCGCTGCCCGCCGCGGCCGCCCGGTCCCAGGGCTCGGAGCCGTCGGGCGCGGTGTGCGCGTAGAAGGCGCGGGCCACCATGTCCGCGCTGTGCGCCCGCGCCGCGACGGCCAGCAGGGGGTCGGCCGCGAGCGGCGGCAGCCCGGCACCGGCCCGCTCCCGGTTGGTGAGCGTGACCACGTCCGACTCGGTGCGCGCCAGCCCCTCGGGGGTGAGCGGCCGGGCCCACAGCGCCGTCCAGTAGGTGTCGCCTGAGGGGCCGCCGGTCACGGACGCCACCCCGGCGTGGGTGAACGCCGGGTCGTGCAGGGTGCGTCGCGCCTGCGGGGTGCGCCGGCAGTACGCCACGAACTCGTCGGGCGTGCGCGGCCCGGAGACGAGGTGCTCCCCGATCGTGAGGTAGGCGTATCCGGTGGCGGTGACTCGCTGGTGCACCGAGACGCCGTCGGGTCCCTCCGCCGACAGGCGTCCGGCGGCGGCCATCGCCGAGGCGTGGGCCCGTGCCGCGGCGGCCAGGCGGGAGTCGGACGCGACCGGCGGTGAACCCACCTGAGCGCGGGCGGAGTTGACCGGACCGAGGAAGGGGTCCGAGACGGCCGGCGGTGAACCGGGCAGGGCGCGCCGGGAGCCGGCCGGGCCGAGGACGGGGCCCGGGGCGATCACGGGTACGGCGGGCGGGGGAGTGTCGTCGACGACGTCCACCCCGAAGTCGCGGGCCAGACCCGCCAGTCCGTCGGCGTAGCCCTGCCCCAGCGCGCGCAGCTTCCAGCCGTCGCCGCGCCGGTAGATCTCCGCGAGCAGCAGCACCGTCTCCTGTCGCGGCCGCGGCGGGACGAACCGGGCCAGCGGCCGGCCGTCCGCACCGCTCACGCGCAGGGTGGGCGCGGGCAGCCGGCTCAGCGGAGTGCCGGAGTCGGCGGGGCTGACCACCACGGTGACCCGGGTGGCCCCGGCGCGCAGTGCCCTCGGATCGATGCTGAGCGTGTCGCCGGCCAGCCGGGCGCCGGGAGCGGCCGGCTGGTTGTAGAACACGAAGTCGCCGTCGCCGCGCACCCTGCCGCTGTCGCCGGTGATGAGCGCGGACACGTCGAACGGGCCGGGCACCCGGACGGTCACGGCTCCGCCCGGCAGGGGCACGTTCCCCCCGGGGACCAACTCGCTCATGGCGCCGCCCTGGTGTCGTGGCTCGAAACCCGCTGCGGGTGTCCGGACAACGTCCACCAGGGCGTGCGGGTTCCCCGCTCCCGTCGGTGGCGGGAGCGGGGCCCCGGGTGGGTCAGCCGCGGGCGCTGGTGGCGGTCTGCGTGGTCCGTACGGTGACGTCCTCCGGTCGCTCGGTCGGCGCCGTGCCCTGGTCTGGACGGCGTGCGCCACCGCTTCGTGTCGTCGCCGGCCTGCCGCAGAACGCGGACTCCAGGGTGCGCAGCATCGTCGTGTGCACCGGGCCGTTGTTGGAGGTGTTGGCGAGCGCGGTGAGCGTGCGCCTGCCGTCCTTCGTGGCGAACGCGTAGGAGTAGTAGCCCTGGACGGCGCCCGTGTGCCCGTACACGGAGACACCGCACGACAGGTCGCGCCGCCGCAGACCGAGCCCGTAGGCCTGTCCCGCGCCCGCCGGCAGCCAGCGCTCCATCTGCGCGAGCTGCGCGGCCGAGGTCAGCCTGCCGCCCAGCAGCGCGGACAGGAAGGTGCTGAGGTCCCGGGTGCTGGAGATGACCGCGCCCGCGCTCTGGGCCCACGACACCGTCTGTTCGGTGGCGTCAACCGGGGCCGCGCCCGCCCGGTCCTGGGTGAGGTAGCCGTTGGCGTGGCGGCCGGGGATACGGGTGTCGGGGTGCACGTAGAACGTGTCGGTGAGGCGGAGGGGCTTGATGACGCGGTCGGTGTACGCGGTGCCCACCGGGTGACCGGTCAGCTTCTCGATGAGCAGGCCGGCGACGACGAAGTTGGTGTTGGAGTAGGAGTAGGCGGCGCCGGGCGCGCCGGTGCGCGCGTGCCGCAGGGAGCGGTCCACCAGCTGCCGGTAGGTGAAGACCTTGTTGCGGACCGCCTCGAACCCGGTGACCGAACTCGCGAACATGTCGTTCGTGTAGTCGTAGAGGCCGCTGCGATGGCCCAGTACGTGCCGGACCGTGATCCGGTCGTCCGGCAGCAGCCCCGGCAGGTAGTGGTTGACCGAGGTGTCGAGCTTCAGCTTCCGCTCGTCGACCAGCTGGAGCAGCACCACGGCCGAGAAGATCTTGGTGATGCTGCCGATGCGGAAGCGGTCGGCGCTGTCGAGGGCCCGTCGCGTTCTCCGGTCGGCGAGGCCCACCGTCACTCCGCTGACCGTGCCGCGGTCGTCGATCCGGGCCGTCGCCCCCGGCGCGCCCTGCCCGAGCGCGGTGCGCAGGGCGGCGCGCAGGCCCGCGAGATCGGGTTGCGGCAGCGCGGCCGCCGAGGCCCGGACCGTGGGGGTGCCGGCCGTCCGCGGCGCGGCCTGCGCGTCAACCGCCAGCAGGGACAGCGCGAGCGCCCCCGCCACGGCCCCGCCGCGCATCGTTGCTGATGCCATCCGGGTCTTCTCCTGTCGTGTGGGTGTCGGTCCGCCCGACTGTGATGCGAGATGCGTCACATCCGGGCGGGGCAACCATCTCGCATCCCGTCACATCTCCACAGACGACGCACAGTTGATGGTCCGCTGATCACCTAATGGCATGAAAGTGCAAAGTATTGCCATAGATGATCAGGAAAAGGACTGATAAGCCTTTACATGTACATGACTCATCCGTAAGGGTTTCGTTCCGGGGCTGACCAGCCTCCGTGGCGGCTCAGGGCGCCACGCCTCGGGGTGGCCGGCTTCCGGCCACCTCTGAACGAAGGACCCTCATCAGTGCGTAGAGCCCACATACGCAGCCTGGCGGTCGCCGTCGCCGTGACGACGGCCGCCACGGGCCTCGCGGGCACGGCCTTCGCGGACCCGGCCACGGGGGCGGACCAGTCCGCGGTCTCCGCCGGTGTCGCCGACGGATCCGCCGCGTCCGTCGTCCGGGCGGCCCGCGCCGCCGCCGTCGCCCACGCCTCCGCGACGGGCGTCACCCAGGGCGACGAACTGCACGCCCAGGACGTGATGAT
The DNA here is from genome assembly GCF_056435735.1 of Streptomyces sp. NPDC043878. Lineage (NCBI taxonomy): Bacteria > Bacillati > Actinomycetota > Actinomycetes > Kitasatosporales > Streptomycetaceae > Streptomyces > Streptomyces sp. NPDC043878. The sequence goes on from NZ_JBWKDW010000020.1 coordinate 126,231, forward strand.
CGACCCCGAGGGCGCGCGGCACGTCCGGTTCGTCCGGACCCACCAGGGCATGCCCGTCCTCGGCGGGGACCTCGTCGTCCACCTCACCCGGCAGTCGGCGTACGCCGGTGTCACCCGGGCGGCCGACCACGCCGTCGCGCCCGCCGCCTCGGCCAAGCTGACGGCCGACCAGGCGCAGGCCAAGGCGGCCGCCGTCGCCAAGGGCGACGCGGGCACCGCCCAGCTCGTCGTCGACGCCCGCGGCGGTGCCTCCGCCCTCGCCTACCAGGTACGGGTCAGCGACAGCGCGACCACCGAGGCCGGCGGTTCGCGGACCGTCGTCATCGACGCCGTCACCGGCAAGGTGCGCAGCAACGCGCCCGACAACGACGGGTTCCTCTCGCCCCGGCTGCTCGACACCCTGCGCGAGCGCGGCGAGACGCTCGACCCGGCCACCGGCTTCGCCGCGCAGCCCACCGGGCTCGCCGCGAACTCCACGGCGGCCGCCGTGCACTACCCGGTGAAGGCCACCGGCACCGGCTACTCGCTCTTCGCCGGCAAGGTCACGCTGAGCACCACGCAGACGGCGCGCACGAGCTTCCTCCTCAAGGACACCACCCGCTGGGGCACCGAGACACGGGACGCCAAGGGTCAGTACTTCGAGGACTTCGCGCAGGGCAAGAAGCTCACCAGCACGACCGACAAGTGGGGCAACGGCGCCACCTCCAGCCGGGTCAGCGCCGCCGCCGACGCCCAGTACGGCGTGGCCAAGACGCTGGACTTCTACAAGAAGACCTTCGGGCGCAAGGGCATCAAGGACAACAGCAAGGGCGCCCGCGCCATGGTCCACTTCGGCAACAAGGTGGCCAACGCGTTCTGGGACTCCTACTGCGGTTGCATGCTGTACGGCGACGGCGACGGCGAGATGTTCAAGAAGCCCCTGGTCGTCCTCGACGTCACGGGCCACGAACTCACCCACGGGGTCGTGGACGCCACCGCCAAGCTGGAGCCCACCCGCGTCGACGCGAACGGACAGTACGGCGAGCCCGGCTCCCTCAACGAGTCGCTCGCCGACATCTTCGGCTCCAACGTCGAGTTCAGCGCCAACAACGCGAAGAACCCGCCCAACTACCTCGTGGGCGAGAAGCTCGGGCTCGACCAGAAGTTCCTGCGCCGCCTCGACCACCCCTCCCTCGACGTGCTCGAGGGCACGATCGACTACTGGGACCCGTCGACGTACGACGCCGAGGTGCACGCCGGTTCCGGTGTCTCCTCGCACGCCTACTACCTCCTCGCCGAGGGCAGTGGCCGCAAGAGGATCGGCAGCGTCACCTACGACTCGCCGACCTACGACGGTCTGCCGGTGACGGGGATCGGCCGCGCCAAGGCCACGAAGATCTACTACCGGGCCCTGACCCGGTACATGGTCTCCACGACCGACTTCCACGACGCCCGGGTGGCGACGCTGAAGGCGGCGAAGGCCCTCTACGGGCTGAACAGCACGGAGTACAAGGCGGTGAACCGGTCCTGGGCCGCCGTCAACGTGACCTCCGCCAACCGGCCGGCCGCACAGCGCTGACGTCCGACCGGCAGAAGTGACCCGGATGCCCCGCCCGACGGCGGGGCATCCGGCGTCTCCCGGTCAGGACCCGGGCCGGACAGCGGTGCCGGTGCCGGTCCGGATCCCGGATCAGACCCACTGCCGCTCCACCTCGTCGCCGACGGCGAACGCGGTCTCGCAGGACGGGCAGCGGGCCGTGCCGAACACATGGGTCAGCGCCCGCGCGACCGTCGGCTGCCCCGCCCGCACGGCCTCCTGGTGGAGCCGCGCGCCGATGCCCTCCAGCCGTGCCGGATCGGCCGGCGACAGCTCTGCCCGGCCCTCCGCCCGCTCCGCGCCCGCAGCGGTCACGTAGTCACCGGACGAGACGAACGTGCCGTAGGAGCCGAACGCGACGAACAGGCCGTCCTCGCATCCCGGGCACTCGAGTTCGTACTCCTCGCTGTTGACGCCTTCCAGCGCCTGGGCCCACACGCTGTCGTCCTCGAAGGCGAGGACGGCCATCTGCAGGTACACGAAGACGCTCGGTTCCCGGTCCGGGACGGTGAGCAGTTCGCGTGCGGCGGTGAGGCCCGGTGCCGGCCCGGTGCCGGCCCGGTGCCGGTCCGGTGTCAGGGAGGCGTCGTCGTCTCGGGGGCGACCAGCCCGTCCCGGTGGGCGATCGCGGCCGCCTCCGTGCGGCTCGCGGCGCCCAGCTTGGCGAGGATGTTGGAGACGTGCACGCTCGCCGTCTTGCCGCTGATGAACAGTTCCTCGCCGATCTGCCGGTTGCTGCGGCCCCGCGCGAGGAGCCGCAGCACATCCTGCTCGCGGGCGGTGAGCGCCGGAGCGCGCTCCCCGGCGGACGGGCCTGGCTGTGCCAGGCGGCCCCGGCGGATCAGCGCGTCGGCCCGCTCCAGCAGGGAAGCGGCACCCAGCCGGACCGCCGTCTCCCGGGCCGCGCCCGCCTCGGCGGCCGCCTCCGGGCGCCGATCCGCTGTCACCAGGGCCTCGGCGAACCGCAGTCGGCAGCGCGCCCGCTCATAGTCCTCGCCGTAGCCGAAGGCGGCGACGGCCCCGGCCCAGACCTCCGGGTCCGGCCCGGACACCGCGCGCGTCCACTCCGCCTCCGCACGCGCCAGCCACGCCTGCCCCTCCGGGCCCTGCGCGTTGCCGTCGCCGCCGCGCGCGGCGACGGCCCGCGCGGTCGCCACCAGGCCGGTCGCCGTATCCGCCCAGCGCCGGGCCCCCGGCTCGTCACCGGCGAGGCGCAGGGCGGCGGCCCGGTCGGCGACCGCGGACAGGGCGAGGGCGGCGAGCCGGACCGTGACGTCGGGCGGACGGCCGGCGTCGTCGGTGAGGGCGGCGACGGTCGACCGCATCCGCTCCACGGCCGCCTCCGCGTCCCCCCGCAGCGCCGCGTCGTCGGTCAGTACGATGCCCGCGACCAGCGTCCCCATCCAGTCGAACCGGCCCGACAGGAGGGTGCGGGCGCGGTCCGCGACAGTGCCGTCACCGCGCGCCAGAGCGACGTACAGCGCGGGCCCGGCCGTGTACCCGGCCGCCGCCGGCAGCACCTCGGCGTCGTCGGCGGCGGCACGCAGGCACTCGTCCCAGCGGCCCAGCGTGTACAGCACCAGCAGCCGCAGATACCGCATCTCCAGCGGGTACGGCGAGGACAGCAGCCCGGCGCGGCGGGCCCGGTCCAGCCCCTCGGTCAGCCAGGGCAGACAGGCGTCGAGGTCACCGGACTCGAAGCAGCCGATCGCGATGCTGAACAGGGCGCGCATCTCCACCGGAGCGTTGCCCGAACGGCGGGCCAGTTCCCGGGCCTCGCGCAGCCGCCGGAGGCCTTCCGGAGTACGGCGGCCGCCCTCCTCGATCCGGGCCAGCGAGATGAGCAGGTCCGCCTGCGCGTCCGTGACCCGCAACCGCTCGGCGACGACGAGGGCCTGCCGGGCCACCCGCAGCGCGGTCTCGTTGTCCCCGACCTGGCGCGCCGCCAGGACGTGCGTGGCCGCGGCCCACACCCAGGTCCGGGACGGCGGCTCGGCGGGGATCATGGCGAGCGCCTCGCTGCTGTAGGCGAACGCCGCCGACTGGCTGTCGACGCTCATCAGGTTCCCGGCGAGCGTGTACCGGACCCGGGCGGCGAGTTCGGAGTCGGTGTCGCGGCCGATGCCGGCGAGCGCGGAGCGGGTCAGGGACACCGCGCGGTGCGCCTCGCCGGCGTGCGCGGCGGCGGCCGAGGCCCGCAGGGTGAGCGTCACGCTGTCGGCGCCCGCGGGGCGCGCGGCCGGCTCCACCGCCGACCACAGGTCGAGGGCCGTCTCCAGGTGCCGCAGCTCCTCGGCGGGCGCGCCCACCCGCTGGGCATGGTCGGCGGCCTCCAGGGAGGCGGCGAGCGCCTCGGTCAGGTCGTGGCTCTCGCGGTAGTGGTGGGCGCGCTCCGCCGCGCTCTCCGCCGGGTGGCCGCGGCCGGCCAGCAGCCGGGCGAACGCGCCGTGCAGCCGGGCCCGTTCGCCCGGGAGCAGGTCGGCGTAGACGGCCTCGCGGGCCAGGGCGTGACGGAAGGAGTAGGTGTCCGAGCCGCCCGGCACCAGCAGTTGGCGGCCCAGGGCCTCGCGCAGCGCCGCCTCCAGCTCCTCCTCGGGCAGGCCGACGGCGTCCCGCAGCAGGTCGTGCTCGACGCGGCGCCCGGCGACGGCGGCGGTGCGCAGCACCTGCTGGGCGGTGTCGGAGAGCTGCTCGAAGCGGATCAGCAGGACGTCGGCCAGGCCGCTGGGCACCCCGCCCGCCTCCGGGTCGGTCGCCGCGAGCAGTTCCTCGGCGTAGAAGGCGTTTCCCTCGGCGCGCTCGACGATCCGGCGGACCGTGGTGTCCGGCAGCGGGCGGTTCTGCAGGGCCCGTACCAGCCGGGTCACCTCGGCGTCGGCCATCGGGCGCAGTTCCAGACGCTCGACGGCGGGCAGCCGCACCAGCTCGGCCAGCAGCGGCCGCAACGGGTGCCGGCGGTGCAGGTCGTCCGCGCGGTAGGAGGCCAGCACCGCGAGCCGGTGGGTGGGCGCGCCGCCCGCCGACCGCTGGAGGATGCCCCGGCTGAGCAGGAAGCGCAGCAGGTCACGGGAGGACTGGTCGGCCCAGTGCAGGTCCTCCAGGACGAGCAGCAGCGGCGCGATGTCCGCCAGACCGGCCAGCAGCCCGGCCATCTGCTCGAACAGCCTGAGCCGTCCGCCCACGTCCCGGGCGGTGTCGGTGCCCGCGCCCAGCAGGCGGTCCACCACCGGGTGCGCGGCGAGGACGTCCGCGAACCGGTCGTCGGCGGCGAGCACGCCGAGGATCTCGGTGAACGGCAGGTACGGCAGACCGACGTCCCCGAGGTCGACGCAGTGCCCGGTGAGCACGGTCATGCCCGCCCGCGCCGCCTGCCCGGAGACCTCGTCGAGCATCCTGGTCTTGCCGACGCCGGCGTCCCCGGCGACGAGGACGGCGCGGGCCTCGCCGTCCCGGGCACGCTCCAGCACACCGGCGAGGTGGGCGAGTTCGTCCTGCCGGCCGATGAGCGGAGTGGTGAACGGGATCTGCGACACGGGGTCATCCTGGCACGCGGGACCGACAACGGGCCCGTGACCTGGGGCCCGTTGTCGGGCGGCTCAGTGCAGGGACCGCGTCCAGTCCGCCGGCACCCGCCCGGCGGGGCCCGGCACCGGCTGGTCCTCGGGGTGGCTGACGGGCGGGGCGAGCTCGGGGCCCGACTCGTACATCTCGTTGGCGGAGTAGTCCCAGAACCAGTCCTCGCCCGGTTCGAAACTGGAGACCACCGGGTGACCGGTGGCCTTGAAGTGGGCGGTGGCGTGCTGGGAGGGGGAGGAGTCGCAGCAGCCGACGTGGCCGCAGGCCGCGCAGCGCCGCAGGTGGAACCACCAGCCGCCGGCCGCGTCGCAGTCGAGGCAGCCGGCGCCGCTCGGCGGGACGGTGGGGTCGATGGGGGTGTCGCCGGTCATGCGGGCTCCTCTGGCGTGTCGCTCTCGGCTGCGGTGAGGGGAAGGAGGACCTGGAAACGGGTGTCGCCCGGCTCGGACTCGACCTGGAGGCTGCCGTGGTGCTTGTTCACGACGATCCGCCAGGAGATGTCCAGGCCCAGCCCGGTGCCCTCGCCCACCGGCTTGGTGGTGAAGAAGGGGTCGAAGATCCGGCCGCGGATCTCCGCGGGCACCCCGGGTCCGGTGTCGCGGAACTCGACCAGCAGCTGCTCGCCGACCAGCGCCGTCCGCACGGTCAACGTGCCTTCGCCGCCGGCGCTGTTGATGGCGGAGACCGCGTTGTCGATCAGGTTGGTCCACACCTGGTTGAGTTCCGCGGGGTAGGCCGGGATCTTCGGGAGCGTACGGTCGTAGTCCTTGACGACCTTGATCTGCCGGCCGGTCTTCCCCGAGAGCATCAGCAGGGTGCTGTCGAGGAGTTCGTGGACGTCGGCGTTCTGGAAGGGCGCCCGGTCGAGCTGGGAGTACTGCTTGGCGGCGTCGACCAGGTGCGAGATGCGGGTGGTGGAGTCCTCGATCTCGTCCATCAACAGCTCGGTCTCGACGGTGTAGTTGAGCCAGCCGATCGCGCTCGGGAGGATCTCCGGGTCCACGGCCGCCGCGACCTGGTCCAGCCAGTCCAGGTCCAGCCCCGCCTGCACGAAGGTGGGGGCGATCCGCCAGCCCTCGGGGATGTCGTGGTCCTCCAGCCAGTCGCCGACCGCGTCCTCCCGGTCCGAGGCCTCCAGCGGGGTCAGCACGGGCGCCTTCGCCACGCGTTCGGCGGTGCGCTCCTGGATCTCGATGAGGTTGGCCAGCACCTCCCGCGGGAAGGGGCCCGAGGAGATGACGGCGAGCTTGTGCCGCATCTTGCCCACCCGCTCGCGCAGGGTGGCGGTGGCGCGGACGGCGGCCGCCGCGGGGTTGTTCAGCTCGTGCGTGAGGCCGGCCGACAACGAGCCCAGCGCCAGCAGCCGTTCGCGCTGCCCGACGGCCCGCTGGGCGCTCTTCGAACCGAAGAAGAGCCCCTCCAGCAGATGCACCGCCATCGGGAACCACTCGCGCATGATGCTCGCGAAGACGTCCGAGGGCAGCACGAAGAACCGGGTGGGTTCCGTGACCCGCATCGAGTTGTTGTAGACCTGCATCACCCGGTCGCCCAGGTACGCCTGCATGGCGCCCGAGTACACCCCGCTCTGGGAGGTCCGGGAGACCTCCACGTCGTCGGCGCCGACCCGGCGGGACAACACGACCGTGCCCTCGATCATGACGTAGAAGCAGGTCGCCGGCTCACCCTCGGCGTACACCGGCCCGGGCTGGAACAGCTCCACCCGCCCCTCGCCGCACAGCCGCCCGAGCTGCTCGGGGGACAGTTTCTCGAACAGGAACAGCGCCCCGATCTCCTGGGGGCTGCACGGCACGCACTCGCCGCTCACGACTGCTCCAGGTAACGGTGGACGAGCATCACGGCCATGGCTCCCTCTCCGACGGCGGACGCGACCCGCTTGGCGGACTCCGCGCGGGCGTCGCCCGCGACGAACACGCCGGGAATGTTGGTCTCCAGGTGGTACGGCGGCCGGTCCAGCTCCCAGTCCTGCGGCGGCCGTCCGTCGGGGGTGAGGTCGGGCCCGGTCAGGATGAACCCGTTGGCGTCGCGCAGCACCGTGCCGTCGAGCCAGTCGGTCAGCGGGGCCGCGCCGATGAACACGAACATCCACTGCGCGTCGACGAGTTCGGTCTGCCCGCTCTCCACGTCGCGCAGGGTCAGCTGCTCCAGGTGGTCGGGCCCGTGGGCGGCGTCCACCACGGTGCCGCAGCGCACGGTGATGTTGGGCGCCTCGTTGATCTGCTGGATCAGGTAGTACGACATCGACGCGGTCAGCGAGGGCCCGCGCACCAGCAGGGTCACCGACTTGGCGCCCCTGGCCAGGTACATCGCCGCCTGCCCGGCGGAGTTGGCGCCGCCGACGATGTACACGTCGTGGCCCTGGCAGGAGGCCGCCTCGGTGAGCGCCGAGCCGTAGTAGACCCCGCGGCCCGACAGGTCGTCCGCGCCGGGCGCGTCCAGCTGCCGGTAGGACACGCCGGTCGCCAGGATCACGCTGTGCGCGGCGATCGCCGAGCCGTCGGAGAAGCGCACGGTCCGCGCGGCTCCGTTGACCTCCAGGCCCGTCACCTCGCGCGCGGTGAGGACTTCGGCGCCGAACTTGCCGGCCTGCCGGCGGGCCCGGTCGGTGAGCTGCGCGCCCGAGACGCCGTCCGGGAAGCCGAGGTAGTTCTCGATCCGCGAGCTCTGGCCCGCCTGTCCGCCCGTCGCCGACCGCTCCACGAGCACGGTCCGCAGTCCCTCGGACGCCCCGTACACGGCCGCGCCGAGTCCGGCGGGGCCCCCGCCGATGACCACGAGGTCGTAGAAGTCGGCTGTCGGGGTCGTCGCCAGACCCACCCGGGCGGCCAGCTCGGGCGCCTCCGGCTCCAGCAGGGGCGTGCCGTCCGGGGTGACCACCAGCGGCAGCCGCTGCCCGTCGGCGCCGGCGGCCGCCAGCAGCCGCCGGCCCTCCGGTTCGTCGGCGGAGTACCAGCGGTAGGGCACCTGGTTGCGGGCCAGGAACTCCCGTACCTCCGAGGAGCGCGCCGACCAGCGGTGTCCGACCACCTTGGTGCTGGGCACCGACCGGTGGTCACTGCACCGCCAGGCCTCCAGCAGGTCGTCCACAACGGGATAGAGCTTCTCCTCCGGCGGGTCCCAGGGCTTGAGCAGGTAGTGGTCCAGGTCGACGACGTTGATCGCGTCGATCGCCGCGTTCGTGTCCGCGTACGCGGTCAGCAGGACCCGCCGGGCGCCCGGGTACACGTCCAGGGCCTGCTCGAGGAACTCGATGCCGTTCATCTGCGGCATCCGGTAGTCGGCCAGCAGCACGGCCACCAGGTCCCCGCGCAGCTTCAGCTCGCGCAGCGCCTCCAGCGCGGACTCGCCGGACTCCGCGCGCACGATGCGGTACGACTCGCCGTAGCGCCGCCGCAGGTCCCGGGCGACGGCGCGGGAGACTCCCGGGTCGTCGTCCACGGTCATGATGACGGTCCGCGCTGCGTCCGCGGCCTGTGCCATACGTCTCCACCCCGAGCGGTCGGATGCGCGGCGCGGTGTTCCCCGTCCCCACCGCGCCGGTTCCCGCCCATCGTATGTTCGATCGTCGCACTCCGCTCGGACATACCGTGCGGCCGGCCCGGGCCTCAGGCGCGGCGCGGCCCCAGCACGCAGAACTCGTTGCCCTCCGGGTCGGCGAGCACCACCCAGGCCTGTTCGCCCTGGCCGATGTCCGCACGGCGGGCGCCGAGGCCGAGCAGCCGGGCGACCTCCGCCTCCTGGTCGACGGGCCGGAAGTCGAGGTGCAGGCGGTTCTTGCCGGACCGGGCCTCCGGGACGGGCACGAACAGCAGGCCCGGCAGCCGGTCCGGGGCGGGACGGATCTCGAACTCGTCGGGCAGGTCGCCCACCACCACCCACCCGAGCGCCTCGGCCCACCAGCGCCCCAGGGCACCCGGATCGGCCGCGTCCACGACAACCTGCTCCCACTCCAAGGTCATGTCACCAGCGTAGTGAAGACTGGCTCCGTACCGAGTGATCGCTACAGAGGGAGGGCACCGCATGACGCGCCGGATCACGGCAGGGGTCGACGGAACCGAGGAGAGCCTGGCCGCGCTGGCCTGGGCGGCCCGGGAGGCGGTCCGCCGCGGGCTCGCCCTGCGCGTGGTGCACGCCTGGCAGTTCGAGCCGTACGAGGCGATCGGGGCGGCGGATCCGGCCACGGAGGCCGGCTGGGTGCGGGAGACGCTCGCCGAGGCCGCGAAGACCGTCACCGGACACCATCCCGGGCTCGACGCCTCCACCGACGTCCTCGAGGGCAGCCCCGTCGAGGCGCTGGTCGCCGCGGTGGCTGAGGCGGAGGTCCTGGTGCTCGGCTCGCGCGGCCACGGACCGGTCGTCGGTTTCCTGCTGGGCTCGGTCGGACAGCAGGTGATCGCCGAGGCGGGCCGGCCCGTCGTCCTGGTGCGGGCCGGGGACGACCCGGCCGCGGAGGCGGCCGGCCGGGAGATCGTCGTCGGCCAGCAGGGCGAGCCCGACGACAGCGCCGAGGCCCTGCGGTTCGCCTTCGAGACGGCCGCCGCGCGCGGCGCGAGCGTCCGGGCGGTGCGGGCCTGGACCCTGCCCCCGGTGTTCGCCTACAGCCCGGGCTCCCTCAAGCTCCTCGACGAGGCCGGCGGCCTGGAGCCGTATGAGAAGAAGGCGCTGGACGCGGCGCTGCGGCCGTGGCGGGAGCGCTTCCCGGACGTCGCGGTGGTCGAGCACGTGGAGATGGGCAGTGCCGGGCAGGTGCTGCTGTCGCTGGCCGGACGGGCCCAGCTGATGGTCGTCGGCCGGCGCGCCCACCGCACCGCCGTCGGGGCCCGGATCGGTTCGGTGGCGCACGGCGTGCTGCACCACGCGGGCTGCCCGGTCGCCGTGGTCCCGCACGGCTGAGCCGCCGCGCCGGGCTCACTCGGGCGTCGTGGGCACCAGCGTCTCGCGGGCCGTGGGCAGGATGGTGCGGACGTAGTCCTCGACGACCGCGTCGAGCGCGATGTCGTGCTGGACCCGCTCCGACAGGTACCAGCGGTGCTCCAGCAGCTCGTGGTAGATCTCCGCGGGGTCCATGGAGCCGCGCAGTTCCGGCGGTACGGCGCGCACGGTGGGCCGGAACACGTCCCGCACCCACCGGTGGGCCAGCACCTCCGGGCGGGCGGCGAGGGGGTCGCCCGGGGCGTAGTCGTCCTGGGTGGCCATCCAGCTCTCCAGATCGTTCAGCAGCCGCCGTGCCTGGTTCTCCTCGGTGTCCAGGCCGGTCAGCCGCAGCAGCTGGCGCTGGTGGTGGCCCGCGTCCACGACCTTCGGCACGAACGTGACGGTGTCCCCGTTGGAGGAGTGCTCGATCTGCATCTCGGCGACGTCGAAACCCAGCTCGTTCAGGCGCCGGATGCGGCGCTCTATGTAGTGGTACTTGCCGGCCGGGTAGACGGAGACGCGGGTCAGTTCCTCCCACAGGGCCCCGTAGCGGGCGCAGATCTCCGTGCCGAACTCGATCGGGTCCACCGAGGGGTGCAGCGCCCCGGAGGCCTCCAGGTCGAGCAGCTCGCCGCTGATGTTCACCCGGGCGAGGTCGAGGTCGTAGTCGCGCTGGCCGGGGCTGAGCTGCGGGTGCAGGTCACCGGTCTCGGCGTCCACGAGATAGGCGGCGTAGGCGCCCGCGTCGCGCCGGAAGAGGGTGTTGGACAGCGAGCAGTCCCCCCACGCGAACCCGGCCAGGTGCAGCCGGACCAGGAGCACGGCCAGCGCGTCCATCAGCCGGTGCATGGTCGCCGGACGCATGGTCGTCTCGAACATCGAGCGGTAGGGCATCGAGCCGCCCAGGTGCCGGGTGATCAGCACCGGCTCCAGCAGCTCGCCGTCGCGGCCGGCCCGGCCGGTGACCACGGCCAGCGGGTCGACGGAGGGGATGCCGAGGCGGTCCAGGTCGCGCAGCAGCTCGTACTCGCGCAGCGCGGGCCGCTCCGCGAGTTCCTTGACGGCGATCACCTCGTCGCCGGCGCGGGCGTAGCGCACCACGTGGCGGGAGATGCCGCGGGGCAGCGGGACGAGGTACTCCTCGGGCCACTCCTCCAGGGGCAGCTGCCAGGGCAGTTCGAGCAGGAGCGCCGGGTGCTCCGGGTTGGTCGCGTTGATCTGCAGGGCCATGGCCCGACCTTAGAGCCTGGGTCGGCGCTCAGGCCGCCCGCTCCCGGGCCAGGGCCGCCGCCTCCCGCACGGAGCCCCGGTGCACCGGTCCGTGGCCGGGCAGCATGATGTCGGCCGTCAGGTCCTCGAAGGCCCGCAGCGAGTCCACGGCGCGGGCGCGCTCGTGGTGGAACATGTCGGGCAGCAGCTGCGGTCCCTTCAGCCGGGACGTGGGGTGACCGCTGACCAGGGCGTCGCCCGAGATCACCACTCCGGTGCCGGGGAGGTGGAACGCGCAGTGCCCGTCGGTGTGCCCGGGCGTGGGCACCGGCACCGGCCGGCCGGGCAGGTCGAGCGGCCCGGCCGAGGGGAGGGGCTCGGGGGCGGTCACGGGGACCTCGGCCGTGCCGCCCGAGCGGAGCGCGTGCACGGCCCACGGCAGGACCCCGGGCCGCCAGCCGTTCCTCACGACGGTCCCGACGGACACCTGGTGCAGGAAGTCGCGGCGCGCGTGCGGTACTTCGGCCTCGTGGAGGTAGACGGGCGTGCCGTAGGTGGTGCGCAGGTACTCGGCGGAGCCGAGGTGGTCGTTGTGGGCGTGGGTGACGAGCACCGCGGTGACCGCCTCGGGTGAACTGCCCACCGCCGTCAGGGAGGCGAGCAGCCGCTCCCGGTCGCCCGGGTAGCCGGTGTCGACCAGGGTCACGGCGTCGCCCTCGGTGAGGATCACCCAGTTGGTGTCGCTGCCGTGCACCAGGTAGGTGCCGTCGGCGACGTGCCGCACGTCCGTCTGCATGTTCGTCCCCGGGTGGTGAGGTGTCTGCCCGACGGAGTCAGCAAAGCAGATCGGCGCGGAGGCGGACGCGGCGGGTCCGGCCTCCCGGGTCCCAACGGGCGGCGGGTACCCGCCCCGCGGTCTCAGCGGACGCCGTGCGGGCGGAACTGGACGCTGACGCGCGGTCCCGTGGCGCGGCTGGACTTGGGGACGCAGTGCTCCCAGGTCCGCTGGCAGGAGCCGCCCATCACGATGAGGTCGCCGTGTCCGAGCGGACGCCGGACCGTGTCGCCGCCGCCCGCCGGCCGCAACAGCAGGTCGCGGGGCGCGCCGACGGAGAGGATCGCGACCATGGTGTCCCTGCGGGCGCCCCGCCCGATCCGGTCGCCGTGCCAGGCCACGCTGTCGCGGCCGTCGCGGTAGTAGCACAGCCCGGCCGTGGTGAACGGCTCGCCCAGTTCCCCGGCGTAGTGCGCCGAGAGCGCCTCGCGTGCCTCGTCCAGCACGGGGTGCGGCAGCGGGTCGTCCGCGCCGTAGAACGAGAGCAGTCTCGGTACGTCGACCACGTGGTCGTACATGGTGCGGCGCTCCGCCCGCCACGGGACCTCGGCGGCCAGCTGTTCGAACAGTGCGTCGGAGCCGCCGAGCCATCCGGGCAGCACGTCGATCCAGGCGCCGCGGCCGAGCGAGGTCCGGTGCGTCCCGCGCAGGGAGCCGAGCCGCAACTGGTCGCTCTGGTCGAAGAGGGAGCCCTGGAGGTGCCTGGTCATGAGGCCAGCGTACTCCGTATTCGAAAATGTGTTCCATCCTGGATGTCGGGAGGCGGGTCGAACCGTCTCTGCCGGGACCTGTTGGATACGTTGGTGTATCGGATACATTCATGTATCGAACGGAGGCGGCCGATGGCAGGGAACGACCCGACCCCGCGCGTGACCAGGCGCCGGGTCCGGACCCGCGCCAGACTGCTGGACGCCGCGTTCGAGGTGTTCGCGGCCAAGGGGTTCGGCCGCGTCTCCATCGAGGAGGTCTGCGAGGCCGCCGGCTACAGCAGGGGCGCCTTCTACTCCAACTTCGCCAGCCTGGACGCGCTGTTCTTCGCCCTCTACCGGGACCGGGCCGACCTGATCGCCCGGCAGGTGGCCGACGCGCTCGCCCTGGACGGCCCCGGACTGGACGTGCCGGCCGCCGTCGACCGCGTCACCGAGGTGCTCCTGCTCGACCTGGACTGGCTCCTGGTGAAGACCGACTTCCTGGTGCACGCGGCCCGCGACCCCGACGTGGCGCAGACCCTGCTGGAGCACCGGGAGCGGCTGCGGCAGGCGGTCGCCGACCGGCTCGCCCGGGCCCGCGGCCACACCGAACTGCCCGCCGTCCTCGGCGACGTCGACGGCGCCGCCCGCGCCGTGGTCGCCGCGTACGACGGAGTCACCACTCAACTGCTGCTGGACAAGGACGTCGAGCGCGCTCGCGCCTGGCTCGGTCAGCTGCTCACCGCGCTGCTGACCGACGGCAGTCGCACCCCCGGATGAAGAAGGGAACGGTCGCCATGGATGCGGACGTCATCGTCGTCGGAGCCGGCCTCGCCGGCCTGGTCGCCGCGCACGAACTGACCAGCCGCGGCAGGAGGGTCGCGCTGGTGGACCAGGAGAACGCCGCCAACCTCGGCGGACAGGCGTTCTGGTCCTTCGGCGGGCTGTTCCTCGTCGACAGCCCCGAACAGCGCCGCCTCGGCATCAAGGACTCCTTCGACCTGGCCTGGAACGACTGGCAGGGCAGCGCCGGGTTCGACCGGACCGACGACGAGGACGCGTGGGCGCTGCGCTGGGCGCGCGCCTACGTCGAGTTCGCGGCGGGGGAGAAGCGGTCCTGGCTGAGCGGCCACGGCATCTCCTTCCTGCCGACGGTCGGCTGGGCCGAGCGGGGCGACCTGCGCGCGGACGGCCACGGCAACTCCGTCCCCCGCTTCCACGTCGCCTGGGGCACCGGCACGGGTGTCGTGGAGCCCTTCGTCGGCTACGCCCGGCAGGCCGCGCGCGACGGGCTGCTCACCTTCCACCACCGCCACCAGGTCGACGAACTCGTCATCGAGGGCGGGACGGCGCGGGGGGTGCGCGGCACCGTGCTGGCCGAGGACGGCTCGGCGCGGGGCGTCGCCTCCAACCGTGACCGCGTCGGCGACTTCGAACTCACCGCGCAGGCCGTCGTCGTCACCACCGGAGGCATCGGCGCCAACCACGAGATCGTCCGCCGCCACTGGCCCGAGCGGCTGGGCACCGCGCCCGCCGAGATGGTCACCGGCGTCCCGGCGTACGTCGACGGACGGATGCTCGACATCAGCGCGGAGGCCGGTGTACGGCTGGTCAACCGCGACCGCATGTGGCACTACACCGAGGGTCTGCAGAACTGGGACCCGATCTGGCCCGGCCACGGCATCCGCATCCTGCCCGGCCCGTCCTCCATGTGGTTCGACGCCCTGGGCCGCCGGCTGCCCGACCCCTGCCTGCCCGGCTACGACACGCTGGGCACCCTCAGACACCTGCGCACCACCGAGGACATCGCCGGCCACGACCACTCGTGGTTCATCCTCACCCAGAAGATCATCGAGAAGGAGTTCGCCCTCTCCGGCTCCGAGCAGAACCCGGACATCACCGCGAAGGACCGCGCGGGATTCCTCAGGGAGCGGGTGCTCGGCAAGGGCGCGCCGGGACCGGTCGACGCGTTCCTGCGCAGGGGCGCGGACTTCGTGACCGCTCCCAACCTGGAGCAACTCGTCGACAAGATGAACGCGTTGACGGACAAGCCGCTCCTCGACGCGGCCGGGGTGCGCCGCCAGATCGAAGCCCGCGACCTCCAGATCACCAACGCCTACAGCAAGGACGCGCAGGTCCAGGGCATCCGCAACGCCCGCCGCTACATCGGCGACCGCCTCGGCCGGGTCGCCACCCCGCACCGCATCCTCGACCCGGCGGCCGGCCCGCTGATCGGCGTCAGGCTGCACGTCCTCACCCGCAAGACGCTCGGCGGCATCCAGACCGACCTGGACTCCCGCGCCCTGGGCGCCGACGGGCAGGCGATCGAGGGCCTGTACGCGGCCGGCGAGGTGGCCGGGTTCGGCGGCGGCGGCGTGCACGGCTACAACGCCCTGGAGGGCACCTTCCTCGGCGGCTGCCTGTTCTCCGGCCGGGCGGCGGGGCGGGCGGCGGCCCGGCAGACCGCCTGAGCGTGCCGGGTGGCCCGTCTCCTCACGCCTGGAGGAGACGGGCCAGCACCGACGCGTGGCTGCGCTCGGGTGTCCTGACGGAGGTCAGCAGCGTCACGGCACCCTGGTCCGCCGACGCGCGCAGCCGGTCCAGGAGTTCGGCGGCCGCGGGGCGGTCCAGCTCCGCCTGGTAGCGGCGGGTGAACTCCTCGTAGGACGCCTCGTCCGTGTGGTACCAGCGCCGCAGTCCGGTCGACGGCGTCAGATCCCTGGGCCACTCGTCGACCCGCGCCGCGTCCTTCGACAGGCCGCGCGGCCACAGTCGGTCGACCAGGACCCGCACCCCGTCGCCGGGCTCGGGCGGTTCGTAGACGCGACGCACGCGCACAGTCATGGACGGAGCCCTTCTGCGAGGTCCGGCGGTGTGCCGGGAGCGTACTGCCGGGGTCCGGGAGACGGTGGTGCACAGCGGGTCACACGGCGCGACTTGACCTGATCGAGGGGGATTTCGAGCCGGGTGGCCCCTACGCTGGGGCGGTTGTCCACCCCGCAAGACGCAGGAGCGCATGTGACACAGGCCCTCAGACGTACCGCCGTCCTCCGCCGGGAGGCCGTGGTCGTGACCGTCCCCGTCGCCCTGGCGGCGCTGCTCGCGGCCGCCGGGCCCGCCGCGGCGGGCACCATCGGCGCGTCCGGTGCGGGTGACCCGTACTTCCCGCTCGCGGGCAACGGCGGGTACCACGTCGAGCACTACGACCTCACCCTCGGCTACGACCCGGCCGGCCGCCACCTCGACGGCAAGGCGGTCCTGACCGCGGTCGCCACCCGGAAACTGACCCGCTTCGACCTCGACTTCAAGGGGCTGAAGATCACCGGCCTCACGGTCGGCCGCACCAGGGCCGCCTACCGGCGTTCCGGCCAGGAACTCGTCGTCACCCCGCGCCACGCCCTGCGCGAGGGCCAGACGTTCAAGGTCACCGTCACCTACAAGGGCACCCCGAAGCCGGTCACCGACCCGGACGGCTCGGCCGACGGCTGGATCCCCACCGACGACGGGGCCTTCGTCGCCGGTGAGCCGCAGGGCGCGATGACCTGGTTCCCGGCGAACAACCACCCGCTGGACAAGTCGTCGTACGACTTCACCCTCACCGTGCCCAAGGGGCGCACCGCGGTCGCCAACGGCGTCTACCTCGGGGCGAGGACCGCGCACGGGAAGACCACGTTCCGCTGGCGCCAGCGGGAACCCATGGCCGCCTACCTGGCCACGGCCACGGTCGGGAAGTTCAAGGTCGAGCGCTACACCACCGCCGACGGCATCCAGGTCTACAACGCCGTCGACCCGCGCGAGGCCGCCGCGGCCGCCCCCGTGCTGAAGAAGCTGCCCTCCGTCCTGAAGTGGGAGAGCAGGCTCTTCGGGCCCTACCCGTTCCGTGCCGCCGGCTCGATCGTGGACAAGGCCCCGGACGTCGGGTACGCGCTGGAGACGCAGACGCGTCCCGTCTACGACTCGGCGCCCGACCTGAGCACCCTCGTCCACGAGAGCGCCCACCAGTGGTTCGGCGACTCCGTGTCGCTGACCTCCTGGAAGGACATCTGGCTCAACGAGGGCTTCGCGACCTACGCCGAGTGGCTCTACAGCGAGCAGCACGGCGGCGACAGCGCGCAGAAGTCGTTCGACCAGCTCTACGCGCGTCCGGCCGGTGACGACCTGTGGGCGTTCCCGCCCGGCAACCCGGGCAGCGGCGCCAACATCTTCGGCACGCCCGTGTACGCGCGCGGGGCGATGGCCCTGCACGAACTGCGCAAGGCCGTCGGCGACCAGGCGTTCCGCCGGATCCTGCGGGCCTGGGCGACCGGTCACCGCGACGGCCACGGCACGACCGCGCAGTTCGTCCGCCTCTCCGAGCGGGAGTCGGGCCAGGACCTCGACAGCCTGTTCCACACCTGGTTGTACGCCGCGGGAAAGCCGAACACCCCATGAGGACCTGACGAGTTCCTCACATGCGTCGGTCATGGTCGACTCATGATCACACGCACACCCCGCGTCGCGCTGCTCGCCGCGTCCCTGCTCCTGACGGGATGCGGCGGCGGCGTCGTGGCGGCGACGGGCGACTCGGCCGCCCCCGAGGCCACCCCCACTCCTTCGGTCACTTCCTCGCCCTCGGCGAGGATGTCCGCCGAGGCGGCCCCCGCACGGTTGTCGGGCGTCGGTCCCAGGACGCTGGCCCGCATACCCGCCCGTACCCGGCAGGTCGTCCTCGTGACCGGACGGGGCGTGAACTCCCCCCGGTCCACGGTCGTCCTGTACGAGCGCACCGAGCGGGGCTGGCAACCCGGCGCGAACTGGCCCGCGCACAACGCGCTCAAGGGCTGGTCGGACCACCACACGGCCGGCGACCTGCGCTCACCGACCGGCGTCTACACCCTCACCGACGCCGGAGGGCTGCTCCGCGACCCCGGTACCCGGCTGACGTACGACCGCGGGCCCGGCTTCACCTCACCCGGCACCGGCTTCGAGGGCGAGCCGCTGGCCGGGTCGTTCGACTACGTGATCGCCATCAACTACAACCGGCGGCCGGGCACTTCGCCCCTCGACTGGACCCGCCCGCTCGGCGCGGGGCGCGGCGGCGGCATCTGGCTCCACGTCGACCACGGCGGCCCCACGCACGGCTGCGTGTCCCTGGCCGAGGACCACATGAGGCAACTGCTGCGGGAGCTGGACCCCGCCCGGCATCCCGTCGTGGTCATGGGGGACGCCGCGTCCCTCGCCCGGTGAGCGCCTAGGATCCGCCGAGTGTGCGCATACGTGCTGGTCGCCGAGGACGACGAGATGCAGGCCGAACTCATCCGGCGTTCCCTGCTGTCGGAGGGCCACACCGTGACCGTGGTCCACGACGGACGGGCCGCCCTGGACGAGGCCCGGCGGTCGCGGCCGGACCTGGTCGTGCTCGACCTCATGCTGCCGGTGATCGACGGCTTCGGGGTGTGCCGCGCGCTGCGCGGCGACGACGACATCCCCGTACTGATGCTGACCGCGCGCTCCACCGAGGACGACGTTCTGCTCGGCCTGGAACTCGGCGCGGACGACTACATGACCAAGCCGTACAGCCCGCGCGAGCTGATGGCCCGCATCCGCACGGTCCTGCGGCGCAGCGGCCGCACCGCCGGGGACCGGCGCGAGGACACCGTCGTACGGGCGGGGGGTCTGTCCGTCGACCGGCTGCGGCACGAGGTGCGCTGCGACGGGGTGCCGGTGGAGTGCACGCCGGCCGAGTTCGAGATTCTGCTGGCGATGGCCTCCGAACCGGAACGGGTCTTCACCCGGCGGCAGTTGCTGCAGTGCACCCGGGGCTTCGACCGGGCGTCCACGGAACGGGCGATCGACGTCCACATCATGAACCTGCGCAGGAAGACCGAAGCCGATCCACGCCGGCCCGTCCGGCTGGTGACGGTGTTCGGCTTCGGCTACAAACTCAGTGGAGGCCGCGAGTGAGAGCCCGGATACCGGTGCACAAGAGGCTCCTGTTCCGGTTGCTCGTCGCCACCGTGCTCATCGCGCTCTGCTCGGTGGCGGCGACGGCCTGGCTCGCGGTGGAGACCACCACCCGGGCCATCCAGCAGGAGCAGGGACAGGACCTCGCCGACGACATGCGCATCCTCGCCCGGCTGAGCGGATACGCCGCGACCCACCCCGACTGGAAGGGCGTCGACCCCACGCTCCGTGCCCTGTCCCGGAAGATGGGCCGGCGCATCGCCCTCACCGCCTCCGACCGCTCCCTGATAGCCGACTCCGCGCCGCACGGCACCTCCCTGCCGCCGCGCGCGGCCGCCACCGTCGACCCGCTGCACACCGACACCTACACGGAACCCGGCGCGCAGCGCAGCGGCATCGACCCGCGGGTCGTCGGGCCCTACCTCCTGCCCGCCGCCGAACGCACCCGGCTGCAGAAGCTGGCCAGGGAACGGCAGAAGTGCTTCGCCCTCTTCGGCGCCGTCCGGAGCCTCTCGACCACGCCGAGCGGCCGCCCCGTCCTCACCGACCCGGACGGCACCGCCTCCTCCGACTACGTGCCCCTGAAGTGCGCCGACGGACGGCTCAACACCCCCACCGCCACCGAGAGCAGGGCGCTGAAGGACCTGATGGAGCGCGCCCGTGACTGTCTGGGCCCCCTGGTGGGCCAGGACCTGCGGACGCCGTCCTTCGGGGTCGACATCGCGGACAGCAGTCTCACCTCCCGCTACGTCCTGGGCGCCTACGCGAAACTGGGCGACGAGGACGACGTACGAAAGGCGCGGTCCTGCACCGACAAGGCGCGCCGCGCCCAGCTGGACCCGTATGTCGCGCCCGTGGCGGAGCTGTTCCTGGGCGGCGGGAACAGCATCGCGCCCCGCTTCGAGGTGTCGGCGAAGAACAAGACCAAGGTCGTCGGCGCCGCCGCCGCAGTCCTCGCCCTCACCGTCCTCGTGACGGCCGTCGTCGCGACCCGTCTGGTACGGCCCCTGCGCGCCCTGACCGAGGCGGCGCAGCAGCCGCCCGAACTGCACGTCCGGGTGCCGGTGACGACCAACGACGAGACCGGCATCCTGGCCGAGGCGTTCAACGACCTGACGGAGCGCCGGGAACGCCTGGAGGCCCAGCGCAAGGCGATGGTCAGCGACATCGCCCACGAACTGCGCAGCCCCCTCACCAACATCCGCGGCTGGCTGGAGGTCACCCGGGACGGTCTCGTCGACCCCGACCCGGCGCTGCTGGGGTCCCTGCACGAGGAGGCGATGGTTCTCCAGCGGGTCATCGACGACCTCCAGGACCTCGCCGCAGCCGACGCCGGCACCCTGCGCCTGCACCGCGAACCCGTGCGCGTCGACGACCTCCTGGACCAGGTCGTCGCCGCCCACCGCGTCGCCGCCGACACGGCCGGGGTCGCCCTGCCCGCCAAGGCCGGCGACACCCTCTGGCTGGACGCGGACCCGGTGCGCATGCGCCAGGTACTCGGCAACCTCGTCTCCAACGCGCTGCGCCACACACCCGCCGGCGGCAGCGTCACCCTGACCGCGTGGCGCGACGGCGACGACGTCGTGCTCACCGTCGCCGACACCGGCTCGGGCATCACGCCCGAGAACCTTCCGTACGTCTTCGAGCGCTTCTGGCGAGCCGACCAGTCCCGCAGCCGCCGCACCGGGGGCAGCGGCCTGGGCCTGGCCATCGTCCGCAACCTGGTCGCCGCCCACGGCGGCACGGCCGGCGTGACGAGCGAACCCGGCGCCGGCAGCGTGTTCACCCTCACCCTTCCCGGCACACCCGCACCGGTGGGCGACTGAGGACCCGGCCGGTTCTCCTCGTCCCGCGCGGGTACTCCGACCGCGCGAGGACGAGGAGAAGAAAGAGGTTTTTCCCATGAGCACACCGGACGGCCTGCCGGTCGTACGCACCCTCGCCGAACTCGCCGGCCTGGTCGAGACGCGGCGCGGCCTGTACGTCCGCTGGTCGCGCGGACCCGCGATCGATCTCGCCCAGGTCTCCAGCAAGGACGACCTGACCGGCATCCCGCTGCCCGGACTGTCCGCGAACCCCCTCGACATCGAGGAATGGTGGCAGGACCGGCCCGTGGAGCTGTGGGTGGCCCGGCGCCTGCACGACTACGGCCATCTGCCCCACGAGAAGGGTCCCGGCGTACGGCCGTGGCTCCTGGAGGGCAGGGAGGCGGCCCGCGGGCCCGACAACGAACCACTGGTGGCCGAGGTCAGGCCCGTGGGCCGGATCGCCCCCGGCGTCATCGACGAGGCGCGGGCGGAGGTGGCCCGGCAGGCGAACCCGTGGGGACCGCTGCGCCGCACGGCCGGCTGACCGGGGCCCGGCTCACCCGGCGCTGCGCCGGGCGCCCGCCCGCCGCTTGAGCGCGCGGCGCTCGTTCTCACCGGTTCCGCCCCACACGCCGATGGTCTGCCCGGTGTCGAGCGCCCACTGCAGACACTGCTCCTGGACGGGGCAGCGCCGGCAGACGGCCTTCGCCTCCTCCACCTGCACCAGGGCGGGGCCGGTGGTACCGAAGGGGAAGAAGAGGTCGGGGTCCTCGTGGCGGCACACGGCGTGCTCGCGCCAGTTGTCCATGAAAGTCACCTGCGATCTGATCGTGCCCTCGGGGATGGCTTACTCGCTTTCGGGTCACCTGTCGACGCGCCGGTGAAACAAGACTTTGCCCGGAACATACGTGTTCACTGCTCGCGCATGCCCCACGGGGAGCCGTACCCGGTCAGCAGATCCAGGAACGGGCCGGCCGTGAAGGCCTCGGGACCGAGGACGCCGGCGCCCGACCAGACGCCCGTGGCCAGCAGTTCCAGCGCGACGACCGGGTTGACGGCCGTCTGCCAGACCACCGCCTGGCAGCCGTACTCGGCCATCGACCACTGGTTGTCGACCACGTGGTACAGGTACACCTCGCGCGGCGCCCCGTCCTTCACGCCCCGCACCCAGGTGCCCGCACAGGTCTTGCCGCGCATCCGCTCGCCGAGCGTCGCCGGGTCGGGCAGACAGGCGGCGACCACGTCCCGGGGGGAGACCGCCACCGGGCCGGCGGCGCTCCCCACGGTCACCGGGGTGGTGCTGTCCAGACCCAGCAGGTGCAGCGTCCTGAGCGTGTCGATGAACTCGCGGCCCAGGCCGTACTTGAAGGTGACGCGGCGCGCGTCGACCCAGCGCGGCACGAGCAGCACCTCCTCGTGCTCCACGTTGACGCACTCCACCGGACCGATGCCCTCGGGGAAGTCGAAGATCTCGGGCTCGCTGAACGGCTCGGTGGTGAACCAGCCGCGGTCGGCCTCGTAGACCACCGGCGGGTTGAGGCACTCCTCGATGGTGGTCCAGATGCTGAAGGACGGCGCGAAGTCGTAGCCGTCGACGGTCAGGTCGGCGCCGTCGCGGATGCCGATCTCCTCGATCTCGTCGAAGAGTTCGTCGGCGGCGTAGCGCGCGAAGACGTCCGAGAGGCCCGGCTCCACGCCCATCCCGACCAGGGCCAGCGCGCCCGCCTTCGCCCAGTCGTCGGCCTGCGCGAACTGCGCGTCGCCGAGCTTGACCCCGCACTCCAGGTGCGGGCGTTCGGGGTGCGGCCGTGACAGGGACATCGCCATGTCGAGGTAGGTGGCGCCCGCCGTGCGCGCCGCTCCGAACAGGGGCATCACGAACCGCGGGTCGGTGGCGTTGAGCAGGACGTCGCACGCGTGGCGGCGCAGCAGTGACACCACGGCCGCCTCGTCGCCGGCGTCCACCCGCTCGGCACGGAACCGTCCCCCTGCCTCACCGAGGGCGGCGACGGCCGCCTCGGCGCGCGCCGGGTCGTGGTCGGCCACCACCATCTCCTCGAAGAACGGCCGCCGGGCCGCGATCCGGGTGATGGCGGTACCGACACCGCCGGCTCCCACAAGCAGTACGCGCATGACTGAAACTCCTGACGGTCGAGGTCGGGGGAGGCCCTGGCCGCAGATACAACGCCGCCCCTGGCGTAAGGTCAATGACGTTGGCATAAGAGCGCCCGTACGGGCACGTGTACGGGGTGCACGGACGGCAGGAGGCCGGCATGGCGAAACCGGTGGTGCCCGAGGAGAAGCGGCGACGGCGCCGGCCGACCAGGGGCGGCACCGTCCTGTCCGAGGCGCTGATCGTCGAGACCGCGCTGCGCATGCTGCGCGAACACGGGGGCGCCGGCCTCACCGCCCGGCGCCTGGGTCTCGCCCTGGACGCCGACCCGAGCACGCTCTACCGGTACTTCCGGGGCATGGACGACCTGACGCTCGCCATCGGCGACGCCCTCATCGGCCAGGCCCTGGCCGGCTGGCGGCCGACGGGGAGGTGGCGCCCGGACCTGCGGGACATCGGGCTGCGCATCCACGGCGCGTACGTCGCCCACCCCCAGGCGGCCCTGCTGACCACCAGCCGGGTCACCGGCCGCGCCCACGAACTCGCCGCCGACGAGGCCGTGCTGGACGTGCTGCGCGCAGCCGGCTTCCCCACGCCGGACACGGTCCGCATCTACCACGCCTTCATCGACCAGACCCTGGCCTTCGCCGCCCTCGACGCCGCCTCGCTGGCCCTGCCGACGGCCGCGCAGCGCGCCGACGAGGAGATGTGGCGGTCGACCTACGCCCGGCTGCCCCGGGCCACCCACCCCCGGATCGCCGAGGCCGCGCCCCTGCTCGCCACCCGCATGGTCACCAGCGCCTACCCGACGGCCCTCGACATGCTGCTGGACAGCGCGGCGGCCCAGCTGGCGTCGCTCGGGTCCGGGCCGGCGTCCCGCTGACCGGACCGGGTCCCAGGCGTCCGGCCGGGGCTGCGACAGTGGCCCCGACAAAAAAGATGCAACGAGCTTGCGATGCACCGCATCCGACGCCGCGCGCTGATCCACCAGGAATCGCGGGACAGCCCTTAGCGGCCGCCGCGCCGGTGCAGCGCGTAGTGCTCCATGAGCTTGCCGCGGGTCGTCTCCAGCCGGTGGGCGAGGATCTCGGCGACGCTCTGCATCAGGGTCATCCCGAGCTGCGGGTCCTCCTGGCACAGCGCGCGCACGGCCGCCGCGTCGAACTCGTAGGCGCGCACCGGGCTGAAGGCCTCCGCGCCGAAGTCCCACCGGTACGGCGGGAACAGCCAGGACCAGCCGAGCAGGTCGCCCGCGCCCAGGCCCGCGACCGTGACCCGCTGCACCGCCGTGACCTGCTGGTCGAGGGAGACGGCGCCCGAGCGGATCACCCAGAAGCGGTCGGCCGTTCCTCCGGCCTCGAAGATGCGGGTGTCCTCCGGGAAGGCGACCTCCCGCCCGAGCGCCATCAGACGCTCCCGCTGCGGCGGGGGAAGGACGGTCAGCAGTTTCGTCGCTTTGGTCATGAGGCGGGGCTCCTCGCCGGGACGGGTTCCGGTGCTTTCCCTACGCCCATTTCAGCGGCTGGCGGCGTCCTGGGCACCTCGGCGGACACAACTGCCGGGCGGGGCCGTGCGAGGGCATGAAAAAGCCCTGGCTGGACGGGGGAGACCAGCCAGGGCCGTATGCGGTGGCGAACGGAGGACGGTACGGTCGACCCCGTGCCACGTATGAATGAACCGTAAACCATCTACGGGCGTCGTGCGTACCGAAAAGCCGGTCACGTGACCTGTTTCACTCCGGGCGCGCCGGGCTTGACTCCGGGCCGGAGGTCACCACCCTGCTCGTGTCCGGGCACGGGCAGGGGGGAGCGGGGGGGGTGGCGGCCAATTTCTCCGACGCCAGCCGGAAGAAGGGGCCGGGCCTACCCGGCTGGGGTACTGCCTCCCCAGGGTGGGGACCCGTCCCGCACC
>NZ_JBWKDW010000020.1:150832-185403 GCF_056435735.1 Streptomyces sp. NPDC043878
TGGGTGTTCGGGTTTTGCTTGTGGAGGGGGGGCCCCCCCCTTTTTTTTTGCCGGGCGCGGGCGGGGGAGGTGGGCGGTTTCCCTCCCCGCCCCCCCCGACCCGATCCGGACGAAGGACCCGGTACTAGCCGTCGGCGGCATGCCTGCCCGGGGTCAGGACCTCGTCCAGCACCCGCACCACGGCCTCGTAGGCCAGACTTCGCACGGCCGCGTCACGGGCCTCCGCCGGATCGCCCTGCCGCAGCGATTCGCTTCGCGCCAGCCACTCCAGTTCCTCCTCCCGCGCGCAGGCCCTGGCCCGCTGGATGCGCCGCAACAGTTCGCCCGAGTCCACCACTTCGCTCATGGGATCCCGCCTACCCGCATATCCCTTCCCGATGGCCGGCGCCCGCCCGGGTGAGGAAACGTTTCAACATGCCCGGACAGGTGAGCCGCACAGGGAGGGCCCGCGCGGCCCGCCGGCACGGGACACCTGCCGAGGCGCTCCGGCCGCCGTGTCCGCGCCCGCCCGCCGCCCGGACGCCGTGTCCGCCGGGCCGCTTCCCCCCACCGCCGATCAGGGAGCTGAAGAAATGTGCGATCAGCGCAGGACCGAATCCGCGACCGACTCCTCGGCCGTGGCCCGGTGCGGGTGGCCGGGCCCCTGCAAACCCGCCGACGCGCGCAAGGCCGTGGAACAGGCCGCGGCGGAACGCTGTCGTGCCACCCGCACCCCCTGCGATCCCGACGCCCTCTCGGACGCCCTGCTCGTCGCCTCGGAACTCACCACCAACGCGATCCTGCACGGCGGCGGGGTCACGGACTTCCACGTCGACGTGGTCGGCCCCGGCCTGCGGGTCAGCGTGAGCGACGGCAGCGAGCAACTGCCGGTGGCGGTCGCGCCGGTCGACCGGCAGGGGCGCCGGCGGGCCGGCGGACACGGCTGGCCCATCGTGTGCCGGCTGGCCCGTGACGTGCGGGTGACGGACCTGCCGACCGGCGGCAAGCGGATCACCGCCGTCCTGCCCCTGTCCTGACGCCGTCCGGGCTCCGCTCCCCGCGGGGGCGCGCCGTGCGTATGCACCGGAACATGTTTCGTGGCGAAGCGGAGTTTGCTCCCGCGGGTCACGGGCAGACGCACATTCGTGCTTCGGACCGGAGGCGCCCCAGCGGGAGCAGTGTCGCTGCCCCGGAGGCCCCTCAGGCGATCCGGGCAGCGATCTTCCCGCGGCCAGTCCCTGAAACCACCGTTCAGGAGCGAATCCGCATGCTCATCGACATCTCGACAAGCCATCCCGGCGTACCCGCCGAGCAGGCTCCCCCCACACGGCGCCGGCACGACGACGCCCCCGACACCATGACCCTCTTCACCCGTCTGGCCGCACTCGAGGACGGGCCGGAGCGGGACGCGCTCCGCGACGAACTCGTCACCGCCTGGCTGCCCATGGCCCACCGGATCGCCGGCCGTTTCCGCGACCGCGGTGAGTCCATCGAGGATCTCAAGCAGGTCGCGGCCCTCGGCCTGGTCAAGGCGATCGACCGGTTCGAACCGGAGCGGGGCGCCTTCGAAAGCTATGCCGTCCCCACCATCACCGGCGAGGTCAAGCGGCACTTCCGCGACCGGATGTGGGCGCTCAGGGTGCCCCGCCGCGTGCAGGAGCTGCGCAACAAGGTCCGGATCGCCCGCCGCGAGCTGACCCAGACACCCGGCACGCCCGAGCCTTCTGTCGCGGACATCGCCACCCACACCGGCCTCACCGAAGAAGAGGTCGCGGCCGGCATGGAGGCCCTGGAGAGCTTCAGCACACTGTCGCTGGACGCCGAGCTGTCGGCCGACGACGACGGCTACAGCCTCGCCGACACCCTCGGCGCCTCCGACGCCTCCTTCGACACCGTGGTCGACCGCGAGGCCGCCAAGGAGGGGCTGCGCCGGCTGCCGGAGCGCGAGCGGGCCATCCTCTACATGCGCTTCTTCGAGGACATGACCCAGAGCCGCATCGCCGACCGGCTGGGCATCTCCCAGATGCACGTCTCGCGGCTCATCACCCGCAGCTGCGCCCGGGTCCGGGACGAGGTGCTGGGACAGCGCGGCGGCCGCCGCGACGGCGGACGGCCGGTCGCATGAGGGGCGGGGGAGCGGGACCGATGCTGATGCCCCACCCCGGCTTCCTGCGCCGGCTGGTCGAGGAGTACGAGACGCTGCGGGCCGATGAGGCAGCGCGCGGCATGCGGGCGCCGAGCACCCGTGCGAGGGACCTGGCCTACACGCTGTGCGTGTCGACCGGCACGCGAGAGGTCGGCCAGGCCCTGGAGGCGGCCCGCGATCTGATCGAGGCGCCCACCGTCCCCGCCCGGGAGACCGCGCCGCTGGCCGACTGAGCGGCTCACGGCCGGCCCCGCACCGGGGCGACCGAGCGCGGTGAGCAGCGGTGTGCCCGCGGGCAGGCGATCACGCAGGACCGATCGCCCGCCCGCGGGCACACCGCTGCCCTGCGCCGGCGCGCGCGCCGGCCGGCGGCGGGAGCGGGCCCCGACGTGCCGTGTGTGTGTCCCCGAACCCGGGGCATCAGCTCTCCGGGAGGCAGACATGAACACGCAAACCAGGGCGCGGACCGGCCGGGGCCGGGCTCAGAGAGCGGCGAACGGTTCGGTCACGGAGGGCGCGGCACGGGCGGGATTCACCGCGCGGGGCGTGATCTACCTGTTGGTCGGAGTGCTCGCCCTGCAGATCGGCTTCGGGGTGGGCAAGCACGAGGCGGACCGCAGTGGTGCCCTCGCCGAGATATCGGACAAGCCCTTCGGCGCCGTCCTGCTGTGGGCCCTCGGCATCGGACTCGCCGGCATGGCCCTGTGGCGCCTGTCGCAGGTCTTCTTCGGCGCCGACGGACCCGAGGGCCGCAAGCCGCAGAAGCGGCTGCTGGCCGGCGTCCGGTGCGTCTTCTACGCCTTCGTCGCCTACTCGGTGCTGTCCTTCGCGGCCAGCCCCAGCAAGGGCGGCGGTGGTTCCAGTGACGAGCAGTCCCGGGACGTGACCGCGAGGGCCATGGAGATGCCCGCCGGACAGTGGCTGGTGGGCGCCGCGGGCGTCGGCGTCGTCGTGGCCGGCATCTGGATCGGCGTCCAGGCGGTGCGCCGCAAGTACCACGACAAGCTCAAGCTCGGTGAGATGAGCCCGCGGACGCGGCGGCTGGTCGACGTGACCGGGGTGGGCGGCGGCGTGGCCCGCGGAGCGGTGTTCGCCGCGGCCGGCGTCTTCGCGGTGCGCGCCGCGATCGACTACGAACCCGACAAGGCCAAGGGCATGGACGACACGCTCCGGTCCTTCGCCGGCACCCCGCTGGGACCGTGGCTGCTGGTGTGTGTCGCGGCCGGTCTGGTGCTGTTCGGTCTGTTCTCTTTCGCCATGGCACGCTGGCGCCGGGTCTGAACCGGCCGTAGGCGGGGAACCCGGAGCGGATGAACGAATTCGAGCTTCCGTCCGACGGCCGGCCCGTGGACCTGTATCTCGACCTTCTGCGTCTGCGCATGGACACCGACGACTACCGGCTTCTGCTCACGGTCGTCGAACCGGTCCTGCGGGCGATCGACGAGCACCAGCTGCCCGCGCTGGACTTCGCCCTGGGGGAGGAGGACGGCGACGGGCTGCCCCAGGAGGTCCGCGACGAGGCCGCTCTCGTCATCGCCACCGCGGTGACGGGGCGGCTGGACAACGAGGTGATCGAGCTCGACATCGACGAGACCGGCCCGATCAGGGTGGTCACCGACGCGGCGACCGCCTCCGATCCGGAGCGCCTCGGCGAGATAGCCGACTACATCCGCGAACGCCACCGCACGAACGAGGAACTGCGGGGCATCGCCGAGGTGAGCGACCTGCCCACCGACCTCTGAGCGCGGCGGGCACCGCGCTCATCCCCGCGGTGGCGGCGCCACCGGCACGTCCAGCGGCCGGGCCAGACCGGCCGCCGACTCGTCGAGGCGCTGCAGATGGCGCAGCACCCGGTGGGTGATCCGCCCGTGCCCGGTCGTGCCCCGGCCGTCCGGTTCCAGGAGCGAGGCGATGTTCGGCCCGGTCTCGATCCGGGCGTCCGCCTGGTCGTCGGCCACCCGCGCCGCGATCGCCCTGATGTTGTGCAGGATGCGCTGTCCGGCCGGACGCAGCCGGGGGTCCGCCGCGATCGAGGGCTTGCTCGGCAGCAGCTCGGCCGTCGCGGCCAGCGCCCGCGCGTGGTACGCGCAGGTCTCCAGCAGAGCCACCACATAGCGGGCGTTGGTGCGCCGGGCCCGCAGCGGAGTGACCGGATGCGTGAGCGGCTGGATGGCGGCACGCAGGTCGGCCAGCGACTGGTCGAGGTCCCGCGCCTTTTCGAGCAGGTCGACCGCGGGGCCGCCGCTGAGCTGGTCCACGGCCCCCTCGGTGACGTCGGCGAGCCGGTCGAGGACGGTCACGAGGAGATCGTTGGTACGGCGGTCGGTGTGCACCGGCAGCACGAACGCGGCCGCCACGATCCCGCAGGCCGCGCCCAGCGCCGTCTCCTCCACCCGCAGCACGAGCACCGACAGGCTGTAGGTGTGCAGCAGGGTGTAGAGCAGCCCGAGGGCCGCCGTGACGAAGAACGACATCAGCGTGTACGACAGCGGCGCCGAGTAGAACATCGCGAAGACCAGCAGCAGCACCAGCGCGAACGCCGTCCACGTGTGCTGCCCGACCAGTCCCGCCAGCACGATGCCGGCCACCACGCCGAACACGGTGCCCAGCAGCCGACGGTAGCCCTTGACCAGGATCTCGCCCGTCGACGCCGTGTTGATGAACACGATCCAGCAGGTCAGCACCGCCCAGTACCAGCGCTGGCTGGAAAGGAACTCACCGCCGACCATGGCCAGCGCGGAGCCGACCGCGACCTGGACGGCGGCGCGCGTGGTGGGCCGGTCCAGACCGGCCTCCTCCTCGTCCGGCGTGCTCTCCTCACCGGCGTCGATGGCCGCGTCCTCGGCGTCGAGCTCCTCGCGTGACCGGGCGGTCGCGGGGGTGTCGTCCGACTCGTCCTGCGGCCCGTCCAGGGCGAGGCGCAGTCCGAGGACCGCGCGGGCCAGCTCGCCGATCCCGCGGAAGACGTCCTGGACGGCGCCCGGGGCGGGCGGCAGGTTCTCCGCGTCGCGGTAGCCCAGGAGCCGGTTGCGCACATGGGACAGCGCGGTTCCCGCGTCCTGGCCCACCGGCCGCAGCACCAGCAGGCGCAGTGCCCCGAGATCCCGGCGCAGCGTCTCCGTCGCCTCGTCCCGCACGGGCAGCCGGTTCCCCGAGGGGGCGGGCGCGCCCGGCAGGTGCAGGGTGAGGGTGTCGGCCCCCCGGGCGCTGCGCGCGCTCAGCAGCAGCAGGCCCAGCCGCTCGGCGGCGATCTCCGCGTCCGCGATGCGCCGCTGCACGAGCCGTGCCGTGGCCTCGTCGGCGGTCCCCTCCTCCAGCCGGCCCTGGATCAGCATGGCCGTCTCGTGCAGCCGGGCGGTGCCGTTGCGGACGTCCTTGAGGGCGTCGTCCACGTCGTCCGGGCCGGCGTCGAGGAGATCGAGCTGCGCGGACACCAGTTGGGCCAGCCGGGCGCGGAAGGCCTCGCGCAGCCGGTCCAGGATGCCCGT
The DNA here is from genome assembly GCF_056435735.1 of Streptomyces sp. NPDC043878. Classification (NCBI taxonomy): domain Bacteria; kingdom Bacillati; phylum Actinomycetota; class Actinomycetes; order Kitasatosporales; family Streptomycetaceae; genus Streptomyces; species Streptomyces sp. NPDC043878. The sequence goes on from NZ_JBWKDW010000020.1 coordinate 156,446, forward strand.
GGGTGTCTCCCGTACGAGCACGAACCGGGTGAGCGCGCTGCTCAGGAAGGCGACGCCGATCGCGCCGTACAGCCGGGGCAGTCCCGACACCCCGGCGCCCACGAACAGCGCCATGAAGTAGATCTGAAAGCCGATCAGGCCGAGGGCCGTGCCCCGCTCGCCGAACCTGCGGGCGTACACCGCGCAGAAGATGAGGGCGACGAAGAACAGGTCACCGGCGAGGACACGGGAGTTGAGCAGCGCGGCCAGCGTCACCGAGGCGAACGCCACCGGCAGGCCGAGCGCCAGGGTCACGGCCTGCCGGGCGCGCTGCTTCTCCCGGATGGCGAAGGTGGCGACCATCGCCGCGATGGCCCCCGCCACGAGGTGGGAGACGTCGGCCCGCAGCAGGGAGAGCACGGCCAGCGTGAGGGCGATGGCGGTCACGGTCCGCAGTCCCGCGGTCAGCCGCAGGAAGCCCGGATCGGACGCCGCGAGGGCGTCGCGCATCCGTGCCCAGACCGATCGTCCCGCTTCCTTCACGCCGCCGTACTCACTCCCGCTTCACGTCATGATCCCTGTCCAGCATGGCACGGGGTGGTTCGGCGTGATCACCCGCCCTCGTGCTCGGCCGGGGCCTCAGGGCTGCGGCGAGCGGCTCTCCTCGACGCGGGCCCGCACCTGGTCCGGCGTCAGATACGAGTCGGTGTACTCGAAGTCCCGGAGTTTGGCGGGCTTGCGGGCCTGGAAACCGGTCCGGACGAAATCGTCCCCGGCGACCGCGTTGAGCATCCAGTTCGTCAGGACCCGGGTCTTGGCGACGTTGGTGCGCAGCGCCGACCAGTGGTAGCCGCGGGCCACGGCCTGGGCGGGCAGACCGCGCAGTTCGATGCCGAGCGGCTTGGACACGGCGTCCTTGCCGCCCAGGTCGACGACCAGGCCCAGGTCCTTGTGGACGTACGGCTCCAGCGGGCGGCCGCGCAGCGCCGCGATGACGTTGTCGGCGACGTGCCGGCCCTGGCGCATGGCGTGCTGCGCGGTGGGCGGGCAGACCGCGCCCTCCTGGTTCTTGGCCTTGTCGGGCACCGCGGCCGCGTCACCGAGCGCGAACACGCCGTCGTGGCCGGGCAGGTTCATCTCGGCGGAGACCGCGAGGCGCCCCTTGACGGTCTCGGCGCCGAGCGTGGCGATGAGCGGGCTCGCGACGACGCCGGCGGTCCAGATCAGGGTGTGCGTCGGCACCACCCGCCCGTCGGTGAAGGTCACCTCCTCGGGGCCGGCCTTCGCGATGGAGACGCCGAGCGAGATCTCGATGCCGCGCCTGCGCAGGACCTCCTGCGCGCTGCGGCCGAGCTTGTCGCCCAGTTCGGGCATCAGCTTCGGGGCGACGTCGATGAGATGCCACTTGATCAGACTCGGGTCGAGCCTCGGGTAGCGCTTCACCGCGGCGTGCGTGAGGCGCTGGAGGCACGCGGCCGTCTCGGTGCCCGCGTAGCCGCCGCCGACCACCACGAACTGCAGGCGCGCGGCCCGCTCCGCCTCGTTCTGGCTGGCGTCGGCGAGGTCGAGCTGCGAGATGACGTGGTCGCGGATGTAGGCGGCCTCGGCGAGCGTCTTCATACCGAACGCGTGGTCGGTGAGCCCCGGGATGTCGAAGGTGCGGGTGATGCTGCCGGGGGCCAGCACGATGTAGTCGTAGGGCTCGTTGACGATCTCGTCGGTGATGGTGCGGATGACGCAGACCTTCGCCTTCAGGTCCACACCGACGGCGCCGCCGGGAATGATGCGGGTGCGGTACTTCTTGCTGCGGCGCAGCGAGACGGCGATCGACTGCGGCGTCAGCACGCCGGAGGCCACCTGGGGCAGCAGCGGAAGGTAGAGCTGGTAGGCGAACGGCGTCACCAGCGTGACGTCGGCCTCGCCGGGGGAGAGTTTGCGTTCCAGACGTCGGACGCAGTCCACTCCGGCGAAGCCTGCGCCAACCACCAGGATCCTGGGTCGTGTCACGGTGTTCATCCCTTTCTGCGGCTCCAGGCGGTCTGCCTCGAACGACATTCGCCTGCCCGTGGATCGCCGCTTCGCACCTCGTCGATCCCACCGCGCCGCCGGCCGTCCCGCCGGTGGCGTGCGGCAGGCAGACGAACCCGTCGACCACCACCATGCCCGTCCGGCGGCCGAAACGCACCGGGGCACCTCCGATCGCGTCCCGGCTGCCGCGCTCTAGAGTGCTCGGCATGGGGGAGACAGAGCCCGCTTCGGGATTCCGTAAGCAGAACATCGCCGCCGACCGGGTACCGCAGTTGGTGGCCGCCCTGGACGCCCAGGAAGCCAACGTGGGCGTACGGCGGCTCCGCGCGTGGGCGCACGACGCGCTGACCGTCCGCCCGGGTGACCGGACACTGGACATCGGCTGCGGGACCGGCTCGGAGACCCGGGCGCTGGCGGACGCGGCCGGCCCGCGGGGCACGGCGCTCGGCGTCGAGCCCAACCCGGGCCTGCGCGCCGTCGCCGAGGAACGCGCCGCCCGGGCCGACAGTGCGGCCCGCTTCACCGACGGCGACGCCTACGCGCTGCCCGCCGACGACGCGTCGGTGGACGTGGTGTGGTGCGAACGGGTGTTGCAGCACCTGTCGGAGCCGGACCGGGCGGTGGCGGAGATACGACGCGTCCTGCGTCCCGGTGGCCGGGTGGCGCTCCTCGACACCGACTGGGCCACCGCGATCCTGTATCCGGGTGAGCCGGAGGTCGTGGCCGCGCTGTTCTCCGGAACGCTCACCGGGGCGGCCAACCCCCACTCCGGGCGGCGGCTCGTCGGCCAGCTGAGCGCGGCCGGGCTGGTGGTCGACGACCGGGGCGCGCAGGCCCTGCTCCAGGACCACCGCTCGGTGGCCTGGCCCCTGGTGCGCATGCTGGGGGAGTCGGCCGTGCGCCGCGGCCTGCTGACCGAGGCGCAGCGGGACCGCGCCTACGACGATCTGGCCGCGGCGGCGGAACGGGGGGCGCTGCACATGTCCGTGACGATGTTCGGGGTCGTCGCCCACCTCCCGCGCTGAGGACCCGCGCCCGGGGTCCGGGTGCGTGCGCGCCGCGTCAGAAGGAGGCGGCCCCGGTCGGGGCGGGCGCCGGCTTCGTCGCCCCGGAGTGGATGTGGCACAGCAGCAGGCACACGTCGTCGTCGCGCTCGGAATCGCTCAGCAGCGGGTGCAGGAGCCGGTCGGCCGAGCCGTCGAGGTCCTCGTCCAGTTCCGCCGAGCGGAACGAGCCGAGCGCCCCGGCCAGCCGCCGGATACCCGGGTCTATGCCCTGCGCGCGCCGCTCGACCAGCCCGTCCGTGTACAGCGCCAGCGTCGAACCCGGCGCCAGGCGCACGGTGTGGTCGGTGATCTCCTGCTGGAGCGGGATGCCGAGCATCGCGCCGGGCTTGGCGTCCAGCGTGTGCACCTGACCGTCCGGGGTGCGCAGCACCGGCGGGGGATGACCGGCCGCCGCCCAGGTCAGCGTGGGGTCCTCGGGGTGGAAACGGGCGATGACGGCGGTGGCGTACAGATCGGGCTGCAGATGGTGCAGGAACACGTGCAGCCGGGTGAGCAGCCGGCCGGGGCTGCCGCCGTCGACCGCGTACGCGCGCAGCGCGGTGCGCAGTTGGCTCATCATCACAGCCGCGTGCAGCCCGTGCCCGGTGACGTCGCCGATGACGGTGATCAGGCTGCCGTCGGGCTGACGGAACGCGTCGTACCAGTCGCCGCCGATGTTCAGCCCGTGGGTGGCCGGCAGATAACGGGCGGCCAGACGCAGGCCCGGCGTGGTGGGCAGGTCCGTGAGGAGGGCGCGCTGCAGCGTCTCGGCGATGTCGCGGTTGTGCTCGAAACGCCGCGCGTTGTCGATGGCGATACTGGCCCGCCGGGTCAGTTCGATCAGCATGACGGCGTCGTCCGGGTCCCAGCTGCCACCGGGCGGTGACAGCGTCAGCACCCCCAGCGGGGTGCGCCGGGTCGGCAGCGGCACGTACAGCAGGGGTGGGCCGGGGTCCGGCGCCGACGGAGGGTGGTCGTCCACGCCGGGCAGGCCGCCGGGGTGGTCGGCCGCGTACTGCGGACGCCCGGTGCGGGCCGCCCGTACGGCGGCCGCCGGGTGGGGGGAGGCGCGGCGCTCGTCGTCCCCGTCGAACAGCCACACGTCGACGCTGCGGGCGTACTCGGGAACCAGCAGCTCCGGGAGCAGGCGCACGATCTCGTCGTGGTTGAGGGAGCTGGTCAGCGCGGCGCTCGCGTCCGCCAGGAACGTCAGCCGCCTGCGGGCGCTCTCCGCCTCCTTGCGGGCCGCGTGCTCGGCGGCGAACGCCTCCCGCTGGGCCCGCCCGGCCGCGTCCAGGTCGGCGTGCAGGGCCAGCACGCCCTGGTTCGTCTGGTGCAGCTCCTCGCGGTGGAAGGCGACCAGCTCCTCCTGCACGGTCAGTCGCGCCAGCACCTCGGCGGTGTCCTCGTCGGCGCCGAGCAGGGCCTCCGCCAGGACGTCCGGGTCGGCCGCCACCGTGTCGCCGGGCGCGGTGGACGGCGCCTCGGGGCAGCCGACGGTCGTCCGCCACGGGGGTACGGAGCCGGTGCCGGTGCCGGCCGCGGGGCTCACCACGGCGGTCAGCAGCGCCTCCCCCTCGGGTGACGCGGTGGTCTCCAGCGTGAGCAGCCAGGTGCCGCCCTTGGTGAGGCACTGCCGCAGGTGCGCGCTGAGCGCGGTGGCCAGGCGGGTGCGTTCCAGGGCGGGCACGCCGTACGCGGCGGCCAGGCGGGCGGTGGCGATGCGCGCCCGGGCCGCCTCGGTGACGCTGGTGATCTGCCAGGTGCGGGTCATGGGCGGTCCGGCGGGGTCGGGGCCAGGACGGCCACGGCGGTGTCGTCGCGCACGGGCCCGGCCGGACTGCTGGTGTCGCGGACCGTCACGGCGGCGAGCACGGCCGGGTCGGCGGACAGCAGACAGGGGTCGGACGGCGGGATCCAGCGGCTGGGGAGGCCGTCGCTGTGCAGGATCAGCAGCCGGTCCCCGGCCCACCGGCCCTGTTCCTCGCGCAGGGTCGTGGGGCGGTGCACGCCCACTATCCCGGGCTGCGACAACAGGGCACGCCAGGTGCCGTCCTCGTGCAGCCGGGCCCCGATGTTGCCGACACCGGCGAACCGCAGGACCCCCGCGTCCAGCTCGACCTGGGCCAGCGCGACCGCCGCGCCCCGGGTGCCGCGCAGCGCCCGGTCCAGGTCCCGCAGGGCCTCGCCGGGCGGGAGGTGGGCCGAGCGGCGCAGCGCCTCCACCGCGGCCGTCGACGCGCGGGCCGCCTCGGGTCCGTGCCCCAGCCCGTCGGCGAGCATCAGCGTCACCCGGTCCTGCGACCGCACGCAGGCCCAGGCGTCACCCGAGTACTCGGCCCCGGCGAACGGGATGTTGATCCCGCCGGCCCGTACCGCGGCGGCCGGGGCGGGGGCGCCGCGCCGGCCCGTCTCGCCGACCCGGGCCAGGGCCACCGTCCCGCGGCCGGGGGCGCTGTGCAGCTCGAAGTCGTCGGCGACCCGTCGGCAGGTGCCCAGGCCCGCGCCGAGCGAGCGCGCCGTGGAGAAACCGTCGCGCAGCGCGGTGGCCACGTCGGCCATGCCCCGGCCGTGGTCGACCGCGGCGATCTGCACGCACGAGCCCGCGCCCCGGCCGTCCGCGGGCTCCGGCGGGGTCACGACCTCGACGAGGAGATGGCCGCCGCCGGCGTGCTGGAGCAGGTTGGTGGCCAGCTCGGCCGCCACCAGGCCGGCCGCCGTGACGCGCGCCTCGCCGAGCCCGGCGAGGCCGGCGGCGGCCTCCGCGGCCACCCTGGCGTCGCGCACCCGGGTCGAGTCGTGGACGGGGACGTCCCACACGCGGGGCATCAGCGCTCCTCCCGGGGGGCCGGTGGCGCGGCCGTCCAGGAGGTCACCGTGACGGTCGTACCCGATCCGGGGGTGCTGTCGATCGTGAACTCGTGCACGAGACGCCGTGCTCCGCCCAGGCCGAGGCCGAGGCCGCCGCCCGAGGTGTAGCCGTCGCTGAGGGCCCGGTCCACGTCGACGATGCCCGGTCCCCGGTCGGTGAAGGCCAGGCGCAGGCCGTGCGCGCGCCCGTCGTCCACCCGTGCCGCCTGCATCAGACCGCCGCCGCCGTGCACCAGGGTGTTGCGGGCCAGTTCGCTGGCCGCGGTCACCAGCTTCGTCTGTTCCACCAGGCCGAAGCCGAGCTGGGCGGCAGCCTGCCGCACGTGCTGGCGCACCCAGACCAGATCCGTGTCCGAACGGATCGGCAGGCGGGCATCGACGCCCGCGGAGGTGTGCGTCACGGACTCTCCTGGCGGTGGCCGCCGGAGCGGGACGACGGGGCGGGCCGGGTGAGGAGCTCCATGGCCGCCTCGGCGTTGAGCGCGGTCCGCAGGCCGGGCAGCGTCAGGCCCAGCTCCACCAGGGTGATGGCGACCGCCGGCCGCATCCCGGCCACCACGGTCCGCGCGGCCAGCAGCGAGGACTGCGCGGCGATCTCGGCGAGGACCCGCCCCAGGAAGGAGTCGACCATCTCGATGCCCGAGATGTCGATGACCACGCCGCTGACCCGGCTGCTCGCGATGGTCTCGCTCAGGTCCTGCTGGAGCCGCTGCGCGGTGTTGTCGTACAGGTCCCCCTGGAGGGTGACCAGGAGGATGTCACCGAGCCTGAGAACCGGCACCGGTCCCGCGGTGGGGAGCGTGGAGTGGTCGTTCACCGTGGTCCCGCACCGCCGGGCGCCGCGCTGACGATGTTCGCGCCCAGCTGGTGCAGCGCGTACGCCAGGGCGTCCGCCAGGCTCGCCCGGGTCACCACCGTGCCCAGGTCCAGGCCGAGATGGACGATGGTCTGCGCGATCGCCGGGCGGATGCCGGAGACGACGCACTCCGCGCCCATCAGCCGGGCGGCCGCGACGGTCTTCATCAGGTGCTGGGCCACCAGCGAGTCGACCGTCGGCACACCGGTGATGTCGAGGATGGCGAAGCGGGCGTGCTGGTCGACGACGGCTTCGAGGAGTGTCTCCATCACGACCTGGCTGCGCGCGCTGTCCAGGGTGCCGATCAGCGGGACGGCCACGATGCCGTCCCAGAGCCTGATGACCGGCGTCGCCACTTCGAGCAGCTGGAGCTGCTGCCGCTCGATGAGGGCGTGCCCCTCACTCAGCGCGGTGTCCAGGACGACCAGGCGCAGGGTGCCGAGCAGCACGGTGAGAGCCGTCACGCACTCCCTCACCAGCTCGGCCGGGGCGTCGGGCAGTTCGGCGACGAGCAGGTCCAGTGCCGGCGGGCGCAGGGTGTCCACGTCGTTGGAGACCTGGGCGGTGGTGAAGCCGGCCCGCGAGCGGGCCGCGCCCATCCGCGTCAACTGGTCGCGGACGACGGTGAATCCGCCGGCGTCGGGGTCCTGCACCCGGCCCTCGTCGGCGACCTGGGCCAGCGCGTCGACGACGACCCTGCCGGCGTCCACGGCCTCGTCGCGCGAGACGGTGAACACCGAGCGGAACAGCGGCTCGTCGGCCCACCGCTGGGCGATCTGCTCACGGCGGCGGCGCAGGAACGCGCCGACCTCCTGCGTCGGCGCCCCTTGCTGGCCTGCCACTTCGCGCTCCGGCAACTGCCCCACTCCTCATTCGCGTTGCGTAGCACCGAGCCCGCTTCAGCAACGAGACGGCGATGAAACCCTTGCCGGACGACAACTCTAACCGTGGCCCGACCTCGTCCGGCACCGTCCGTGGGATCTGCCACGGTCGGGTAGGAGGCCGTCACGGGCGGTCGGTCCGACAACCGCCGTTCGACCCGGGGCCAGGTCGTTCCGGACCCGGACTAGGGGACGCCGGACGAGCCCGCGGGCTGCTTCCCGAACCAGTCGAGACAGACCACGAGCGCGTCGTCGTCGGGCTCCAGGCCCCCGCGGGTGCCGCCCAGCTCGCGCAGGACGGCCGCGGGTGCCTCCGCCGCCGGCAGCAGGCTGGTCGAGGTGACCGCCCGGGCCAGCGCACGCTCGCCGGGCTGGTCACCGCCCTCCGGCGAGGCCGCCGCGCAGACGCCGTCACTCACGAGGACGAGCCGGTCGCCGGGCTCCAGAGCGAAGTCCTGGGCGACGTAGTCGGTCTCCTCGAACATGCCCAGCGGCACCTGCGCGTCGAAGTCGACGGTCGCCACCGTACGGTCGCGCAGGCGCAGCATCTTCGGGGAGCCCGCGTCGACCACCTGCATGCGCCCGGTGGGCAGTTCGACGTCCACCAGCAGAGCGGAGAGATACGCCTCGCCGCCGTAGCGGGTGTGGATCGCCTGGTCGGCGAGCGCCGCCTGGTCCACGAGGGGGATGTCGGCCCGGCGCGCGTTGCGCAGGGCGTTGACACCGAGGTTCGCCAGCAGCGACGCCTCGACGTCCTCACCCATGCCGTTGGCCAGGTACAGCGTCAGACGGTCGCCGGAGGCGGACCAGTCGAAGCTGTCACCGAAGATCGCGTAGGCCGGCTCCAGCTGGGCGCCCACGGCGTACTCGGGCCGGGCGGAGGAGCGGGCCCGGAGCAGCTGCCACTGCATCTCGGCCGCCAGCGTGAGCCGGTCGGCGCGCCGGGCCCGCTGGTACAGGTCGGTGTCGCGTTCGGCGACCACCACCTCGTGGCCCAGCACCTGTGCCACCTCGGCGAGTTCCACGAGCTCCGCCTCGGCCGACCCGGCGGTGGGGAACGTCACGGACAGCACGCCGAGCCGGTCACCGCGCACGGTGACCGGCAGATGGACGCACACCCGGCCGCCGTCGAGTTCCTCGACGAACGGCTCCTGCGCGCCGAACGCCCGGCCGGCCGCGCTCGCGTGCACGGGCAGCGGCCGCGCGGGCACGTCTCCGGCGCCGTCCACGGGCTGCAGCACGGTGAGCGCGTAGTCGGCCAGGCGGAACTCCACGGCCTTCGCCGCGTACTGACTGCACAACACGTCCCGGACCGCCTGGGACAGCTGGTCCGGGGCCGCGGAACGCAGGGCGCGCTCCGCGGCGACGAGTCTCTCGGTGATCTCCGTCACATCCTTCCGTGTGGTCCGGTGGTGCGGCTGCCGCGTCGTCGTTCCCGGCGAACTGACAGCTCCCGGCAAGCCTGCGAGAGTGTCCCCGTGACGTCCTCCACTCCACGCCCCCGACCTCCCGAGGTGGCGCGTGTCACGTCACACGCGGCCGAGCTGCTGGAGGTGCTGTGGGGCCGGGCCTCGACGGCGCCGGTCTCGCCCTCCCAGCTGCGCGTCCTGTTCATCCTGGAGCACAACGGGGGCATCAACCTGCGCACGCTCGCCGACGCGCTGGGCTCCACGCCGCCCTCGACGAGCCGCCTGTGCGACCGCCTCCAGGCCGTGGGCTTCGTGGAGCGCAGGGCCGCCCTCAGCCGCCGGGAACTCCAGCTGCACCTGAGCCGCCGCGGCGAGAGCTTCCTGGTGGGCCTGCGCTCCCGGCGCGAGACCGCGCTCCAGTCGGTGCTGGAGCAGATGCCGGCCACACAGCGCTCGGCGCTGCTGCGCGGTCTGGAGGCGTTCTGCGCCGCGGCCGCCGCACAGATCCACGACGACGACACGTACGACGCCCGGACCGCGTGACGCCCGGCACGTACCGGGGCGCGGCGGGGCCCCCGTGCGTGGGGCCGTCCGCCGCGTGGTCCTCCACCGCCGGCCCGCCCGGTCAGACTTCCTGCCCTTCGGGCGTCGCCGGCATACGGTCGACCAGGGCGAGCGCGTCCTCGACGCTGTCCGACACCGGGACCGTGATGCTGACACCGGTGAGGTCGAGTATCCGGCGTACGGCGGGCGTGGGCGCGATGATGTGCACGCTGCCCGGCAGGCCCCGCGCCTCCTGGTAGACCCGCAGGATGATGTTCATGCCGGACGAGTCCATGAAGGGGACACCGGACAGGTCGAGCAGGAAGTGCCGCCGGCCGTGGTGGAGCTGGTTGGCGAGGTGGTGCTGGAACTCCGTCGCCGTGTCGACGTCCAGGTAGCCCTCGACCGTGACCTGGGCCACGTCCTCCCGCGGCAGGGTGACCTCGACGGACAGTGGGTTCTGGGCAATGGACACGAGTACCTCCACAAATGCTGACGGCCAGGGCTGGTCACCCCTGCGGGCGACTTCGATGCACACGGGTTCCGGCGGTGATCCGTGATCAAGCTCTCGACGGTTCCCACCACCGGCGGGCGGCGGGAGGCCCCACCCCCGCGACCTCGCGGCGCGCCGCGGACAGCGGTCTCATCTCGTCCCCTCCTTCCAGGTGCCGGGCGGTGTCTTTCACCACGGACCCGCGTTTACCCCCGAATCGGCACGGCATGCACGGCCCGGCCGAGTCCGGGACGTTCGACCCGGCGGCACCCGTGTGACACGGTGGGGGAGCGCGACCGGCCCGGAACCGGGCCACCGAGCCCCACAGAGAGGGGGCCACAACGATGGGTGTTCACGTCCTGCTGTGCCCGGACGGCACCGCCGCGACGATGACGGTCCACACCGACATCGACGACCAGACCCGGCCGGACCTCCAGTCCGCCGCCGACGCACTGCCGGCCACCGTCCGCGACCTCACCCTCGACCTCGGACCCGTCGTCTTCGCGGACAGCGCGGTCCTGCACCTCATCGGCAGCATGCGGCGGTCGGTGGAACGCAACGGCGGGCGGCTGCGGGTGGCCGGCCTCGCCCCCCACTCCCGCAGACTGCTCCAGCTCGCCGGCGACCTGTGGCCGCAGGCGCGCTGGGACGAGTACCTGCGGGCCTGCTGACCCGCAGGCGCCGGGCCCTGGCGGTCCGAACGCCGCACCGGCCCCGGGCCCGGCCCCGTGAGACCGTGCCCGAGCGGCCGGGCCGGAGCCCGGGAGCGGACCTACGTGACGCGGATGCCCACGATGCACGTGTCGTCGTCCGTGTCCGACTTGCTGTAGGTGAGCAGTCGGTCCAACTGGTGGTCCAGAGACTTCGGGGCGCTGCGCGCGGTGGCCAGCAGATGCGTCAGCGACTCCTCGACGGAGCGGTCACGGCGCTCGATCAGTCCGTCGGTGTACATCAGCAGGGTGTCCTCGGGGGCCAGTTGGACCTCGTCCTCCTCGTACACCGCGTCGGGCACGGCACCCAGCAGCATTCCCTTGACCAGCGGCAGCGCCGACGCCTCCGAGCCCCGCACCAGGACCGGCGGGAGATGACCGGCCCGGGCCCAGCGCAGGGTGCGCCGGTCGGGGTCGTACAGACCGCAGGCCGCCGTGGCGGTGACCGCGCCCGTCAGATGGTGGGCCACGATGTTCAGCCACGACAGGAGCTGCCCCGGCCCGGCGCCGGTCACCGCCAGCCCGCGCAGCGCGTTGCGGAGCACCACCATGCTGGTCGCGGCCTCTATGCCGTGGCCCGCCACGTCACCGACGCACAGCAGCACGGACCGGGTCGGCAGGACGACGGCGTCGTACCAGTCGCCGCCCACGAGCTGCTCGGTCTCCGCCGGCCGGTAACGGACGGCCACCTGGAGACTGGGCACCCGCAACGGCGCCTGCGTCGGCGGCATGATCGCGTGCTGCAACTGGAGCGTGAGCCGGTCGCGCTCGGCCGACTGCTGTTCGCTGTGCGCGAGTTGGTCCCGGGTGGCGGCCAGGGCCACCTCGGTCCAGTGCTGGGAGGAGATGTCCTGGTAGGCGCCCCGGATCACGAACAGCCGGTCGTCGGTGTCCAGGACCGGCTCGGCGACGACCCGGATGTGCCGGGTGACCCCGTCGGGCCGCTGGAGCCGGAACGCCGCGGAGGCCGGCCGACGATGGTGCAGCAGGGTGCGCAGGAACCGGCGGATGGCGACGGCGTCGTCCGGATGGGCGTGCGCGGGCAGCTCCTCCAGCGGCACCGGGGTGCTGGACGGCGAGCGGCCGTACAGGTCGAAGAGCTGATCGTTCCAGGTGATCTCGCTGGTCAGCAGGTTCTCCTCGAAACCGCCGATCCGCCCCAGGCGCTGGGCGTGCTGCAGCAGGCTGGCGAGCCGCGCCGTCTCGTCCTCGATGCGCCACAGCAGCAGCACGCTCGAACCGTGCCGGCTGATGCTGATGTCCGCGACCGCCGACAGCGCCACCTGGTCGACCAGCGCGGTGAGGTTCATCCGCCGGGCCCGGAACGGCTCCCCGGTGGCGTACACCCGCTCGACCTGCTGGAACAGCTCACTCTCCCCGGCGGCCATCGGGTAGGTCTCCAACAGCAGCGCGCCGTTGACGACCGCCCGGGGCCGGCCCGCCGGGTCGAGGAAGCGGTTGTTGACGTGCTGGATGCGGAAGTCGACGAGGTTGCCGAATTCGTCGACGTGCGGCACCAGCACCAGGGCCGGGTCGTGCAGCCCGTCCGCCAGGTCCATCAGCTCCGCCGCGTCCGGCAGGATGCGGGACTCCGGCGCGGACTCGTCGCGCAGCGTGGACGTCTCCAGGGTGTGCGCGCACAGTTCGGCCAGGGCCTCCACCTGCCGGACCACCTGCGGCGGCTGCCGCTCCAGCGGCCCCGCCCAGACGATCTCCAGGACACCGTGTATGCGTCCGCCGGTGCCGGCGGGCAGGGCGGCGCGACCGCCGTCCGGATTGCGTTGCCGGCCGATGCTGGGCAGGCCGGTCGCCGACAGCGAGGTGTGCCACTGCCCGGTGCGCTCGCTCAGGCAGCGGCGCGCCACCGTCGCCACGTCCGGCGGCACATAGCGCCAGCGCTCCGCCTCGGCCGGCGAGAAGCCGGCGCTGCCCGCCAGCGTGAGGGAGCCGTCGGAGCCCGCCGACCAGACGGCCACGGCCACCGCGCCGAGCGGCCGCAGCGCCTGCTCCAGCAGGGAGTCGGCCACGGCCTGGGCGTCGTTGGCCGCCAGCGCGCCGCTCTCGGCCGCCCGCAGCCGTACGGCCACGGACTCGTCCGCCGGATCGCCCTCGCCCTCGGCGGCCGCCAGGAAGGCGTCGGTCACCTCGGACATCCGGTCCCGGGCGGCCTGGTTGATGACCTCGACCGCGAACTCCAGCGGTGTCACGTTGGCCTGCTCGGTCAGCTCGGCCAGCTGCCGTGCGGCCTGCGCCGGACCGCACTGCAGCCGCTCGACCAGGATGCCCTTGGCGAGTTCGATCAGGGCCCGTCCCTCGGCCTCCGCCTGGGCCGCCCGCACCTCGCGGCGCAGCCGTTCGACGGTGGCCGCGAGCCGGCCCACGGACGTGTTCCGGGCCGCCGGGTCGTCGTCGGGCCCGTCGGTGCCCGCCGCCCTCACGGCGGCGGAGTCGGCGCGTGTCCCGCCGCCGGGGGAGTCCCCGGCCGACAGGGATCGTGCCTCACCGTCGGCGGTGTCGCTCGGATGGTCGGAGTTGCTCACAGTGCGAAGGCTCCTCGGCTGGAAGACCCTGGGGCGCGGACGAGGGGACAGCTGGCCGCCCCGGTGTGCGGGGCGGGAACCGGCGTCCTCATGCGGGCAGCCAGCGCTGGACGCAGGCGATCAGGTCCTGGGTGTCGACGGGCTTGGTGACGTAGTCGCTGGCGCCCGAGGCGAGGGACTTCTCCCGGTCCCCGGGCATCGCCTTCGCGGTCACGGCGATGATGGGCAGATCGGCGTACGGCGCCATCTTGCGGATCTCGGCCGTGGCCGTGTACCCGTCCATCTCCGGCATCATCACGTCCATCAGCACCAGGGCGATGTCCGGATGGTTGACCAGCGTCTCGATGCCCTTGCGGCCGTTGTCGGCGTGCAGCACCCGGAACCCGTGGAGTTCGAGGATCCCGCTGAGCGCGAACAGGTTGCGCGCGTCGTCGTCGACGACCAGCACGGTCTGGCCGGGCGAGACGTCCGCCGACAGCTGCGTCAACTGGTGCGCTTCCTCGGCGCGGACCAGGGTCAGCACGTCTCCGGGCTCCTCGGCCGACAGGTGCAGGGCGATGCGCTCACGCAGTTCGTCGAGGCTGGAGAGGAACTCCAGCGACCCGCCCTCGGAGCCGGACTTCAGCGACTCCTCCAGCGCCAGGTCCGCGCGGTGCCCGCTGTGCACCAGTACGGGGACGCTCGCCAGCGCCGAGTCGCCCTGAAGCGCCCGCAGGAAGCGGGACGCCTCACCGTCCGGCATGCCCAGTTCCAGGACCACGCAGTGGCAGGGCTCGGCGGCCAGGGCGCCCGCGGCCTCGTTGGCGCCGACGGCGGTGATGATGTCGACCGCGGCTGCCGCGCTCTGGTCGGCGCGGCCGTGCGTCACGTCCGCGACCACGCTCTCGGCGACGAGGGTCAGCAGGCCGCGGGGGCGCTCCTCCACGACCAGCAGCCGGCGCGGACGCTGCCCCGAGGGCACCACGGTGCCGATGAGGGGCTGCGGCGTGCTCGCGTCCTCGTCGGGCAGGTCGGCGGGCGCCCGCTCCAGGGACCGGCCGGCGCTCAGCAGGTCCTCGAAGTCGGGGCGGGCCACCGGCAGGAAGAGCGTGAAGGTGCTGCCCTGACCCGGCGTGCTGTCCACCGTGACGGCGCCGCCGAGCAGATGGGCGATCTCCCGCGTGATGGACAGGCCCAGTCCGGTGCCGCCGTACTTGCGGCTGGTCGTGCCGTCCGCCTGCTGGAAGGCGCCGAAGATCGTCTCCAGCTGCTGTTCCGGGATGCCGATACCGGTGTCCTGCACCCGGAAGGCCACGATGGTGCCGCCCCGCATGACACCGCGGGGCACCTCGTCGTCGGCCGCCGGCTCGACCCGCAGCTCCACACTGCCCTGCTCGGTGAACTTCACCGCGTTGGACAGCAGGTTGCGCAGGACCTGGCGCAGCCGCGAGTCGTCGGTGAGCAGGTCACCCGGTGCGCCGGGGGCGGTGGTCACGGTGAAGTCCAGGCTCTTCTGCGTCGTCATCGGCCGGAAGGTGGCCTCGACGTACTCGATGAGCTGCCGCAGCGGCACCCGCTCCGGCGTGACGTCCATCTTGCCCGCCTCGACCTTCGACAGGTCCAGGATGTCGTTGATCAGCTGGAGCAGGTCGGAGCCGGCCGAGTGGATGATGCCCGCGTACTCGACCTGCTTGGGGGACAGGTTGCGCGAGGGGTTCTGGGCGAGCAGCTGCGCGAGGATGAGCAGGCTGTTGAGCGGCGTGCGCAGCTCGTGGCTCATGTTCGCGAGGAACTCCGACTTGTACTTCGAGGCCAGCGACAACTGCTGGGCGCGGGCCTCCAGTTCCTGACGGGCCTGCTCGATCTGCAGGTTCTTCGCCTCGATGTCGCGGTTCTGCGCCACCAGCAGCGAGGCCTTCTCCTCCAGTTCGGCGTTGGAGTGCTGCAACTCCTCCTGCTGCGACTGCAACTCCGCGGAACGCGCCTGGAGTTCGGCGGTCAGGCGCTGCGACTCGTCCAGCAGCTCGTCGGTCCTGGCGTTGGCCACGATGGTGTTGACGTTGACGCCGATGGTCTCCATCAGCTGCTCCAGGAAGTCCTGGTGCGTCTGGGTGAAGGCGGTGACCGAGGCCAGCTCGATGACACCGAGGACCTGGCCCTCCACCACGATGGGCAGCAGCACGAGCGCGGTCGGCGCCACGTGGCCGAGGCCCGAGGAGATGGTCACGTAGTCGGCCGGCAGTTCGTCGACGCTGATGATGCGCCGGCTGCGGGCCGCCTGGCCGACCAGGGTGCGGCCGAAGGGGATGCGGGTGGGCCGGGTGTCGTCGTCGGGGTAGCCGTAGGAGCCGACGAGCCTCAGTTCGGGGCGGCCGGCGCCGTCCTCGGCGAGGTAGAAGGCGCCGTACTGGGCCGACACCAGGGGCACCAGCTCGTCCATGATCAGCTCGGCGACCACGGGCAGGTCGCGGTGGCCCTGCATCAGGCTGGAGATCCGGGCGAGGTTCGTCTTGAGCCAGTCCTGCTCCTGGTTGGCCCGGGTGGTCTCGCGCAGGGACCCCACCATGGAGTTGATGTTGTACTTGAGCTCGGCGACCTCGCCGGACGCCTCCACGGTGATCGAGCGGGTCAGGTCGCCCTCGGCGACGGCGCTGGCCACCTCGGCGATCGCGCGCACCTGCCGGGTCAGGTTGCCCGCCAGCTCGTTGACGTTCTCGGTCAGGCGCTTCCAGGTGCCCGAGACGCCCTCGACCTCGGCCTGCCCGCCGAGGCGTCCCTCGGTGCCCACCTCGCGGGCCACGCGGGTGACCTCGTCGGCGAACGCGGACAGCTGGTCGACCATCGTGTTGATCGTCGTCTTCAGTTCGAGGATCTCGCCGCGGGCGTCGACGTCGATCTTCTTCGACAGGTCGCCCTTGGCCACGGCGGTCGTCACCAGCGCGATGTTGCGCACCTGGCCGGTGAGGTTGTTCGCCATGGAGTTGACGTTGTCGGTGAGGTCCTTCCAGGTGCCCGCCACGTTCGGCACGTGGGCCTGTCCGCCGAGGCGTCCCTCGGTGCCGACCTCGCGGGCGACGCGGGTGACCTCGTCGGCGAACGCGGAGAGCGTGTCGACCATGGTGTTGATGACGTCCGCCAGGGCCGCGACCTCGCCCTTGGCCTCGACCGTGATCTTCTGCGAGAGGTCGCCCCGGGCCACCGCGGTGGCGACCTGGGCGATCGAACGCACCTGACCGGTCAGGTTGGACGCCATCACGTTGACGTTGTCCGTGAGGTCCTTCCAGGTGCCGGAGACGCCCCGGACCTGGGCCTGTCCGCCGAGGTTGCCGGCGGTGCCTACCTCGCGGGCGACGCGGGTGACCTCGTCGGCGAAGGCGGACAGCTGGTCGACCATCGTGTTCAGGGTGTTCTTGAGCTCGAGGATCTCGCCGCGGGCGTCGACGGTGATCTTCTGGGAGAGGTCGCCCTCCGCGACCGCGGTCGCCACCTGGGCGATCTTGCGGACCTGGGAGGTGAGGTTGCCCGCCATGAAGTTCACCGAGTCGGTGAGGTCGCGCCAGGTGCCCTTGACGCCCTTGACGTCGGCCTGTCCGCCGAGTCGTCCCTCGGTGCCGACCTCGCGGGCGACGCGGGTGACCTCGTCGGCGAAGGCGGACAGCTGGTCGACCATCGTGTTGATGGTGTTCTTGAGTTCCAGGATCTCGCCGCGGGCGTCGACGGTGATCTTCTGGGAGAGGTCGCCCTGGGCGACGGCCGTCGTCACCTGGGCGATGTTGCGGACCTGGCCGGTCAGGTTGCCCGCCATCCCGTTCACGGAGTCCGTGAGGTCGCGCCAGACACCGGCGACGCCCGGCACCTGTGCCTGTCCGCCCAGCTGCCCCTCGCTGCCTACCTCGCGGGCGACGCGGGTGACCTCGTCGGCGAAGGCGGACAGCTGGTCGACCATCGTGTTGACGGTCTCCTTCAGCTGGAGGATCTCGCCGCGGGCCGGGACGTCGATCTTCTGGGAGAGGTCGCCCTTGGCCACGGCGGTCGTCACCAGCGCGATGTTGCGCACCTGGCCGGTGAGGTTGTTCGCCATGGCGTTGACGGAGTCGGTGAGGTCGGCCCAGGTGCCGGAGACCCCCGGAACCTCCGCCTGTCCGCCGAGGGTCCCCTCGGTGCCCACCTCGCGGGCCACGCGGGTGACCTCGGAGGTGAACACGGACAGCTGGTCGACCATGCCGTTGAACACTTTGCCGATGTCGCCCATGAGGCCGTCGGCGTCGTCCGGGAGCCGTGTGCCGAAGTCCCCGTCGCGCACGGCCGTCAGTCCCGCCAGGAGCCGCCTGAGCTCCTGGTCCCCAGGGACCGCATCGGTGACCTCGGTGGTGTTGCTGGCCATGCGCACCCTCGTTCCGCTCCCCAGGAGTCCCCTGGCGAGGACTCGGAACCACGCGGGGCCCCTGACCGGCCCCGCACAAGCCGTGTATGCATTTCCGCAGTTCACGGATCTGCGCGATGAGAAATACGCCGCAGGCTAACCCACCCGGCATCCCCCCGACAAAGCGTCGCACCGGCTCACGGGTTCCACCGTTCCACCCGCCGCGAATCGTGCATGGTGTCGGGAAAGGAGGGTATCCGCAATCGCTTTCCCCCATGGTGGCGGGCCCTGACGGTGTCCGGAAGGGGCCGGGGTGCGGACCGGCGCGCGGTGTGGCGGAGAAACCTTCCGAATGCGACCGCGGGAGTCGGGTAACTGGGCTGTGGAGCACCAGGGGGCGCGCAGGGTCCGCCCCCGGGCTCATGGTCGTCACCCGACCGAGGAGAAGGGAGCAGTGTGACCACTGACAGAATCTGGTCCTACGCGCCGGAGAGCGCCCATGCCGAGGGGCTGGACCTCACGGGTTTCACCGTGACGGCGCCCGACGGTGACATCGGGCACGTGGACCGCCAGGCCGACCACTTCGGCATGCGGCACCTCGTCGTCGACACCGGCGTGTGGATCTTCGGCCGGAGCGTGCTGGTCCCGGTCGGTGTCGTCACCGGCGTCGACGTCGAGAACGCGGCGATCGCCCTGGCCTGCACCAGGGCGGAGGTGAAGGCGGCCCCCCGTTTCCACACCGACAGCGAGACCATGGATCCCGCCTACCTGTCCGGCGTCGGCGACTATTATCATCGGCTGCCGCCGCGTGAGACGACCACCGCGTGACCTGGGACGCAGGACCGCTCCACGCGAGCGGGGAAGGCAGTGTGCGGTGAGAGGAACCAGCCCGACCCCCGTCGTCGACGACGGCCTCGGCCCGGGGACGGAGGCGCCGTCGGCAGTGACGTCCGGGTGACGGGCGCCGACCGCGCCACGGACAGGGTGGCGACGGGGGCCCGGGTGACGACGGCGGCGATGGCCCGCGCGCTGGCCCGCGGCCTGGTGCGAGAGCAGTGGGAATCCTCCTCCCGCACGGCGCGGGAGGAGGACGTCATCGACCTGCTGCTCGTCGTCTCGGAACTGGTGGCGAACGCCATCCGGCACGGGGACGGGCTGGCAGGCTTCGACATCTCGCTCACGCCCGGGGGTGTCCGGCTGGCCGTCGGCGACAACAGCGGTGTCGTCCCGCAGGTCGCCTTCGGTTCCGGCGCCCTGCCCAGCGGCCACCACGGCAGCGGCTACGGCTGGCCGCTCATCATCCGGCTGGCCCGCGAGATCGCGATCGACACGCATCCGGGGGGCGGCAAGACGATTCACGTGACCGTGCCTCTGCGCGAGACCCCGGGACACCCCGGCCCGGAGTAGCCCGAGGACCCGGGACGTCAGGTCTGAGAGTCCCGGTCCCGCCCGTTCCGGGAGGCTCGGGAGGCCCGGGGCCTCACCAGGGCAGGAAGACGTGGATGTCCTTGCCGGTCCCGTCCGGGACCACGCTGACCTGGTCGCAGAGGGTGTGTATCAGGTGCCAGCCGATCCCGCCGCCGCCCCGGCTGGGGTGGAAGGGGCGCGGCGCCGGCGGAGTGGTGTTGGTGTCGCGCATCGTCACGTGCACTCCGTCGAAGGTGCGGCGCATGCGCAGTTCGAAGGGTCCTGGGGCGTACTGCACCGCGTTCGCGGCCAGCTCCGTGACCACCAGGAGTATGTCGTCCCAGTACTCGGGCGCTGCCGGCGGCGAGGCCCGCGAGAGATCGTGGAGAAACTTCTCCGCCTCAAGGCGTGCACCCGTCACATTGCGCAGCTCACCCGCGAAGCGCGAGGTGCGCATGGAGATCTCCTCAGCAGCCAGTGTGTCGTCCCAGTGTGGCTCGGTTGCCATCGTGCCTTCCTCGGCCCGCCGTCCGCGGGGCTGGTCGTCCTCTCTCCGGTGTCGTTCGGTTGACAAGTTCCCAAGCCCGCAGAGCCTACGCGCCCGGTCTCGGCCTCAGCTCACGAGTGGGCGACGCCGACGGGCGCGCCTGGGGGTCCGGCCGCGACGCCCGGCGAGCGTGCCGCGGGGCTCCGGGGACGGTTCCGCCGTACACACGCGACAGCCGCACACACGCGGCGGCCGTAGACCCCCGACGGCCGTACAACGGCGACCACGGTGGCCTCAGGCGACCGTCCGGTCGGCGCACACCGTGTCGTGGGCGGTCCCGCGCGACTGCCAGGCGTGCAGACAGCACGCGTCGTGCAGTTCCCGCCAGCCCCGCTCCACCTCGACCGCCAGACTTCCCGTGCCTCGGCAGTCGGGGCCGTGGGCGACGCCGTCGGAGTTCTCCCAGAACCGGCAGCACGGCTCGGGCACCGGTAACGGTGAGCGCGGGCCCGACGCGACGCGCCGGTACCGTGTCACCACCCGTGCCTGCACGCGCCGTTGACGGACCACCGTGGCCCCGAGGGCGAGCACGCCGAGAGCGAGGAGGGCCGTCGGCGCCCACAGCCGGCCGCCGGCGCACCACGCGCTGCCGGCGCCGGTGAGCAGGGCTTCCGCAGAACGGACAGGTCGGCCACGGCGGTGGTCGGTCATCGGCGGCGGTTCCCCTCGTACGGTCGTGTCTGTTTCTCACTCCGCTTGTGACGAACCGGCCGAAGTAAACCTCCGCGGGCCGGGAAACGCGAACCGCGTGCTCAGCCCACGGCCGTCCAGGCCGGGCCGCCGTTGACCGCCATGAGGACGACGAGGACCAGTACGTCCGCGATACCCAGGCCCAGCCCGAGCAGGGCCCGGAAACGCCGGGGGGTGTTCCTGCGCAGGGCCATCACGGCCAGGACGATCGCGATGGGGCCCAGGACGATGTTCATGACGAGGAGGCCGACCAGGCCGAGGACGAAGGACGCGACGGCCATGCCCTCGGTGTCCCGTCGTCCCGTCCGCTGCCGCGGTGGTGCGGTGAACCGCATGACTCAGCTCCTTCCCGCCGTGCTCCGCCGCCGGCGCTCCCGGACGGTGAAGACGGACAGCCAGACGACGATCACCACGCTGAGGGCCAGCGTGACCGGCCAGGGCAGATAGGCCACCGAACCGAGGACGAAGGCCAGCAGGATCACTGCCACGATCAGGAAGAGCACCGCTCGCCTCCCGCCTCGAACCGGTCCGGCCAACAACGGAGTTCGCTACTTCGCACCATGCGGCTACTGGTTTCCCGTGCCGCGCGGGTCACTCCCCGCGGCGGCAGGGTGTCCGAGACACAGCCATGTCGGCCGTGCGCCAGCGGTCCGCGTCAACGCCCTTGAATACGGGGCGAATTGGCGGGCACCCGAAGGGCGGAAAGGCGAAACGCGCTCCGCGGGGGAGCGTTCGGGAATCCAACCACTCCACACCGGGAGAATGTGATGACGAGTTACGGCAGTTCCTCCGCCGCGTCTTCCAGGTCGCGCACCAATGGTCTGGCCATCGCGAGCCTCATCTGCGGAATCATCGGCGTGTTCTTGCTGAACGTGATTCTCGGACCGATAGCGATCGTGCTCGGCGTCGTCGGAATACGACAGGCGCCGGCCAAGGGCGGGGCCGGAATGGCCAAGGCCGGTGTCGTGCTCGGCATCGTCGACCTGGTCCTCTTCGGCATTCTGCTCGCCGTGTCAGCGGCGAACGGCGGGTTCACCTGGTATGTGGGTGGCTGACCCACAAGACCGCGCGGGAAAAGCGAGAACCGAAGGGCGCACGCCGGTGACCATCCGGCGGGCGCCCTTCGGCATGTCCCCCAACACGGGCTCAGCGCCATGCGATTGTCATCGGAACACGTTGTCGGAGTCGTCCCA
This sequence comes from Streptomyces sp. NPDC043878, assembly GCF_056435735.1. Taxonomy (NCBI): domain Bacteria; kingdom Bacillati; phylum Actinomycetota; class Actinomycetes; order Kitasatosporales; family Streptomycetaceae; genus Streptomyces; species Streptomyces sp. NPDC043878. The sequence continues at coordinate 177,981 of NZ_JBWKDW010000020.1, forward strand.
GCTCGACATTTCGTCCTGCCCGTTCTGCGCGGTCTGCCGCGGCGGACGGGCGCGCGCCTGGTACATCGCGTCGATCTCCAGGGCGTAGTGCCGAACGATCGCGTCCCGGCGCAGTTTCATCGACGGCGTCAGCAGACCGTTGGAAAGATCGAACGGCTCGGGAAGCACCCGGAAGACCCGGATGGACTCCGACCGGGAGACGGCGCTGTTGGCCGCCGCGACGGCCCGCGCGAGCTCCTCCCGCAGCGCGTTCTCCTCCCGCGCCTCGCGTGCCTGCGCGTCGCTCTGCATGGCCAGCGACCCCCGCCAGTGCGTCAGGTACTCCGGGTCCAGGGTGATCAGCGCGCCCACGCAGGGCCGGTTGTCGCCCACCACGACCGCCTGGTGCACCAGCGGATGCATCCGCAGCCGCTGCTCCAGCGAGGAGGGGGCGACGCTCTTCCCGCTGCTGGTGATGATGATGTCCTTCTTGCGGCCGGTGATCGTCAGATACCCCTCGGAGTCCAGCCGTCCGATGTCGCCGGTGGCCAGCCAGCCGCCGCGCAGCGCCGCCCGCGTCCCGGCGTCGTCGTTGATGTAGCCCTGGAACACGGACGGTCCGCGCACCAGGATCTCCCCGTCGTCGGCCACCTGCACGCCCGTGCCGGGCAGTGCCTGCCCGACGGTCCCGGACTTCTCCCGGCCCAGGGGCTGCATGGTGATCCCGCCGCTGGTCTCGGTCAGCCCGTACCCGTCGTGCACGTAGAGGCCGATGCCCTCGTAGAACAGCGAGAGATCACGGTTCAGGGGCGAGCCGCCGGAGGTGGCGCGGCGGGCCCGGCCGCCGAACACGGCGCGCAGCCTGCGGTACACCGTCCGCTCGTACACCGCGTGTTGCAGCCGCAGGTCGAGGCCGGGGCCGGGCCCCTCGCCCAGCCGCTGCCGCTCGTTGGCGGCGGCGAAGTCCCGGGCGGTGCCGGCCGCCCGCTCGAACAGGGCGCCGCGGCCGGACTGCTGGGCCGCCCGCAGGAAGTTCTTGTAGATCTTCTCGAAGACCGAGGGGACGGCGTAGAAGTAGGTGGGTCTGAAGCTCTGGAGTGCCGAGGCGAGCGCCGCCTCGCTCAGGTCGGGCTCGTGCGCCATGAGCAGGCCGCCGCGTATGCACAGGCCCTGGATCATGAGGCCGTACACGTGGGAGAACGGCAGGAAGGCGAGGACCGCCCCCTGTTCGCCGGGGGGCGCCGCCGTGTGTCCCCAGCCCGCCAGCAGGGTGTCGCAGGGGCTCGCCAGGCCGCGGTGGCTCAGCGCGCACCCCAGCGGATGACCGGACGTCCCGGAGGTGTAGGCGACGGCCGCGGTGGAGTCCGGCAGCACGATGCGGCGCAACGAGTCGACCGTGGTCTGCGGGATGAACGTGCCCTTGCGCACGAGCTGTTCCAGCGCCCCGGCGTCCAGCTGCCAGACGTGCCGCAGCCGCGGCAGCGCCGCGCACACCGAGCCGACGGTCATGACGGACTGCTCGTCCTCGACGACCACGGCCACACAGCCGGCGTCCCGCAGGATCCACTCGACCTGCTCACGCGACGCCGTCGGATACACCGGCACGACCTCGGCGCCCACCGTCCACAGGGCGTAGCACAGCGCCGTCCACTCGTAGCGGGTGCGCGCCATGATCGCCACCCGGCTGCCCGGCGCGATCCCGGACGCGATCAACCCCTTGGCCAGGCCCACCACCTCGTCCCGCAGCTCCACGGCCGTCACCTCCTGCCAGGCCGCGCCGGAGCCCTCGGGGCGCCGGGCGAGCAGGGGGCGGGTGGGGTAGAGGGCAGCCGTCTCGAAGAGGCTGTCGGCGAGCCCACCGGTCAGGGGCGGGGCGGACGGGGGAGGCAGGGCGAAGTCGCGCATGCGCTGCTCCTGATGAGTACGGGGTGTGACAACTCCGACGAGTACGGTCATCGGCGCTGCGAATCTAGCCCAGGCGGGACCCGCCGGGGCCGGGAACGCGGAATAGTGTCCGTGCCTTGATGATCTCGGCATCTTCGGGGGACCCGGCAGGCATGAGCCACGTGAATCCCGACCCCGAGCCCGAACGCACCACCGGTCTGGAACCGGGCGGCGGCGTACCACCGGGGGAGACCCCGCCCGCGGAGAGCAGCATGTCCGGTGCGGGCCCCCGCGACACGCACAACCCCACCAGGGGCTGGGCCAAGGCGCCGCTGACCCTCATCCTGGGCCTGGCCGTGCTGATCGCCGCCTTCTTCCTGGCGTACGCCCTCGTGCTGCTGCTGTGAGGCGGGCGGGGCGCCGCACCCTCACCCCTGCGTCTGCCGGGCGCACTCGGTGACGACGTCGTGCAGACTCCCGGAGCGCTCCAGCACCTCCCGCTGCACCCGGGCGCCGTTGCCGTGGCGCAGCAGTCGGGCGACCGACTCCTCGGCGCGGTCGAGGTCGCCGCTGTCGGTGAGAGCCTCCCCGACGTGCTCCAGCAGGGCCCGGACCACCGACTCGGCCGGCATGCGCCGCATGGTCGCGGGGTGCAGCAGTTCCCCGGTCAGCCCGGACCGGGCGGCCCGCCAGGCGGACAGCCGCCGCAGGCTCACGCTGTGCAGCGCGGGATCGGTGCCGGCCCGCCACTCGCGGGCCGCCGTCTCCACGAGCCCCCGGGCGAGGGTGGCGACGAGCACGGCGGTGTCCGAGTGCAGACAGACGTCCGAGACCCGGAGCTCCACCGTCGGGTAGGCGCGCGAGAGCCGGGCGTCGAAGTAGATCATTCCCTCGTCGAGGAGCACTCCGGTGGCCACCATGTCCGCGACCCGCCGGTGGTAGCGCTCGGCGGAACCGAAGGGCTCGGTGGGACCGGCCGAGGGCCACCGCTGCCACACCCGGCTGCGGTAGCTGCTGTAACTGGTGTCCTTGCCCTGCCAGTACGGCGAGTTGGCGCTCAGCGCGGTCAGCACGGGAAGCCAGGGCGCGATCCGGTCGAGGACGGCGACGCCCTCCTCGTCGGACTCGACGGACACATGGACATGGCACCCGAGGACCATCTGTTCCTGGGTGGCGATGCCGTACTGCTCCGCCATCCACTGGTAGCGGCGGTTGGTGCTGACCGAGGGGCTGACGGGCAGCGGCGAGGAGGCGAGCGCGGCGACCGTGCAGCCGATCTCCCCCGCGTGCCGGGCGGCCTCCTTGCGGCAGCGGACGATCTCCGCGCGCAGTTCGGCCATGTCCGACTGCGGGTGGGTCGCGAACTCCAGCATCTGGTTGTGCAGTTCCTTCTCGAAGACACCCTGCTCCGCGTCTTCCAGCTCGGCGCGGGCGAGGACGGCGGCGGACCGCGCCTGTGGCTCGCCGGTCTCCGGGTCGACCAGGAGGAGCTCTTCCTCCACTCCGACGGTGCGCACGTGACTAGAGCCCTTCTGTGACCCCGCCGGTGACGGCGGGAACGGCCAGGTCGTACGTCCCCGACTGCCCCTCGGAGGGCGTTCGGAACCTGGCGCCGCCGTCGGGCTTCACACAGCGGGGCGCGGACCGGCCGGTGTCAGCCACACCGTGGCCAGCGGCGGCAGGGTGAGCCGCAGCCGTCCCTCCTCGGCCGTGACGGGGCCGGGGAGAGCGACGCCACTGCCGCCGTAGCGCGCCGCGTCGGTGTTGAGGGCCTCCTGCCAGGCCGGGACGTCGCCGGGCACACACAGGTCGTAGTCGTGCCGGACGACGGGGGAGAGGTTGGAGACCGACAGCAGCGGGCCGCCGTCCGCGGCGAAGCGCAGGAACGCGAAGACGTTGTCCTCCGCCGCGTCGCCCACCACCCAGCGGAAACCGCCCGGGTCGGTGTCGCGCTGCCACAGCGCCGGGGCGCCCCGGTAGACGGTGTTGAGGTCGCGCACGAGGTCGCGGACCCCCCGGTGGTCCGGCTCCGCACCGTAGGCCGGGTCGAGCAGCCACCATTCCGGGCCGTGCTCCTCGGACCACTCGGAGCCCTGGGCGAACTCCTGTCCCATGAAGAGCAGTTGCTTGCCGGGGTGGGCCCACATGTAGCCGAGGTAGGCACGGTGGTTGGCGCGTCGCTGCCACCAGTCGCCCGGCATCTTCGACACCAGTGCCTGCTTGCCGTGGACGACCTCGTCGTGGGAGATCGGCAGGACGTAGTTCTCGCTGTAGGCGTACACCATCGAGAAGGTCATCTCGTTGTGGTGGTACTTGCGGTGCACCGGCTCCTTCTGGATGTACTCCAGCGAGTCGTGCATCCAGCCCATGTTCCACTTCAGTCCGAAGCCGAGCCCGCCGCTGTCCGTGGGCCGGGTCACCCCGTCCCAGGCGGTGGACTCCTCCGCGATCGTCACGACACCGGGCGCCCGCCGGTACACGGTCGCGTTCATCTCCTGGAGGAACGCCACCGCGGCCAGGTCCTCACGCCCCCCGAACACGTTGGGCGACCACTGCCCGGAGTCGCGCGAGTAGTCGAGGTAGAGCATGGAGGCGACGGCGTCGACCCGCAGGCCGTCGATGTGGAACTCCTCGCACCAGTACACGGCGTTCGCGACGAGGAAGTTGCGCACCTCGGTGCGTGCGAGGTCGAACTCGTAGGTGCCCCAGTCCGGGTGCTCGGCCCGGCGCGAGTCGCCGGGTTCGTACAGCGGGTCGCCGTCGAACCGGGCGAGCGCCCAGTCGTCCTTCGGGAAGTGAGCGGGCACCCAGTCCATGATCACGCCGATGCCGGCCCGGTGCAGGGCGTCGACGAGGTACTTGAAGTCGTCCGGGTCACCGAGGCGCGCGGTGGGGGCGTAGAACCCGGTGACCTGGTAGCCCCAGGACCCGCCGAAGGGGTGCTCCGCTACGGGCATCAGCTCGACGTGCGTGAAGCCCAGGTCCTTGACGTACGACGGCAGTTCCTCCGCCAGCTCGCGGTAGGTCAACCCCGGCCGCCAGGACGCCAGATGCACCTCGTACACCGAGAAGGGCGCCTGGTGGACGGGCACGTCCGCACGGTGTGCCAGCCACCGCGCGTCGTCCCACTCGTACCGCGACACCGTCACGACGGACGCGGTCGCGGGCGGCACCTCCGTCGCCCGGGCCATCGGGTCGGCCTTGAGGAACCGGCCGCCGTGCCGGGAGGTGATCTCGAACTTGTACCGGGCGCCCTCCCCGACGCCCGGCAGGAACAGCTCCCACACACCCGACGAGCCGAGCGAGCGCATCGGGAACGCCGTGCCGTCCCAGAAGGTGAAGTCGCCGGCGACCCGGACGCCCCGCGCGTTCGGCGCCCACACCGTGAAACGGGTGCCGCTCACCCCCTGGTGGATCATCACCTCGGCCCCCAGCGCCTTCCACAGCTGTTCGTGCCGGCCCTCGCCGATCAGGTGGAGGTCCAGCTCACCGAGGGCGGGCAGGAAGCGGTACGGGTCGTGCACCTCGTGCTCCCCGCCCGGATACGCCACCCGCAGGGTGTACGGCGGGACGGCGTCCAGCGGCAGCACGCCGGTGAACAGGCCGTCCCCCTCGGAGACGAGAGCGCTGGGGGTGCCGTCCACCACGACCTCGACCGCGCGGGCCCAGGGACGCAGCGCCCGGAACGCGATTCCGCCGGGCACCGGGTGGGCGCCCAGCAGGGAGTGCGGGTCGTGGTGGGAGCCCGACAACAGCCGATCACGGTCGGCCGGTTCCAGGGGAGGCGCGCTCCCGCGCGGCCTCCTTGCGGACTGGCGCGGGCCGCAGGGCTCGGGCGGTGAGGTGTCCTCGGGCAGTGACGTGTCACGCAGGGCCACGGGTCAGTCTCCTCTCACGGCGAGGCGTTCGATCGCCGCCATGGGTACGGGAAGCCAGTCGGGGCGGTGCCGGGCCTCGTACAGGACCTCGTACACGGCCCGGTCGGTCTCGTAGGCGCGCAGCAGCCCGTGCTTCTTGCGGGGGTCCCAGCCGGCGTGGGCGGCGTAGCCCGCGCAGTACGCCTCCCGGCAGCGGCGCGCCCATTCGGGGCGCCAGGGCCGCCGCTGGCGGGCCGCGTAGTCGAAGGAGCGCAGCATGCCGGCGATGTCCCGCACCGGGGACTGGGCGCTGCGGCGCTCGCTGAGCGGCTTGGACGGTTCGCCCTCGAAGTCGATGACGAACCACTCGCGGCCGGCCCACAGCACCTGGCCGAGGTGCAGGTCGCCGTGGATGCGCTGGGCGGGCGGTCCGGCGTCGCAGCCGGCCAGGGCGCCGAAGGCGGTCCGCAGCCCGGGAACGAACGGCAGCAGCGCCGGAACGCACCGCGCGGCGGCGTCCAGCCGCCGCGTCATCGCGGCCGCCGTGCGTTCCTTGTCGCCGTGGGCGCCGGCGGGGAACGCCGAGGCGAGCGCGAGGTGTACCTCCGCGGTGGCCCGGCCCAGGGCGTGTGCCTGCGGGGTGAAGTCGTCACCCGTGGCGAGCGCGCCGAGTGCCAGCGCCCAGCCGTCGGAGGCGTTGGGCAGATAGCGCTGGAGGACGCCGAGGGTCGCCTCCTGCGGGTGGGCCGTGCGGAACCAGGCCACCGGCGCGGGCACCCGGCGGCACCCCTGTGCGGCCAGCGCGCCCGGCACCTCCAGGTCGGGGTTGACGCCGGGCTGGATGCGCCGGAACACCTTCAGGATGAACTCGTCGCCGAACACCAGCGAGGAGTTGGACTGTTCGGCGTCCAGGAGGCGGGGCGCGAGACCGGCCGGCACCGGTACGGACGGATCGCGTTCGAAGCTCAGCGGACCCACGTCGCCCGGATGGCGCAGCCGCTCCAGGAGCAGCTGCGCCGAACGGGGGTCCTGGAGTGCGTCGTAGATCGCCATCCCGGCCAGCGGGCCGTCCGTGGCCCGGCCGACGAGCGCCCGGGACAGGCGCGGCGAGAGGTGTTCCCGCACGCCGAGCAGCAGCTGGTAGCAGTCGCCGGCCGGGCCGCCGTCGGGGCCGGGCACGCCGGTGTGGCCCGCGTGGACCAGCAGGTGCAGACAGCCCGGGTACAGCTCGGTGACGGACAGCAGGCCGAGTTCGGTGACCGGGCGGTCCTTGCCCGCGAACCAGCGCTGCCGCGGCAGCCACTCGCGCAGCAGTCCGCCGAGTGAGGCCATCGGGTCGGCGACGGCCCTGGTCCGCGGGCGAGGCGATGCGGTCTTCTGCATGATGACGGCGTCCTTTCCTCGGCACACGTTCAAGCGCGTCTGCCGATGCGGGCGGCGACCCGGGAGAGCCGGAACCAGTAGAAGCCGTGTCCCGCGAGGGTCAGGAGGTAGGGCAGTTCGCCGATGGCCGGGAAGCGGACCCCGCCGATGAGTTCGACCGGATGCCGTCCGGCGTAGGCCCGCAGGTCCAGTTCGGTGGGCTGCGCGAACCGGGAGAAGTTGTTGACGCACAGCACCAGGTCGTCCTCGTACTCGCGGAGGAAGGCGAGGACGGCGGGGTTGGAGGAGGGGAGTTCGGTGTAGGAGCCGAGGCCGAAGGC
>NZ_JBWKDW010000021.1:0-26430 GCF_056435735.1 Streptomyces sp. NPDC043878
GGACCCGGGTGCCCGTCGGGTCCGTGCCTGTCCAGATCACGATCGGCGCGCGCTGCCCGGGACCCGCCCACGGCGGAGGGGAAGACGCGAAGGAGGTCCCTTCCCATCCAGCTACTTCCTCCACCACGACACCGGTGTCCACCCCGCCGGGCGCCGGCACACCGCTCCAGTTGAAGCCCTGGAGATCTCCCTGATGGAGAAGGGCCGGGGGTTCGAACGCCCCCGCGAACACCAAGTGGTAAGCAGCCAGCACCTCCGGCTTTCCGATGTCCAGGCCCTGTGCGATCGCCTGGGCGATCACCCTTACCAGCTGGGCGTGATCCCACGGAGCCCACGGTGCGCCGTGCGGCAGGTGGAGGACCTGACGGCCGAGTTGCTCAACCTCCGCCGCCGGCAGACTGGCGAGATGACTGTGGGACCGGACATTCGCCCAGAACGCCCGTGCCGTGTCTGCCGGCCCCACCGGCACGGTCTGCCCGGTTCCGACCACGTCCGCCACATGGAACGCGGCTGCCTGGGAGAACCAGTCGAGGACCTGGTCCACGCTAGAGTGCGGCAGCACCTTGCCGAGGCTGGCGCCCGGCTCCGCGTCCCACCGCGCCCGGGCGAGCTCCAGCACGGCCATGTGGGCCTGTTGCGGCGTGCGTCCCTCCTTGAGTACCTGGGCATAGTGGGACCACAGGTCCATCCGGAACGGCGTGAACCGGCCCAGCGCCACATCACTGGCGCGCAGCTTCTCCAGCGCGCCGATCCCCTTCAGTACCCTCTCGTACAGGCCCCCCCGCACCCCGCGGGAATCCTCGATCTCGAGACCGAAGACCTCGCGCAACGCCCGCACGAGCCGCAGCATGGTCCTGAGGGTGGCTTCCTCAACCACCCCCGGTCCGGTGTGCAGTTCCGCCTCCCGCGCCAACCGGGCCAGTTCGTCGTCCGACGGCTCCGGACGGAATCTGACACGGCGCCCCCACGTCCCATCGCCAGCAACGGATGGGCCGAAGTAATCGTCGCCTATCCCGCTGGACATCGTGTGCGCGTCGGTCTCCATCCCGCTGGCGTTCGACGCGTGCTGACCCAGCGCGACAACTTCCAGCGGATCATCGACGTACGGCGGCGGCATGTTGCGCGGCTGCTTCTGTGTCGGGTCACCCGCCGAGCCTGCGGAGCAGACCTCCAGCACCAGGCGGTAGCCCAGTGCCCGGTACATCGCCACTTCGGGCAGTCCGCCGATGTAATCCCCGCCGTCCCGCGCCGACAGGTACCCTTTCCTGCCGCCAGCCAGGGGAAGCACCAGGCCGCCGTACACCCCGTGGGCCCTGTAGACCGCCTCCACCGCCTCCGCCGCCGAGTCGCGGGGAGCAATCTGCTCAGTGTGAAGTTCCACCGAGCGGTCTGCGCTGTGGAACCGCAGGAGTCTCCGCTTCTTGAAATACGAGCGCATGCGGTCCTCCCGCGACCGCACTTCGTCGTTCTGGTCCATCCGGCCGAACCACCCTCGCCCGTCGGCGAAAACGGGCCAGGTCATGATTTGGCTGTCCCTGAACGTGCTGCCATCCCGCACGTCAGTCCACTCACGGTCAACGAATGGTGGATCCGTCGGCCTCGCCCTTACCCATCCCCCGTAGGGCAGGAGAGCATCACGGTCTACCAACGCCGGGACATGCTCATCACGGCTCCCATTGCGCTGCAGGCGAGCAATAAGGGTGGGGCCCCACACCGTCCGCCCCAACCGGACAGCCACCGCCCTGATGAACTGCTGGTAACCGGCACCCACCAAGGAGCTCACCAGCACCACATGCACCTCTGGCGACAGCTTCGACAGCTCCGGATCCACCGCCAGCTTCTCCGCCAGCCCCTCCGCGGTCAGCACCTGACCGTCGAAAGTACGGACCACCCGGCCGTCGTCGCTATCGACCGGCACCAGATACGCGTCATCCGGCCACGGCGCACGCTCCTGCGCAGGCGTGGTCACCCTCTTGAGCCGTACACCCGGGCGGTCCTCGTAAACACGAGCCTGCCCCGTCAGCAGGCGACTGACCGGCTCGCTCGTCAGGTTACGCCCACGCACCACACCCGACACACCCCACAACAATGTCCTCGGCGCCAGGAGCGGGTCCGTCGGCTCGAGGGCATTCATCACCGCACCGGACTGCCCCGCGGTGGTCGGCGACGCGGGCATGTTTATTTTGCGTAGCTTCCAGAGCTCTTGGGGCGGCGTCAGGTCACCGGGGAGGGGATGGGCCGTGATGGTGAGTTCAGCCGACGGTGCTGACGCGGAGGCTGTGAGGCGCGCCGGGAAACTGTAGTTGGGTCGGCCGAATGACCGGAAGAAATCCTCAGGGAGTTGCCGTGTCTCCAGGCCCGAAGTCAGGAAGACCGCCGGCTCCCGGAGGGGCGAATAGTGCAGTTGCGGCGCCAGGTCCAGCAGTTCCAGGTATTCCTCGTCCGGTATGGCAACCCCGGACAACCGCGGCAGATGCAGCACCACCCTGCCAGCGGCATCGGTGTCGGTCCACAGGGCCCGGTAGTGACCCGCTTTCCAGCCGTCGGCCTTCCACGGCGAGTCGACGATGGCTCCGGCGACGTTCAGTGTGTCGAGTACCAGGCCGTGCGGCGCCGGAGTGCCGCTCCAGTTGTAGCCCAGGTAGTGGCCGTCCGGGCTGCGAAGGACAGACGCGTCCTCGAATGCGCCCTTTGTCGTCAAGTGGTAGGCAGCCAGCGCTGGTTGAACATCGAAGCGCAGGCCCGCCGCCGCAGCCTGTGCCGCCAGCGTCACGAACTCCTCGTGCCTACCCTGATCCCAGGGCTCCGTGTCGGCCATGTGGAGCACACCGCGCCCCACCCTCTCCTGGACATCTGGCGCCGTCGAATGGACGAGCCGAGCAGCATGGACCAACGCCCAGAACGCCCGCCCGGAGTCCCCCGGGCCGGGCGGCTGAGAGGCGGACCATGTCAAGATCTCCCGCACGCGAGCCTCCCCCAGGGCTGACATCTGGGCGAGGGCGTAGTGCAGGCCGGGATCCCCCGGCACGACCGCACTGAACTTGAGACCGGAGTCGTGCACTACCCCCTGTCGGGCCATGTCCAGAACACGCGCATAGTGACCCGGGCTCAGGGCGTTGCCGTTGGCCACCTGCACGGCGAGGGTCGTCCACAGTTCCATCCGGAAAGGTGTGAACCGGCGCAGCTTCTCATCATTGGCACGCATCGTCTCGATCGCGCCCATGCCCGCGAGCAATCGCTCGTATTGCCCACCCGGCACGCCCCGGTCTTGTTCGATGCCCTCGCCGAACGTCCGCCGCAGTGCCCTCAACAGCTTTCTGGTCACCCGCCGCGTCTCCTCCGACGCCGGCCCCGAACCGGAATGCAGATTCGCTGCGACAGCCAGAGCGTCGAGATCCTCACCCAACGGCTGCGGAAGAACCCTGACGGTGCGCCCCCGCAGACCATCCGCCGTGGCTTCGAGAACATGCGCGCTGGCCGACATGCCCTTGGCGCGGGTGTGTGCGATGACGGGTTTTTGGCTGTAGTCCGCCGTCCACTCAGCCAGCGAAAGCTCCTCCAGCGGATCATCCACCGGCGGCACCATGCGATTCCTCTGCTGAGGGCGCTTTGGATCACCGGCCACGTCGCTGTAGCACACCTCCAGGTACACCGAGTACCCGTCGGGCAGCTCCACCACTTCAGGCAACCCGGCGATAAACCTCCCACCCTGCTTCGCGTCCAGCCACCGCTTCCGGCCATCGGTGATCAGCGCCAGGCCACCCGGAGTCCCATGGCTGCTCCAGACGTAGACCGCTGGCAGCGGAGTCGTCGGCTCCACTCCGAGAGTCGCCATCGCCTCGCCGACGAACGTTCGGTGTGCGGTCACCCGTTTGTCGAAGAAATTGCGTATTAACGTTTCCCGCAACCGCAACTGATCGGCTATGGACTCGCTGCCGAAGCGCCGGCCCTGGTTGCTCACCAGCGGGAAGGAGTCCACTTCACTGTCCCGGAACGTGCTGTCATCCTGCACATCAGTCCACTCACGGTCGGCAAACGGCCCGTTCACCACCAGCTGATCGGACGGCACCCAGTCCCCGACCCGCATATTCTCATCGTCCGGATCCAGGTCGATCAGCGCCGGAAAATACGCGTCCAAGCCTTCGTCATACTCCAGACGCCCCTCACCACTGGGCGCAAACACCTCCCGCCCCAGCCGCGCCTTCACCACACGCTGCAGCTCCAGATCCCCCAACGCGGCTTCCGGAATCACCAGCACCACCGCCACATCCTTCGGCAGCTTCGCCAACTCCGGATCATGCGCCAGCTTCTCCGCAAACGCCTGGAAATCCAACGTCTCCCAGTCGCCGGATACGCCACGGCCCGCCAACTCCGCCGCGTACACGAACGCCGCATCGCCCCACGGCGCGTCACTCTCCGACACCAGTTCCAACGCGCCGTTAGCGTGGGTCTTGTACCGCCGCACCTTCCCGACCACCACGCGATGGGCCCGCTCCTCCGTCAGATCACGGCCCCGCACCACACCCGACTCATCACGCATCAAGGACGCCGACGAGAACGACGGGTCCGTCGCATCGGTGAGGGCCCCCGCCGTATCCGGCTGAGATCCGGTGGTCTGCGCGTGCGTCGGCGCGTCCGGTGCCGGCCCGTCCGCGTTGAACACGCCGGGTGCCGCTGAGGCCGTAGCCGAGACGCCGGGAGGCTCTGGCTGCTGCAGGCCGTTCCTCCACCACCGGCCCGGCGCCCCGGTACCCGGCTCCCCAAGGACCTGGATGGTGAGCGGGCCACCGAAAGAGGACGGAATCAGGTTGACGAGACCGCTGTAACTCCAGTTGACACGGCGGGTGCGATGGAAGAGCCACTCCGGCACCTGCGGTCCCGGGGCTCCGTGACCGGACGCCAGGAAAAGCACGGGGATATCCCGGGGCAACAAATGCAGCCGCCGGGCGAGCCACAGGAGTTCCTGGAACTCCCCGTCGGCCACCCGGGCGCCGGCCAGCCTGGGCAGATGCAGGACCCGGGTGCCCGTCGGGTCCGTGCCTGTCCAGATCACGATCGGCGCGCGCTGCCCGGGACCCGCCCACGGCGGAGGGGAAGACGCGAAGGAGATCCCTTCCCATCCAGCTACTTCCTCCACCACGACACCGGTGTCCACCCCGCCGGGCGCCGGCACACCGCTCCAGTTGAAGCCCTGGAGATCTCCCTGATGGAGAAGGGCCGGGGGTTCGAACGCCCCCGCGAACACCAAGTGGTAAGCAGCCAGCACCTCCGGCTTTCCGATGTCCAGGCCCTGTGCGATCGCCTGGGCGATCACCCTTACCAGCTGGGCGTGATCCCACGGAGCCCACGGTGCGCCGTGCGGCAGGTGGAGGACCTGACGGCCGAGTTGCTCAACCTCCGCCGCCGGCAGACTGGCGAGATGACTGTGGGACCGGACAAGCGCCCAGAACGCCCGTGCCGTGTCTGCCGGCCCCACCGGCACGGTCTGCCCGGTTCCGACCACGTCCGCCACATGGAACGCGGCTGCCTGGGAGAACCAGTCGAGGACCTGGACCACGCTAAAGTGCGGCAGCACCTTGCCGAGGCTGGCGCCCGGCTCCGCGTCCCACCGCGCCCGGGCGAGCTCCAGCACGGCCATGTGAGCCTGTTGCGGCGTGCGTCCCTCCTTGAGTACCTGGGCATAGTGGGACCACAGGTCCATCCGGAACGGCGTGAACCGGCCCAGCGCCACATCACTGGCGCGCAGCTTCTCCAGCGCGCCGATCCCCTTCAGTACCCTCTCGTACAGGCCCCCCCGCACCCCGCGGGAATCCTCGATCTCGAGACCGAAGACCCCGCGCAACGCCCGCACGAGCCGCAGCATGGTCCTGAGGGTGGCTTCCTCAACCACCCCCGGTCCGGTGTGCAGTTCCGCCTCCCGCGCCAACCAGGCCAGTCCGCCGACCGACGGCTCCGGACGGAATCTGACACGGCGCCCCCACGTCCCATCGCCAGCAACGGTCGAGACGAAGGAATCGTCGTACGACCCGTCGGACATCGTGTCCGCGTCGGTCTCCATCCCGCTGGCATTCGACGCGTGCTGACCCAGCGCGACAACTTCCAGCGGATCATCGACGTACGGCGGCGGCATGTTGCGCGGCTGCTTCTGTGTCGGGTCACCCGCCGAGCCTGCGTAGCAGACCTCCAGCACCAGGCGGTAGCCCAGTGCCCGGTACATCGCCACTTCGGGCAGTCCGCCGATGTAATCCCCGCCGTCCCGCGCCGACAGGTACCCTTTCCTGCCGCCAGCCAGGGGAAGCACCAGGCCGCCGTACACCCCGTGGGCCCTGTAGACCGCTACCGCCGGGTCGGGGGGATCGATCTGCTCAGTGCGAACGATCACCGAGGGGTCTGCGCTCAGGACATGCAGGAGTCTCCGCTTCTTGAAATACGGGCGCATGTCGTCCTCCCGCGACCGCACTTCGTCGTTCTGGTCCATCCGGCCGAACCACCCTCGCCCGTCGGCGAAAACGGGCCAGGTCATGATTTCGCTGTCCCTGAACGTGCTGCCATCCCGCACGTCAGTCCACTCACGGTCAACGAATGGTGGATCCGTCGGCCTCGCCCTTACCCATCCCCCGTAGGGCAGGAGAGCATCACGGTCTACCAACGCCGGGACATGCTCATCACGGCTCCCATTGCGCTGCAGGCGAGCAATAAGGGTGGGGCCCCACACCGTCCGCCCCAACCGGACAGCCACCGCCCTGATGAACTGCTGGTAACCGGCACCCACCAAGGAGCTCACCAGCACCACATGCACCTCTGGCGACAGCTTCGACAGCTCCGGATCCACCGCCAGCTTCTCCGCCAGCCCCTCCGCGGTCAGCACCTGACCGTCGAAAGTACGGACCACCCGGCCGTCGTCGCTCTCGACCGGCACCAGATACGCGTCATCCGGCCACGGCGCACGCTCCTGCGCAGGCGTGGTCACCCTCTTGAGCCGTACACCCGGGCGGTCCTCGTAAACACGAGCCAGCCCCGTCAGCAGGCGACTGACCGGCTCGCTCGTCAGGTTACGCCCACGCACCACACCCGACGCATCCCACAACAGGGTCTCCGGCGAAAACAACGGGTCCGTCGGCTCGAGGGAACCCATCACCGCACCGGACTGCCCCGCAGTGGTCAGCGGCGCGGGTGTCCCACCGAGCAGTCCGACCCGCTGCGACCGCTGCCCGCTACTGGGCGTGTCGGCGGCGGTCGTGCCGGAGACCGCTTGCGAGTGCGGGATGTACGCCACGACCGTGTCCGCTCCGGCGTCCGCCAGGCTGTCGCCCGGCACCAGGTACAGGCCCGACTCGCCCGACAGCAGCGTGTACGGCTGTGTGCTCCCCGGGCCCATCGCGTCCAGACGGCGCTCAAGCCCGTCCTTGTCAGCGGCCAGCCCGATCCACCCGGTGTCCCCGCGCAGGAAAGCGCCCGTCGGCCGGTGGACGAAGTCGTGTCCGTGCCCGACCCATCCCTCCGCGGAGAGCACGTCACCGGACGGCAGCTCGATCCAGCCCGCCCGGCCCACGGTATACGCGTCGGAACCGGTGCCCACACGGATATCCCCGCCGGCCGGCCGCACCTCGCCCACCGCCACCATGCCCGGGCCCCGGCCGACCTGACGCGGCTCCTCGACCCTCACCGAACTGCCGACCGGCCACCCCGCAGCAAACGGCTCAACATCAATGCCCGGGAACTCAGCCAGCAGACCACCCTGCCCCGTCAGGACGATCGCATCCGTCATCGCAGTATCAGCAACCCCTGCCTGACCGCCCGCATCGGACTCGTCATCAAAGGGGATCCGGTCATTCCAGAGATCCTCGGCCACCGCCTCCCAGGCAGCCTCAAGATCCAAGGGAGACAACGCGCCAAACCCCTCCGTCTGACCGGACGGAGACAGCGGCACCACACGCCGCTCCACCACCGACGGCAGGCCAGGACTCGCCGAGCTGACGACTGCCCCGTCCTGCGCCCCCCCGGCACCCCGTTGCTGCGAACCCAGATCCCCCAAGTCCCCCGGAGCCGCGGGGCCCGCGGACTCGACGCCCCTGGCATTGGGGCCCAGCGCTGTATCCGGCGACCCGGGAAGATGCGGCAACGGCGGACCCGCCGACGCTGCCCCCGCCCTCAACTCCCGCAACGTCTCCACGAGGCGCCCATGAACATCGGGATGAGGGATGAAATCGTCACTCTCGATCTGGCTGATGCTGGCCTGGGCCACATCGACCTTGTGGGCCAGCTCCGTCTGACTCAGCCCCACCCACTCCCGCGAGGCCCTCAACAACTTGCCGTACGTGTTCTCCTCAGGCGGTCCCTGCTCATGCGTCACCCCCGACTTGGCCTGCCGCGCCGGTCCGCGGACCACCCTCCGCACCCTCGCCCCCGACTGCCCCTCACGCTCCAACTCGTGCAGCGCCTTCACGAGGCGCTCATGAGTAACGGGTCTAGTTTTTTTCCGCTTGCCGGTCTCGATCCTGTGGATGTGGGTCGGGTCCACAACGGCCTTGCGGCCCAGCCGTGTCTTTGTCAGCCTCGCCCGCAGCCGCCGGGCCTTCAGCCACGCACCGAACCCCGGCCACTCCTCGGAAGGAAGCACCGCCAACCGCTCCACATCAGGATCGGTATACACCACAGCCGCAGACAAGCCATGCTCCCGCAACAACCACCCCACCTTCTTGGCATAGTCACGATCGACCCAGCCAGCACCACCAACCGCCAACAAGCGCAACGGCGTCACCGCCGGATCCCAGACACCGTCCAGGAACGACTGGTACAACTGGTCCACGACCTGCCCCGGCGACACCGTCCTCCCATCCAGCACAGGCCGCCGGTCCTCACCGGGCCGCAACGCCACAACAAGAAGCTCTCCCCCCCCAGGGCCCTCAGCAGCCAACACCTCAACAATCGCCAGCTGCGCCCCCTCACGCGCCTCCCCCAGCCAACGCACCGGCCCACCAGCGCCAGGCAACACCCCCAGCGGCACCCCCGCACCAACACCCCCATCCAGCTGCGACCGCTCCCCACCAGGTGCCGACTCCTGCTCCACCAACCACCGCCCAAGAGCCTGCGCCACCGACTCCTCGACAGAACCGGACTCTTCTCCGGCCCCCGGCTGCGAACCCGGAAGAACACCGACAACACCCGCCGGCGGGATCACGACCGCCTCGGCACCCCGCTCGCCCACATCCATGGGCGCCCAGCCGCCGGCGTCCCCGCTCTGACCGGACGGAGACAGCGGCACCACACCCCACTCCACCATCGACGGCAGGCCAGGACTCGCCGAGCTGATGACTGCCCCCTCCTGCGCCACCCCGGCACCCGGTTGCTGTGAAACCCGCGGGTCCACACCGGTCTCATCCCCCAAATCCTCCAGATCCTCCGGATCCCCCAAGTCCCCCGGAGCCGCGGGAACCGCGGGCTCGACGCCCCTGGCATTGGGGCCCAGCTGCAACGACGGACCCGCCGACGCTGCCCCCGCCCCCGACTGCCCCTCACGCTCCAACTCGTGCAGCGCCTTCGCGAGGAGAAAATGATCTCGGAGATCAGGTATGTACGCGCCCGCCTCGATCATTCTGAGGTTGGGTTGTAGCAAACCGGTCTTGTGGGCCAGCTGCATCTGAGTCAGCCCCAGCCGCTCCCGCCAGTCCTGCACCCACGTGCCGTACGTGTTCTCCTCAGGCGATCCCTGCCCCGGAGGGTCCAACCTCTTCATCGCATCCACGAGCGCCGATGCATATCGAGACCTAGGTTGTTCGATCGTGCCACTCTCGATCTTGCTGAGGTTAGACCTGGGCACATCGGCCGCGCTGGCCAGATCCGTCTGACTCAGCTTCATCCGCTCCCGCCAGGTCTTCACCCACTTGCCGCCGTCCGCGAACATCTCAGCCGGTCCCAGCTCAGCCGCCGTGCTGACCCTCGCCTTCGGCATGATCCACCTGGTGCCCGGCGTCACCCCCGACTCGGCCTGCTGCGCCCCCGACTGCCCCCCACCCTCCAACTGCTCAGCCGGTCCCAGCTCAGGCGTCACCCCCGACTCGGCCTGCTGCGCCCCCGACTGCCCCCCACCCTCCAACTCCTCAGCCGGTCCCAGCTCAGGCGTCACCCCCGACTCAGCCTGCTGCGCCCCCGCCCCCGGCTGCCCCGCACGCTCCAACTTCTGCAGCGCCCCCACGAGGAGCACACGAATACCGGGATCAGGTTCGACACCCCTCTCGATCTTGCGGAGGTAGGTCACGTCCACAACGGCCTCGCGGGCCAGCTGCACCTGAGTCAGCCCCGCCTGCTTCCGCCGGGCCTTCAACCACCCGCCGAACGTCCCAGCCGGTCCCGGCTCAGGCGCCAGTACCTCCACGAGGCGCAGATGAGTGTCGTAGATAGGTTTGTGCTTGCCCGCCACGAGCCTGACGACGTGGACCTTGTGCAGCTCGGCTTCGTCGGCCAGCCGATTCTGAAGCAGCCCCGCCCACGTCAGCCGGTCCTTCACCCAGTCGGCGTGCTCCTTCTTCCCAACTGATTTCCACTCAGGCGTCTTCAGCGCCTGCCCCGCACGCCTCAACTTCTCCAGCGCCTCCTGGAGGAGCCCACTAGTAGGGGTATCAGGTTCGACCTCACTCCCCTCGATCCTGCGGACGTAGCTCGCCTTCAAACCGGCCTCGGCGGCCACTTTCTCCAGGGTCAACGGCGCCATCTGCTCCCGCTCTTCCTTCAGCCGCGCACCGAACCCCGGCCGCCTCTCGGAAGGAAGCATCGCCAACCCCCCCACCACATCAGGATCGGCATACACCCCCCACGCAGACAAGCCACGCTCCCACAACAGCCACCCCACCTCCTTGGCATAGCGAGGATCGAACCAGCCACCACCACCAACCGCCAACCAGCGCAACGGCATCTTCGCCGGATCCCAGACACCCTCCGCGAACAACCGCTCCAACTGATCCACGACCCGCCCCGGCGACACCGTCTTCCCACCCAGCACAGGCCGCCGGTTCTCACCGGGCCGCAACGCCACTACCAGAAACTGCTCCTCCGTACCGCCCTCAGCAGCCAACTCCGCAACAGCCGCCTGCTGCGCCCCCTCATCCGCCTCCCCCAGCCAACGCACCGTCCCACCAGCACCAGGCAACACCCCCAGCGGCACCGGCGCCCCCTCATCCGCCTCCCTCAGCCAACGCACCGGCTCACCAGCGCCAGGCAACACCCCCAGCGGCACCCCCGCACCAACACCCCCATCCAGCTGCGACCGCTCCCCACCAGGTGCCGACTCCTGCTCCACCAACCACTGCCCAAGAGCCTCCGCCACCGACTCCTCGACAGAACGGGACTCTTCTCCGGCCCCCGGCTGCGAACCCGGAAGAACACCGACAACACCCGCCAGCGGGATCACGACCGCCTCGGCACCCCGCTCCGCGGCCTGCCCGACCGGCACCAGATACATCGACTCCGTATCCCGGTCCGGCACAAGCTGGTAATCCGCAGTCCCGTCAGCCGGGAATTCAGGCTGCTCCCACAGCGCCCCGTTGCCCACCAGGCCCAGCCACCCGCTGTCCCCCCGCAGGAAAGCACCACCCGGGTGATAGAAGTCATCACCGAACCTCACCCAGCCGGCCGACAGCACATCATCCCCGAAGGACTCCGCCCTGATCTCACCCGCACCACTGACCTGATACGTCACCGGCCCCGAACCGTACGGAGTCGTACGCACATACGTAAACCACTCCGACTCCACCGCCTTGCCCTTGGACACAGAACCGGCAACGGTCGCACGCACCCCCTCAGGCAACCGCTCCACAGGCATCTCATCCGGACGCTCACCAGGATGACGGCCGAAACGCGGCCCCCCCACAACCGCCTCACGACCAACCGGCCACCGCGCCCCGAACGGCTCCACACCAGTATCCGGCGACCCACCCGGCAGACCACCGACGGCGCTGGGACCGGCAGAGGTCTGATCAGCCGACGTGTCCGGCCACCCCGCAGCAAACGGCTCAACATCAATGCCCGGGAACTCAGCCAGCCTGCCGCCGCTCATCATCATCAGCGCGATGCGCTCGCCGCGAGCCCGGGCAGTCTCCTTCCGCTTCCACACATCGGGAAGCCGATCATGCAACCCCGCCACCGTGGCATCATCCACGGCCCGGTTCACCTTCCACCTCTTCAACTGCTGCACAACCGCCGCACGGACGTGTTGCAGCTCCTCCAACGGCAGACCGCCGTCCACCGGACGGCCGGAGGGAGCAGGCTGCACAGAGGACACGGAACGGACATCCCCGGACCGCTGCCGCTCCGCGCTGAGCGGACCGCCGATCGGCATCCCTTCCGCCAGCAGACCATGGGCCACGCCGGGCGCACCGGCGCCCGACAAGCCGCCAGACGAACCGGCCGACGACGGCCCGGCGAGGACAGGCACCTCGTAGGGCTCCAGACGGGCCGCGACCGACTGCTCGCCGAGCCACCATCCCCCGCCGTGTTCCTGGCCGAACCAGTCCCCCTCGTCCTCGGATACGCCCAGCGGCGGCTGCTCGCCCTCCGGATAGCGCAGCAGGCCGCGTACGCTCTCGGGCAGCTCGGCCACGAACTCGTCGTCGATCCCTACCAGACGACGCAGCGTCACACCGCGCACCAGCTGCCGTATGTCCGGGCGGGAGGCCAGGAACCGCATCCCGGCCTCCCACACCATCTGCGGTTGCGCATGCCGGGCAGCGACGCCGGCCGCCCCGGTCAGCCGCAGATCCCCGTTGCGGTTGTACAGGTCCCGCACCAGGCTGTGCACGAAACGCTGGGTGAAAAGCAGGGTCTCCGCACGCCCGG
This sequence comes from Streptomyces sp. NPDC043878, assembly GCF_056435735.1. NCBI lineage: Bacteria > Bacillati > Actinomycetota > Actinomycetes > Kitasatosporales > Streptomycetaceae > Streptomyces > Streptomyces sp. NPDC043878. Next base: position 12,832 of record NZ_JBWKDW010000021.1, read on the forward strand.
TAACCAGCAGCGGCTCGGAAGCAGGAACCTTCCAGCTCCCGTCAGTCCCAATACTCACTCCCGCAAGCCCCGGCAGATCCCGTACTTCGCGTACGCCGCCGTACCGCAGCAGCACATCGATCACCGCCGGAGGGAAGGTGCGCAACAACACCGAGTTCCGCCTGGCCCGACCCACCTCCGTCGCCACCCAGAAGTCGCGCAGCATGCCGGCGGCGCCGTACATGTCCTGTTGGGTCTTGCCGTACTGAGCACGTATCAGTTCACGGATCTCACGAACCGCAGGATGCCGCGGCACCATCAGAACCGCCGAGTTGGCGACCTGGTCACCCGCACGATGGACAGCGAAACCCGCCTCACTGTCCGCGACCGACCGGAAATCCTCCAGACTGGAGATCACGTTGTCCCCATCGCTGTACAGGCCCCCAAACCTGTCCGCGATCTCCCACCGCAGATTGTCACTGGCAGCCGCCCACCCCGGCCCCGTCTGCTTGGCCATCTCAGTGAGGTACTCCGCCTGCAACCCCATCGGCCAAGCGGAAGAAAACACCTCACCAACATTGACCAGACTGATCCCCGCATCCTGCGCCCACGCCGCCATCCGCTGCACCGCCAGCAACCGCGGATCCTCAGACCACCCCGTCAGCCCCAGGACCGCTTCGACAACCTCACGCGGCACATCGGTGAACACCACGAACAGCGCCTGGCCCTGGAACTGCTTGGCCGCGCTGCCGAACTTGCTCCAGAACCCCGCAGACGGCCCAGTATCCGAGAGTGGATCACCATGCCAGATGGAGGGCACCACCAACGGCACCCGGTGATGCTCCCCCTGATAGCTGTACATCCCCTCCGTGATATCCCACGTGGCCGGATCCATAAGACCCGGCTCCGGCGTCAGATCCAGCATGTTCATCAAATACAGAAAATGCACCCCGTGATCAGGGCCGAACCCGGAATAGTCATACGGCTGCCCCGTCACCGGATCCCGCAGAAAGTCCGGCGTTTCCGGCGGACTCAACACACCGAAAACATCCACGCCCACCGTCCGGTCCGCCACCACCTGCCCGATATCGGGAAGACGAACCGACGCGATCAGGTCATCCAACAGCTCACCAGAAGAGCTATAACCCGAATCATCAGCAGGTGTCCCACCGAGCAGTCCGACCCGCTGCGACCGCTGCCCGCTACTGGGCGTGTCGGCGGGAGCGTCCGTGACCGAGTCGTCGGCCGGGCGTACGGGAGGCGCGGGTGTGGGGGCGGGGGTGTGGGGCTGCGTGATGAGGGGGCGGTGCGGCGCGGCGGCCGGGTCGTTGGCGGGGACGGCCTGGCCGGTGTCCCCGTTTGCTGCTTCGTGGTCGGCCCAGGACGCCGACGGTGGCTTCGGTGCCCACCGGCGGTGGAGGGCGTCGATGAAGTCCTGCCGGAAGTCGTTCCTGATGCGCTCGTGCCGGGCCTCGTCGACACGGTGGCCGGCGGCGAGGTGGTCGAACGATCCGGCGGCGGCGGACAGCGCCCGGGCGGCCTCGGCCTCGAACACGAAGTGCTCCGGCAGCAGGCGGGCCTCGTGGCCCAGCCGAGCGTCCCACTCCCACATGGCGCCCGTCAGTGCGGTGGGGCTGGTGGCGGACATGTCGAAGACGGTGTCGAACGTGTTCAGGACCCGCTGGTCCCACTCGGACCTGGCCCGGGCCGCGTCCGGCTCGGACAGCTCCTGGCCGGGGTGATCGCTCTGCCAGGCGGCCAGCCGCTCCTCGAACGCCGCGCCGGCCGACCGCAGCGCCCCCTCACGCGCGTGGTGCCGCAGGATCCAGGCGTGGATCTGGTCCTTGGCCGTCAGCCGGCCGTGGGCGTTCTTCCAGTCCTGCACCCGTGTCAGGAGCGGGCCTTCTCCGCCGAGGACGGTCCGATCGAACTGGTCGTTGATCGCGGCGGTGATGCCCTGCTGAAGCCCGCGCAGCACGCGCCCGGACACCTCGTGCGGGACGTCGAACCGGCGCCGGAACGCCTCACTGGTGGGCGGCGCGCTCTGCCACGACTTCGTGGCCGCCTCGACGTCGTCCAGCACGCCTCGGATCGCGGTCTCCCGCGCGGCCTGACGCGCCAGCTTCGCCGGCAGGGCCGCCACCACCTGGTCGTAGCGCGTACGCCACTGCGGCAGCAGCTCCTGGGGCGCGGCGGGCAGGCGCTCGGGGGAGTCCGTCGACCCGAACACCTCGGTGAACGCGGCGTCCAGGTCGTGGCGGGCGGAGGCCAGTACCGCTTCCCGCCCGGGCTGCGAGACCTCCGCGTTCTCGGCGTCGAGCGCCGTCAGCAAGGCACGGCTGTCCTGGTCGAGGGCGTCCCGGTAGGAGCCGCGGGCCAGCCTGCCGAGCTCGGACGCCAGGCGGGACTGCTCCCAGAGGTATCCCGCCCTCAGGTCGAGGGCGTCCCACAGGGGGCCGGTGAGGTAGGTCAGCTCGTTCCCCGCCTCCCGGACCCGCTCGTTCAGGGTTTCGGCGATGTCGGAGCCGGCCGGGAACGTCTTGGCGACCGCATGGTCCAACTGCTGCTCGAACCGGGCCGCCGCGTGGTCGTGCACCGCTGCGGCGATCTCCGGGGTCACCTGGAACGGCGCCGTCGGCTGCGGGGTGTCCCACCGGTCCAGCCAGGCCTGGAACCGGTCTTCGAACGCCGCCCGGCCCCGGGCCATCGCCACCTGGCGAACCGCTTCCCGGGCGAAGGTGTCCCCGGTCGCGGCGGTGTCACTGCCGACCGGGCGCTGGTGGTCCTCCCACGCCTGCTCCCGGGTCCGGTGCAACTGCTGGGCATCGAGCCCGTGGCCGGTGGCCGCCGCCCACGCGTCGAAGGCACCGTCGAACTCCGCCCGCGCGGCGGCCCGCTGCTCCTCCCGCCGGGTCGCTTCCTCGGCCTGCTCCAGCCGCTGCCCGTACTCGGTGTGCAGCTGCTCCTGGTCCGCCTGCCACGCCGGACGGCGCCAGTCGTTCTCCGCGGCGTACGAGGGGGCGTCGACGAACCGGCCGGCGGCTTCCTGTGCGTGTGCCGCCTCGCGCGCCTGGACGTACGCGTTGCGCGCCGCGTCGATCTGGTCCGCGGTCCACCGGGCCATCTCGGGCGACGTCAACGGGACCTGCTGCGGCGGCCGGCCGGCCAGCAGTCCGCGGAAGTCCTCGGACATGCCGTGCCGGGCCCGGGCGGTCTGCGTCAGGGCGGCGGCACGCTCGTCGTACTCCCGCTGCGCGTCCCGGAACGCCGACGGCCCCTGCTCGGTCAGCCGCTGCCGCAACGGCTGGACGATCGCCGCCTTCTCGTCCGCGTACCAGGACGTCAGCTGCGGGTCCCAGCGGCCGTCCGGCTGCCACGGGCTTGCCTCCAGATGCTCCTGGAACGCGCGCAGCGCGCCGACCGTTCGCGCCGCCCGCGCCTGAAGCCCCTCGGCCGCCTGCCGCAGTTGCTCTTCCAGGCGGCCCTGTTCGGCCGCCGGGTCCTGTGCCGAGCCCAGCGCCGCCCAGTCGGCGGTGTAGCGCTCCCGCAGCTCATCCAGCCGGTTCCGGTACCACCGGTGGGTCTCGGGGTCCCAGGTCGCGCGGCCCATGACCAGGTCCTGCGGACCCGACGGCCCCCTCGTCTGCAACGCCCGGTGGAACGAGGATTCGGCGGCTGCCCAGTCGAAGCGGGCCCGGGCGAACTCCTGCCGGAACCGCTCCACCACTTCGGGCGGCGCCTGGAGCGTTGCCTGAAGGTCACCGGCCGAGGCGGTGGTGGCCGGGCCCGCTGCCGCCACCACGGCCTGGTGGAAGTCGTCCCTCAGCTGGGCGACCTGGGCGGAACCGCTGAACACGTAGGGCCGCAGAACGGGCGACAGGGACGACTCGACCTGCTCGTCGAAGAGCCTTCGGGTGCTCTGGTGCGCGGCCAGGTCCGCGTCCGCCTGGCGCAGCCGCTCCTCCAGCTGCTCGTGCGGTTGCCCGCCCAGCGGGACCTGCCGACCGTCGGCCGACGGTGCGGTCCGGGCGTCCGCGTACCACTCGCGGATGGGGCCGACCTGCTGCGCCGCGTCGAAGTTCCGCAGGCGCGGGAAAGCCTCCAGGTGGGTCTGGAACTCGTGGTAGGCCTCGTCGCGGGCTTCCAGCCCGTCCCGCAGCGTGTCCAGCTCCGCCGCCGCCCGCTCGTCGGCCGCCGCCCGGGCCTGCGAGACGTGCGGGGTGGTCTGCTGCGGTGCGTGCGGGGCGCTCTCCTGCGCGGCGGACGTGGCGGACCGCTGCGGCTGCTCCCGCACCGTCTCGTGGGGTGCGGCCTGCGCGGGGTGCCGCGCGGGCAGTTGCGCCATCTGCTGCTGCCCGCCGGTGGCGGTGGCGGTCTCCTCCGGCATGTGCTCGCCGGAGGTGGGGGCGGTCTCGTTCGCGGTGTGCTCGTCCGCCGGCGAGAAACGGAACGGGTCCCGGTTGATGTCGAGCTGCGGGTAGCGCAGGGTCCAGGTCGGACGGCTCCGCCAGTCCTGGTACGCCGCCTCGTGGGCCTGTGCGTCGTCGCGCAGGGCCTGCCACCGGTCGCGGGTCTGCTCGACCAGCTCCGCCCGGATCCGGGCGGCCTCCTCCGGCGTACGTCCCTCCCGCGCCTCGCTCCAGGCGTTGCTGAAGTCGCTCCGCAGCTCGGCCACGCCATGCTCGTAGGACTGCCTGGCCTGCGCCGAGTCGAGCCCGTGCGGATCGAGCCCGACCGTCCGCTGGAGATCCTCCAGCGGGGACTGCCTGCCCGCCAGGTCCCCGAAGGTGTCCCGCATCTGCGCACGCCACGCCGCGGCCTCTGCGGCCGCCTGCTGCCGTATCCGCTGCTGGTACGGCGACTGCTGCTCGAACTCCTCCCACCGCTCGCGCAGCCCGTTGCCGAACGCGTCGCCGCCGGCTTTCTCCGACTCCAGCCACGTGTCCAGGTCGCGACGCGCGGGACCGAAGTACTCGTGGTACTGCTTTCCGGTTTCGCTCCGGTAGCCGTCGGCCAGCTTGTCGAACGTCTCGTCCTCCATGGCGAAACGCCTGGCGGCCCGGCCGGTGAGCTCGTGCACGCCGGACGTCATGTCGTGCAGCCGCCCGGCGGCGTTCCGCAGCGCCTGCTCGGCTCCCTGCTCGAACGCCACCCGGTCCGGCGCCGACTCCAGCGCCGGCTCGTACACCCGCCGCCTGAACTCCTCCTGACGCACCGCCAGCTCGTGTTCCGGCCAGGCACCCTCGTCGGGCCAGCCGACCAGCTCGCGGTAGCCGTCGGTGAGTTCCTCCCGCACCCCCTCACGCGCCCGGTCCGCCGCCGCCTCGTCCCCGGGCAGGTCCCGCAGCCGGGCATCGGCTCGCCGTAGCCACCCCTGCAGACCGGCCTGGTTCTCGAACCGCGCCCGCAGCTGGCCCTGCATCGCGGCGTCGGCCTCGCGCAGCCTTTCGGTGTACGCCACCCACTGCTCGCTCGGGATGTCCTTCGGCGCGCGGCCCTCGAGTTCACCGCGGGCCCGGTCCCGCACGCCGTCCTGGTACTGGTCCAGCACCTTCGTGCCGTCGACACGGTCGAATTCGTCCGGGTGCGCCGTACCCTGCCGCCAGTGCGGCTTGAACGCGTTGACGATCCGCTCGGCCTGCGTCCGCAGGCTCACCTCCGCGGCCTCGGCCCGCAGCCGCCCGTGCCAGCGGTCGAACACGTCGTCCGCCAGGCGCTCGAACCGCGGGCGGCCGGCACGCCACTCGTCCTCCGGAAGGCGGCGTACCTCCGGCCCGTCGGGCCCCGGCAGCCGCTGCGTGGACTTCTCGAAGTCCCGGGCGAACTCCTCGCGCAGCTCCTCCAGCCGCTCCCGGCTCGTGCCGGTGAGCCGTCCCACGAAGTCGAAGCCGTTCGCGGCGTGCTCCTCCGCCTCCAGCCGCGCCCGCAACCCGCCGGTCAGCTCGCTGATCCCCTGCCCGGACCGCTGATGGATCCCGTCCCAGTCGGACGGCTCGATCCGGCCGTCGTCGGTCCGCTGGACACCCTCGGCCGCCTCGTAGACCTCGTTCGCGGCCGCCTCGGCGAAATCCGACCGCACCCTGGCCTCGTCGGCCGGCGTCAGCCCCGACGGCCGGTCGGGCGCCGTGTCGAAGGCGTGCTCCGCCGACATCCGGGCACTGTCCGCCGCCGCCGCGAGTTCGAACTCGTCGTGCAGGCCGCCCACCAGGACGTCGAACCGCTGCGCGAATTCCGATGGTGCGATGTCGCCGCGCTGCAACTCCTCCAGGTCCGCCTGCCACCGCTTGTTGAACCGGGTCTCCACCCGCTCCCGCCACGTCGGACCGCCCCGGCCGGCCCGTGCGTGCTCGTGCACCAGTCCGTTCGCGAGGGTGTCCACCGACAAGTCGTGCTCGATACCGTCCAGCCGGGACGACAGCTGCTCCTTGACCCGGTCCACGCCGGGGAGTGCCGCGGTGCCCCCTTCGAGGTCCCCGTCGGCGCCGCGCGGCCGGCTCTCGTGCAACGCCGTCCGGTAGGCGTCCGTCACCGTGCCCACCAGCTCGTCCGGCACGCCCAGCCCCCGCGCCCACCCCTCCGGGCCGGCGTCCTGTGCCTGGCGGATCATTCCCCGCGCCACTTCGTCCAGGGACAGATTGTGGTCGAGGCCTGTGAGGCGGTCCGAGAGCTGCTCGATCAACTGCTGCTCGTGGGGGATTCCGCCGCTGCCGGACACCGGCCGCCCTTCGGCGTCGCCCGCCCGGTCCGGGCCGGTCCCGCGCACCGCGGCCCGATAACCGTCGGCCACCGGCCCGACGAGTTCCTCGGGCACGAGCTGCCGTGCCCAGGCCTGCGGATCCGGCCGCCCCGCGCCCGGCACACCATGGATGTTCTCGCCCCGTACGTAATCCACCTGGGCGCCGTTGAGGGCGTCATCGGCCTTCTGCTGCTGCCGGAACTTCTGGTCCTCCCGCGACAGCCGGCCCTTGAGGGTGCGTGTGGTCTCCTCGTGCGCCGCCTTGAACCCGTCGACGCGCACCTGATCGCCCGGAGAGAACGCATACGCCCGGTTGCGCGGCCCGGGCGGCGGCGGCTCCTCACCGCCCGCCACATCGTGGGGGGCCTGCGAACCTTCTGCGTGGCCCTTCTCGACGCGGCCGTGTTCAGCGTGAACGGGGCGAGGAGCCTCGCCCTCGGCCGAGTGATCTGCATCAAGGACGGAATCGCGGCGCTCGAAGGGAAGACCGGCATCCCCCGAGTGGGCGGATCCGGGGTTCGCCGTGGACCCGGCATCGCGCGGCTGTCCGCCCTCGGGCTCCGAGGGACGCACCGGCGGCCGGGGGGCCGGAGCGGGCACCCCAGGTGCTCCCCCCGTGGCCGTGGCTCCCCTGGACGCCCCGGCTGGCGGCTGCGGAGTGGTGACGCTCTCGGTGGCCGGCCGTGGTGTCGCCGCCGGCTCACGTCCCGGCGCCTGGACGACCGGCCCGGCCGGCTGCCGCTGCGCCGGCTCGGAACCGAGGGGCGCCTGCCCACGCGGGAGCTGCGACTCGTGCGGCGGCTGCGCCACGGGCGACTCGCCGCCCCGCATGCCACCGGTGGTCGGCTCGACCATGCCCCGGCCCGTCGGCGCGGCCCCGGTGTACGGGGCGGCCAGGGGCTGCTGGGCAGACGGTTCCTCAGTGCCGGTCCGGTCGGCACCGACACGGGGTTCCGTCCCGTCACCGGAGACATGTCCGGGCGCCGGTGCAGCGGGTGCCTGTCCATGCCCGGGCTGCGGTGCCTGCACCGCGTGTTCGGGCTCGGGCACCGGACCAGGCACAGACTCCTGCCCCGCAGGCTCGGATACGTCCCGAGGACCCTGCGGGCCCTCGACATGCCCGGTCGGCTGAACACTCTCACCACCAGGCGCCACAACGGTCTCCGGGCCCGACTGAGACTCCACCGGAGCCCACTCATGCGCGGAGCCCGACCCCACCGGAGCCTCTTGCCCAGCCTCCGACCCCGACCCCGACCCCGACCCCGCCGGAGTCTCTTGCCCAGCCTCGGACTCCGACCCCACCAAAGCCGACCCATGTCCGGCCTCGGGCTGCGACTGCTCCGGCACCACCTCGTGGCCCGCACCAGCGGGCGCCCGCTCATCCGTCGGCATCGGCGCGGCCGGCGCCGACGAGTGCTCCGACCCCACCGGAGCCGACTCACGCCCCGCCACGGCGAAGTCCCCGGTGCCGTGCGGCGCGGCTCCGGTGGCCCGCGGGTCGGCGGGAGCCTCGGTCAGGGGGAGTTCCTGGACGTGGCCGAGCGGCTCCGTGACAACGGTCCGGGGCGCCTCGGGGGTCTGCGACCGGGCCACGTCCCTCACCCAGTCGCCTACCGAACGACGGGGGGAGCGAACGCCGTCGAGGTCATGTTTGTGCAACGCTTCCTCGGTGAGGCGGCCGCCCGTGTCACCCGACGGCCCGAGACGCTCCGTCGGCACCTGTCCCGGGACGCCCGGGACCTCGTGGGCCGGCGTTCCGCCCTGCGCGGACGGGTCCGCGACGCCGAAGCGCTCGGTACTCCCCTGCCTCTCGAAGCCCGGCAGTCCTTGCGGCCGGACCAGGGAGCCGGTGGAGCCGGCGTTCCCTCGTGGGGCGCCGGGAAGCTCCCCTGCCCTGAACCCGTCCCAGCGGCCCGGCAGGATCAGCGGCGCGTCTCCCGCCCCGATGCCCGAGACCGTGACATCGTCGTTGAACGGCCCGCTGCCCGCGTCGGACACGTCGTCATACGGGCGGCGTTCCTCGCCACTCCCGGTGCCCCGGACCGGCCCACCACCGGCACCCTCTTCACCCGGGTGGGAGATGGTGCGCGGAGTACCGCCCTCGCCCGCGAACCCGGTGAGGTCCGTGTGACCACCACGGTCCGGATAAACGGCTTTCCCCATCAACTCGAACGGGGGCTGCGGTGCCTCGTGCCCGGGCTGGACGCCGTCCCCGAACAGCGGCACCTTGTACGGACGTCCGCCGGGGTACGCCGGCAGCTCGTCACCCACGCCGGGGTACGCCGGCAGCTCGTCACCCCCCTCCCGGGGCGTACCGCCGTAGCCCCCCTCGGTGTCCTTGGCGCCGGGGCGTGCGCCCGCCCCGGCGCCGGCCCCCTCCGCTCCTGCACCCTTCAGACCCGGTGTTCCGTCGCCCAGCCCCGGCTTTTCGGCGCCCATCCCCGGAACCTCGATGTCAGCGTCGCCCCGCGCCCCGGCGCCGCCCTTCCCGCCGCGCACCGCCGGAATGTGCCCGATCGCACCGCCCACGGCCCCGGCCAGCGCACCGAGCCCCGGCTCGCCGTCGATCCCGAACGCCAGGTCGGTGAGCTCCATGCCCAGCGCGCCGGCCGCCGCGCCGACGCCCATCTTGCCCGCCAGGGACGCCAGGAGCCCCGGCGCCACCGCACCGGCACCCGTGAACATCAGCCCGGCCACAGCACCGTTGATGGCACCCGCGCCCAACGCCATCTTGGTGGCGTCGAAGTCCCAGCTGCTCCGGTGCGCCTCACCGGCCTGGCCCATCTGGAACAGCTGGGCGATCGCGTCCATCAACCCGGCCATGGCCACGTTGACCGCCACCGCCGCCAGCAGCCGCGTCAGGATCATCCTGATCGCCGCGGTGCCCGCCGCCACGATGCCCGGCACCGCCTCCGGCGCCCACCACGCCAGGAAAGCGATCTGCCCCGCCATCCAGACCAGCATCTCCAAGATCATGATCTTGGAGTACTGGACCTGGAGCCCCATCTTCTTCAGCATGTCCGCGAGCTGATCACCCGCTGTGGCCAGCCCCGGCAGATCCTCTACCAGCAGCTTCTTCAGGTACGCCTCGAACGCGTCCTCCGCCGGCCCCGAAAGTCCCCCCCGCACCTCCTCGAGCGCCGCCTGGAGCTCCGGCAGCAGCTCCCGTACCGCCTTCGCGAAGTCCCGGTGAGCCGTGTCCAGTTCCCACAGCTTGTCCTCGTCGCCCTCCGGCCACCCACCACCGGCGAGTTTGGCAACCCACTGCAGCCCGGACGGCATATTGATGCTCATGAGTCAGCGACCACCACAGACAGGACTTGACGGGGGAAGAAAGAAGGCCGGGGATGTTGAGCGGCGACCGCACGACGCCGACGCGGCACGGTGCCGTGCCGGCGAGCGGTGCGCGCGGCTGTTGTCGAAGCCTCAGGCGCCCATGCCGGTACCCATGTCCGCCGCGGTGTCGGTCGCCTGCTGCTCGACCTGCTCGTAGACCTTCACCATGTCCTGCACACGTTCCACGGAATCCTTGAGAACCTTCGCTCCCTGCACCGCGGCGTCGATGGCCTTCTCGTGCGGGTCCCAGTACTTCTCGCGGAACGTCTTGCCGGCCTTGTCGTCGCCCCAGCACTCACCCAACTCGTTGGAGCGGTCGACGAGATCACGCCCCGCCTTGTCCAGACTGCGCCAGATGCCCTCGAGAGTATGGAGCGCTTTCTTGATCTGATCCGTGTCTACCCGGACGATGTCGCCCGAGGACGGCTGCTGCTGCTCACTCACCGCGGCCATTCCTCTCCGTCTCCCCGTACCCGTGGTCCACGTAGTCCTTCACGGCCTCGGGCATGGGGAGTTCCTCCGGCAGGAACGCTCGGGGGTCGAACTTGCCCTCCAGCAGGTCAGCGAGGGGCACTCCTCCGGGCATCACCGCGGTCACCGCCTCGGTCACCTTTTTGAGCGCCTGGGCGCGGGCCTTGTCAACGGTGGCCTGGATCACCCTGGCCAGATCCTTGGGCGCCATGTTCCGGTAAGCCCCGGTGGGGAAGTCCAGTTCCGTGATCTGGCCCTGGGCCCCCACCGTCACCCGCACCACCTGGCGGGGTGCCGTCGCCGTCGCCGTCACCGCGTTGATCTGCTGACGTGACTCGAACGCCTGATCGCGCTTCTTGCTGTAGTCCGCCAGCAGCTCCTCGATCTGCTGATCGTAAGGAGACGACATCCCGGCCCTCCCGGACAACACGTGGAAACGATGCTTCGGAAGGTCAAGTCAACCGGCTGATGGGCGCACCCACACGGTCACGGGCGGATGATGGACCTCCTGTACAGCGGGCTCTGCCTTCGTATCCGCATCCGCCCCAGGCAGGTGCGCGCTGCGCCGCCGGACGAGTCCCCCGCTACAGCAGGCCGCCCGTGTCCACGGTCGTCGTCCCGCCGGCCGTCCCGCGGGCCGTCGTCGGCGGTTTCCGAGCGCCGGAGCCGCCGGGCGCGTCCGGGGCCGCCAAGGCGCCCGGCGCGCCGTTCAGCATGCCGTCCACGGAGCCGTACCAGCTGTTCTCTCCCTCCATCCGGGCCGCGGCCTCGACCGCCTCGCGCAACGCGCCGGACTCGACCGTCATGCTGACCGGTCCCGAGGCGTTCAGATAGATCAGATGCCCCTCGGGAAGCTGGTCGAGAAGCTCGGGGACCTTCATCGGCTTGGACGACAGGCGTCCCGCCGCGTGCAGATGGTCGGGGGATGTGAACACCGGGATGATGGGCGTCTCGTCGTCCGGCGCGACCGCGGACAGCAGCCCCCCGCCCGGCGCGACGAACACCGCCACCTCCGCGGTGGCCAGTGTGTGGGTCACCGTCTCCGCCGGTCCGTAGCCGGTGGCGGCGAGTTGCACCGCCTCGTCGACCGGGTCGGTCGGGTCGGGCCAGCCCATCGCCCTGGGAGAGGGCTGGTACTCCTCGTTGTCCTGCCACTCGACGATGTCGCCGTCGAGATCCGACCGCCACTGGCCGACGAGGGCCCAGTTCGGCGGCGTTCCCTCACCCGACCAGGCCGGGTCGATCAGGCCGAGCCAGTGATCGGGGGCCTGCCGAGCCGCCTCGCGGATGTGGTCCGGGACCGGCGGGATGTCGTTCCCCTCGGCCTCTGGCTGCTGCGCCTGGGGGACGGCCAGCCCGGCGCCGGCCCCGGAGGGCGCCACGGCCTGCTGCGACACCGGAACGGTGGGAATGACCGGCCCGTCCTGGCCGCCCGCCGCGTCCTTCCCGTTCGACTTGGTGCTCATCGTTTCCGTCTCTTTCGTCGCTCGTTGCTTTCAGCGTGCGCCTGAACCGCCCGCGCGTCCGCCCCGGCCGGGACGTCAGCCGAACACGCCCGAGCTCTGTCCGGCGCCGCCCCAGACGTCTTCCTCCTGGCGCAGCAGATCGGCGACGCTCGTCTTGCCGTCCTGGTCCCGCTTCTTGTCCTTGTCCTTGCCCGCGTCCGCGTCCGCTTCGTCGGTGGCGGAGCGCCGACGGCGGGCGGCTTCGGCAGGTTCCTCGGGCTCGTCGATCGCGCACGACAGCTCAGCCGCCATGCCGCCGCCCGACGCCTTCGGCCGCCAGGCCGGTCGGGCCGGCTCGGCGGAAGCCTGGTCGGCGGTGACTGCCCGGCCGATGGCATACGCACCGGCCATGACGGAGGTGGCGGTGGCCGCCTCCTGCCGGGCCGCCTCGGTGCCGGTGTCCGTCTCCTGCCCGTGCCCCCCGAGCAGGGGGAACAGTGAACCGGTCGAGACGTCCCAAGTCGTCGGGTCGTCCGCCGCGGGTGCCTCGGTGGCCGAGACCTGCTGGACGGACTCCTGGCGGGCGGTTTGCTGTTCACCCCGCGCCTGGGGCTCCACAGCCCCAGCCGCCGGTGCCTGGTACGCGGTCGCAGCCTGGGGCACGGGCGCCACGGCCCCGGTGTGCGCGGGAAGCTGCGTCCCATACGCCGGAGGGGCTGCCTCGGCCGCGGGGTGGACGCCCGCCGGGTCGGCGGCGGCATGCGGCTGTGCGGTGGCCGCCGGGCCCGTCGGCGGCTGAGCGTTGGCCGCCGCACCCGCCTGCGGCTGAGCGGTGGCCGCCGGCTGCGGCACGTCCCACGCCGACTGCGAAAGGCCGTGGGACGGCTCGGCACCCGACGCGCCGGGCTGCCCGGCCAGCCATTCGGGGTCACCCCACTGCGCTGCCGGGGTACCTTCGGTCCGCCCGGCCCGTTCGCCGCGCTCGCCGCTTCTGCTGGTTCCGGTACCGCCCTCGGACGCCCCGGACCCCAGGAACGGCATCACCGCCGGGAATCCCGCGGCGGGCTGCTCGGCCTGCGATGCGTGCGGCTGCTCCTGACCCGGCTCCTCCACCGACGACGGCCATGCCGAGGTGGCCGCGGGTTGGCCGACGCCGTCACCGTGGCGCAGGTACGCGTCACCGGACGACGTACCGTTCGGCGCCCCGATGACCGGCTCGTCCGTCGCCGGGGTGTCCGCCCACGGCTCGCCCGTGGTGAACAGCAGGCCGGACGCGTCGGAACGCTCCTGCTCGCGTTCGCCGCCCGCCGCCCCGGCACCCATACCGCCCATCGGCATCATGGGCATCATGGGCATCATGGGCATCATCGGCGTACCACCGGCACTCTCGGCGGTCTCCGGCGACGGCCCGCCGGCCACCAGGTGCTCTCCACCGTCACCCGGCAGGTCCAGCCCAGGCCCACCGGCCTGGGCACCACCGAAGACATCACCCGTGGACTCCCCGACATCCGCCGTGTGAGCCCAGGGACCGGTGTCGCCGCCCAGCAGACCGGACGCGTCGGACGGCGCGCCCTCCTGACCGCCCGCACCGCCACCGGCACCCATGCCCCCCATACCGCCCATCGGCATCAT
>NZ_JBWKDW010000021.1:26527-28288 GCF_056435735.1 Streptomyces sp. NPDC043878
GAGCCGTACTGCCCGGGAACGCACTGACACCCTCACCAGGAACCCGAGCCTCGGTAGGCATGTCGGACAGCCCCGGCAGCCCATCCCCCACCCCGGTGCCCGGAGCCGTGATGCCCTGGGTGTTCACATCGGGCAGGCTCGTGTCCGGGAACCCGGCGATGTCGGCGGTGCCCGGTGCGGTGGCCGAGTCCGGACCGGTGACTCCCGGAGCGTCCAGGCCCAGGTTTTTGGGGAACGCGGAAGGCGCGTCCAGCGTGCGGGACTTGGTGCCGGTGTTGCCGGTTCCGGGTGAGTTCAAGCCCCCGGCCAGGCCCGGGAAGGGGGCGACCTCCGGCATCGGGGAGCCGGTGCCCTGGCCGTTGGGGTTGAGCGCCGCGTCCATGGTCGGATCCAGCTGCCCCGTGGAGGGCATGTTCGCCGGGTCGCCACCAAGTGACGGATCACCGGGAAACCCGTTCGGACTCACACCCGGCCCGTTGTCCAGGGGCGCGCCCGAGCCGAGATCAGATGCGTCGAAGGGCGCCGGGGACACGGACGCGTTCCGGAGGCCGGGGCCACCCGAAGTTGAGCCCGGACCTCCCAGATCCGTCGCATTCGGTGAGAAGCCCGGCGCCGTGGGGTCCAGCGTCCCAGCGCCGGGCGCCAGACCGGTATTCGGGTAGTCGGTCGGGGCGGCGACGTCCTGGGGCGAGTTCCCGCCGTAGTTCGGTATGCCGCCGCCGGTGTACGGCATTCCGTCACCGTAGTTCGGCATGCCACCGCCGGTGTACGGCATTCCGTCACCGTAGTTCGGTATGCCACCCCCGGTGTACGGCATCCCTTCGCCGTAATCGGGCATGTTGTCGTACGGGCTGTTCGCCGGGTTGTCGGGGGAGGTCGGCTGGCTGACGGAGCCACTGGTGACCTTGTAGTGCTGGGACAGGGCAACGAGCACCTTCCGCATGTCGTTGCCCATCATCTCGACGATCTTCTTGTTGGCGCTGACCCGGACCAGGCCGTTGCTCATCAGAAGGTGGGGGTCGATCGCCAGCGCCTGGTGGGCGTACCAATTGTTGATGTCGTTGATCTTCGCCTTGGCCTCGCGCAGGTGCTGAGCGTTGTCCGCCAGTTGCTGCGGGACGTTGTAGTCCCCGGTGACGCCGCCGGACAGCGCGTCGGACATGTGCTGCACCTGCGTCGAGAGCCCGGTCATGGCTGTTTTAAGGGTTGACGCCGCCTCACCCTGCCACGGTCCGTTCTCGCCCGTCAGTTGCTCGGTCTGGTCGCTCAGGGCCTGAGCGACCTCCTGCAACACCTGCTGCGTGTAGGAGAAGGTGTTGGCTGCCTCCTGGACGGTCTCCGGATCGGAGATCTGTGTGGCCCGCTCCTGGTTGTGACTGTCGACGACATAGGCGGCGCCGCCGTTGACGGCCGCCATGATGTGCTTCCAGTCCCAGCTGCTGTAGTCACCGCTGGTGTCTCCGTCATTGGCCCAGACACCGTCCTCGCCCTCGGAGAAGCCAGGGACGTCACTGCTCTTGTTACTGCCGGCCATGGCTCCGCTTTTCCTCCACCCGACGCTCGCGGTCAATCCCAGGTCTACTGCATTCGCTGGCCCGGCTGGTTACGAGGCGGGCGCCAGCCGTCTAGAAGCCGGGCAGCACCGCCGGCTCCGCCGGACGATCCAGCGCGACCCCAGACTGCTCCGGCCCGGACATCGACACCCCCACGACCCGCGGCTGGTTCGGACTGTCGAACGCAACCACAGGCTCCTGCTGCCCC
>NZ_JBWKDW010000021.1:28387-167430 GCF_056435735.1 Streptomyces sp. NPDC043878
CGACACCCCCGCCACCCGCGGCTGGTTCGGACTATCGAACGCAACCACAGGCTCCTGCTGCCCCGACACCCCCGCCACCCGCGGCTGGTTCGGACTATCAAACGCAACCACAGGCTCCTGCTGCCCCGACACCCCCGCCACCCGCGGCTGGTTCGGACTATCAAACGCAACCACAGGCTCCTGCTGCCCCGACACCCCGGCGGGGGCGGGGTTCACCGTCCTCCACTGGCGCCGTCCCCGGTCCCCCGGCGGCCCGGCGGGGGCATGGTTCGCCGTCCTCCACTGGTGCCGTCCCCCTTGGCCCTGCGGACTCTGGTACCCAGGCGCGTACCCGTTGCCCGCACCCGCGTACCCGTTGCCCGCACCCGCGTACCCGTTGCCCGCACCCGCGTACCCGTTGCCCGCACCCGCGTACCCGTTGTCCGCACCCGACGGGTTGTCCGCACCCGACGGGTTGTCCGTCTCCCCGTTGTAGCCCGACGTCGAGTAGTTATCCGTCGGCGTCGACGTCGGCGTACCGCCCGTCGCGGCCGGGTCGATAGGGGATGTCGGTTGGACGATGGAGTCCTTGTTGATCTTGTAGTGCTTCGCCAGGGCTACGAGCACCTGCCGCATGTCGTCGGTCATCATCTTGACGATCTTCTCGTTGGCGCTGACCCGGACCAGGCCGTTGCTCATCACGAGGTCCGGATTGATCCGGGCGGCCTCCTTGGCGTACCAGGTGTCGATGTCCTTGATCTTGGCGATCGCCTCGTACAGATGGTGCGCGTTGTTCGCGAGCTGCTGAGGTACGTTGTTGTCGCCGGTGACGCCGCCCGAGAGCACGCCGGCCATTTCGAGCGTCTGCTGGCCGAGCTTGGACATGGCGGAGCCGAAACCCGTCGCCGCCTCTCCCTTCCAGAGCCCGTTCTCACCGGTCACACCCTCGGCCAGGCCGGACAGGTAATCGCCGACTTCCTCCAGTACATTCTGCACGTACCAGAAGGTGTCGGCTGCGTCCTGGATGGTCTGCGGGTTGGAATAGCCGGCTGCCTTCTGCTCGAGGTCGGAACCCGTGTAGGCCGCGCCACCGGTGATCGCGGCCATGATGTGCTTCCAGTCCCAGTTGCTGTAATCGCCGCTGGTGTCGCCTTCCTCGTCGGGAAAGACGCCGTCGTCCCCCTCGGTGAAACCAGGGACGTCATTGCTCTTGCCGCCGTCGGCCATGCTTCCGCGCTCCCGTCGCGCAATGCCAATAACGCGCAACGCCACTTCATGGACGTTGCGCTGCCACATCACTCACGAGGCGCCCCGCCAGGTACGGGGCGCCGTTGTCCGTCATTCCGTGTGGCCACCGACGGCCGGTCGATCGGCGGCTGTGTGCGACGGCGTCAACTTCCCTCTCACTGCAGTCCTGACCGAACCGGCGTGACGGCGGCCGGAGATGAGCCCGGGCCGCCCGGTGACATGGCACCGGCTTCGCGCGAGTGGACGTCGGCGCCCGCGCTTCCCGCATCGGCATGCACACGCCGCCACGATCGTCACGATCAGAGCTGATCCGACTGCAACGCCTGGAGATCCGTCTCCGCTGTCGTGATCAGAGTCCGCAGCTCATCACCCCCCTTCTGGTTCAACTCCTCGATCGTGGAGTACTTCGTGGCCAGCGTCCGGAGGTTCTTCGCGGCGTCCATCAGTGCCGTACGCAGGTCATGAAGGGCCTTGGTGTAATTCGGCCGCAGACCCTTGTCACCGGTCACCGCCGCCTTGAGGGCCTCGGCCTCTTTGAAGGCACCGGGCGCGATGTCCTTGAGGTGATCGACCCGGGTCCAGGCAGTACCGATGATCTCGGCCAGCTCGTCCAGGTTGTCGGCGTACTTGTTCAGCACGTCGGTGTCGACCTTGACGTTGCCAGACCCGTCCGGGGAGACCCCCGGTATCGAAAAAGCGGGGAGGGTGGGGAGCGGCGAATGGTCGACCGTCCCCTCGCTGCTGTCGGAGTACGCTCCGCCGCTGTACTGCTGCGGTTCCTTGGAATGCTGGTTGTGGTTCTGGGTGTCGTTCGAGCTGTAGTTATAGACGCTCTGATCGCCCACCGTTGGTCACCTCCCGTCCGTAACCCACGTTGCGGCCCCTGGTCGTCAAGACGTCACGACTCCCAAAGGTTCATGCCGTACTTCTCGCCGTGCACGTAGTGCTCGGTGATCGTTCCCAGCGAAGCGGTGGCTTTATAAGCCTGCCCCTGCATGACCTCCGCTGCCGCGTCCCACTTGGCCTTCGCGACGTTGTAGGTCTGACGCGCGTCGCTGCTCCACTCGGCCAGGCGCTGCTTGGAGGAGTCGTCCAGGTTGCGGATCATCTCCTGGATGTTCTTGGTGATGGTGTCCATCTCGCCCGCGACGAACTCCATCTGAGAAAAGCTGACCTCGTACGTAGCCATGCTCGTTCCTTTCGTTCAGAAGCTTTGTGATCTCACCGGTCGGCCGGTCGGCGCGCCCCGCGTGGGTTCGCGCCGACGCCGGCTCAGAATCCGGGCAGACCCGCGCCGATGGCCTGCTGGAGGGAGCTCGCCGAGTCGGCTGTGCTGGTGTGCACCCGGTCGTACGAGCCGGTCGTCGCCTCGAGCTTCTCGGTGACCTTCTGGAGTTCCTTCTTGACCAGGTCGCAGTTCTCCAGCCACGTGTTGAGGGCGTTGATGAAGGTCGACCCGGCGTCCCCCTTCCAACTGCTCTCCAGAGTGGTCGCCTGGTTCTGCATGTTGGTGAACGCGCTGGCCGTCTCGGCGAGCGCCTGCTCGAAATGCGGCAGCGCCGCCCGCATTCCCGCTACATCGACCGTCGTCGTACTCTCAGCCATCGCTCATCCCTTCTTTGACTGGGTGGTGCACCGAGGTGTTCCCCGCGGCACCCTCTGCTGTGCTCAATCCTGCGCGGCCACCACGGCCGCGAGGAACGGTGAACGGTCTTCGTTGCCTGCCGGTACGCGGAGCTGTGCCCGCGTGTCACTAAGAGCCGCCGGTGCCGGGGCGAGGTGCGGTGCCGGGATGTCGCGGGGCCGCAGGGCGGGCGCCTTCGACCGCTCCGCCACGCGGTCCGCGAGACGGTGCGCGCCCCAGGCGCCGTCGGCGGGCGGCTGGACGGCCAGCAGCTCCGCCAGGGCGGCGTGGGTGCCCTCGCCGAGCTGGTGGCCGCGCGCGGCCAGGCGGCGGCAGACCAGCTCCGTGAGATCTTCCGGCCCGTAACCGGGCAGGTGCAGGTACTCCGCGAAACAGCGGGCGGCGGTACTGCCCTGTGGCAGCGCCGCACGGAGCGCGGTGGGCGTCGCCCGCAGGACCATCGCGGTGCGCGGGAAACGGCCCGCGGCGGCCACCACGGCGTCCCACACCGCCGTCCGCTCGTGCGCCGGCCGGGCGGTGAAGGCCGCGTCCAGGTCGAGTTCGAGGACCCCGCCCTCGGCTTGCTCGAACAGCGTGGCCGCATGGACCTGGGGCTGGTCCGTCCACCGGGCCGGAACCTGCGAGAGCGCGGCGCGGTGCACCGCCCCGTTGGGCAGGACGCCGGTCTCCGCGAGGCACTTCGCGTACAACGTGGACACGGCGCGCCGTCCGCTGCCCTCCTCGCCGATGAGGGCGACGTTGGCGGCCGGGGCGGGAGGACTGCCGTCGCGGCACAAGGCCACCAGATCGTTGGTGCGCTTCAGCAGTGCCGCCCGCACCTCCCGCAGACCGCACAGTCCGGCCAGTCGGCGCATGGCGGGGGGCGGTTCGGCGGGCGGCTGGGACGCCGCCGCCCCGGACGGAGGCGGCTCCGGCTTGCCGGCGTCGCCCTCCGGGACCGGGCCGATGTCGGCCGCCTCCAGACGGCCCAGCGCGGCCGTGTCGCGCGGCGGGTCGACGGCGAGGCGCGACGCCTGGTTGCTGATCATGGTCTCGAAGAGGGAGCGGGCGACACGGCCGTTGCCGAACGTCGGTCCCTTGGGGATGTTCTCGAAGTACCGGGTGAGGGCGTCCAGGGCGGAGTCGTCGAGTTCGTAGTAGTGCTTGGTGCACAGGCCCTGCACGATGGTGACCAGTTCGTCGACCTCGTAGTTGGGGAACTCCACCGTGCGGGCGAAACGCGATGCCATGCCGGGGTTGGACTCCAGGAACTGGTCCATCTGCTCGGAGTACCCGGCGACGATGACGACGATCTCGTCGCGATGGTCCTCCATCAGCTTCATCAGCGTCTCGACGGCCTCCTGGCCGAAGTCGGGACCGCTGCCCTTGGCCTGGTTGGTGAGCGTGTAGGCCTCGTCGATGAACAGCACACCGCCGAGAGCCTTGTTGAACACCTCGCTCGTCTTGATCGCCGTGCCGCCGATGATCTGGGCGACGAGCCCCGAGCGGGAGACCTCGACGATGTGGCCCTGGCTGAGGATGCCGAGTTCGGCCAGGACGGCGCCGTAGAGACGGGCCACGGTGGTCTTGCCGGTGCCCGGCGGCCCGGCGAAGACCAGGTGACGGCTCATCGGCGGCATGGGCAGGCCCAGCTCCTCGCGCCGCTGCGTCATCTTGTTGACGTTGATCAGGCCGTTGACCTCGCGCTTGACGCTTTCCAGCCCGACCAGTGCCTCGAGTTCGGCGAGCGGTCCGGTGCCGAGGGAGCTGGAGCGCCGCTCGCCGCCCGGTGCTGCCTTGTCCTGTCGCGTGCCGCCGCGGGAGGGGGCCGGCCCGTCGGACGGCGGCTCCTCGTGTTCCTCGCCGCCTCTGAGCCGGTTGACTCCCGTGCCGCTGTTGTTGGCGACCTCGCAGCGCTGGATGCCGACCAGTTCGTCCGAGTTGCTGCGGACACCGTCGCCCACGTTGTCGACGATCGTGCAGTCGCTGAGGTCCGCCCGGCCCGACGCCTGGATGTTGACACCGTGCCCCTTCGCGTCGTGCACCCGGCAGCCGGCCGCGGTGAGGGTGCCCCCGCCCAGCACCCGGGCCCCGTCGACCGAGGAACCCGTCAGCTCGCTGTCCCGCAGGACCACCTCCCCGTCGGTGCCGACGAGCACGCCGGCGTCCGCGATCGTGGACGACTCCACCTCGGCCCGTGCCCCGCCGGACACCGCGATGCCCCAGTCGCCCGCGGCACGCAGCCGCACACCGGCGAGCCGGGCGGTGGAGCCCTCGTTCAGTTCCACGCCGGTGCCCTGGTGGAAGTCGAGGTCGCCATCACGAAGTTCCAGGCGGGCGGAGCCCGACACACGCAGCCCGGCCGAGCCGTCCTGGACCGACAGCTCCTGGAAGACCGCGGTGGCGCCGCCGCTCAACTGCGCCGTGCCCCGGGCAGCCCCGCGGACGCGGAGCCGGACGAAGGCCGCCTGGCTGCCGTCATCGAGGAGCACGGCCAGCGGGGTACCGGTGATCGCGCAGTTCTCCAGGCGTGGCTGGGAGCCGCCGGTCACCTGGAGCCCGCTGGTGGTCGCGGAGTCCAGCGTGCAGTCCCGCAGCACGGGGGCCGCTCCACCGCTGACGTGCACCGACTGACCGCCCGACCCGCTGAGGGAGCACTCGGTGAACGTGGTCAGGCCGGTACTCGTCAGATACGCGTCAAGGCTGGTGGAGCCGGTGACGGTGACGCGCATCAGCTCCGCCTTGGCCTGCTGTTCCACCACGACCGCGGGCTTCTCGCTGTTGGTCACGGTGGTGGACTCGACGGTGACAACACCCTGCCCGTTGACGCAGATTCCGTTCCCGCCGACGCGTTCCAGGACGCAGCCGCGCACGGTGAGGCGTCCGTTCTCGGCGACGACGACGGCGGAGGAACCCAGATCGGTGAGGGTGGTGCGTTCCATGGTGTTGGCGGTGGGCGCGGTCACGACGATCCCGGCGCCGCCCGGATTGCTCGCCCGGCAGTCGCGCATCGCCAGCTGACCGTCCTGCCAGGCGATCACCGCGGCCCATGCGTTGCCCATCACGGTGCAGCCGTCGAGTGCCGCCTGGCCTCGGCGGACGTCGACGACGGCGGCGTTCGCGTCGGACCCGGCGAGCGTGAGGCCCGACAGCTGCACCGCTTCGGCGTCCACCACGACGGTGCTGCCCACCGGCGACTCGAGCCGCACGCTGCCGGGGTCGCCGTCCGCGGACAGGGTGACCGCGCGGTTGAGGGTGAGGGCCTCCTGGTAGGTGCCGGGCGCGATGGAGATCAGCGCGCCCTCCTCGGCGGCGGCCAGTGCCTGGGACACGGTGCGGTAGACGCCGGGGTGGGTCATCGAGACTCTCAGGACCTGCCGGTTCACGGCTACGCCCCTTTCTGCGGCAAGGTACCGGCCGAGGACCCGGGCTGCCGCGGCCCGTCTGGCGTTCTCGGTGGGGTCTGTAGCAGTCCGGGAGCGGCGCGGAAGGCTTCCGCGTACTCGTCGGGAAGCGGATCGCCCGTCCGCTCGGGGTCGTCACCGGCCTGCTTCCAGAAGGCGTGGATTTGTTCCAGGCCCGCCAGCGCGATCTCGTCGAGCGGCACGCGTCCCTCGCCGATGCGTCCCTGCTCGTCGACCTCCGACCTCGACAGCTCGCGCAGCATGATCGCCGGGCGGTCGCCGTCGACGGTGCGCAGCACCTTGAAGCCGGTGCCCGGCGGGAAGACGACCCGGTCCGCGATCTCCGGCAGCACCAGCGCCGTACGACGGGCCGTCAGTGACCAGATGAGGATGTCGGTGTTGCCGGTCAGGTCCCGGCGGATCGCGGACAGGGCCGAGAGGAACGAGCGCTCGGTGAACGCCATGCCCTCTCGGTACCAGGCGCGTTCGGCCGCGCTGAGGGTGGCCCGCAGCAACGCGCCGCCCCGGTAGGACGGCAGCCGGCGCAGTCCAGCGGCGGCGCAGCGCGACAGCGGCACGTGCGGCCCCGTCGCCGCGGCCCGGATGGCGGCGTCGATGGCCGGCGTCGCACCCGAGAGGTACAGGCGGACGGCCGCCAGGTCGGTCAGTGCGTCGCTCGCCGAGCTGCGCGGGCCGCCGTGCAGCCCCGGGGACTCGGACAGCAACCGGGTGACGAAGGCCGCGGCGGTGTCGTAACGGGCGCCGAGGCTCCGTCGCACCCAGTCGCGTTCCCGGTCGATGCCCTTCTCCGGTGGTACGACGTCAGCGGCGGGCGCGGGACTGGGCTGGACCCGAGGAGTGTCACCGCCCTGCGGCCCGGAGGGCACGGGAGGCGGCGCGGCCACGGGCTGGGGGGCGGCAAGAGCGTCGTCCTCGGCCGCGTCGGGGGCCGCCGCGGGGGGCTGGGGCGCGGGCCGGACCGGCTGGGGACTCGGTGACTCCAGGCGGATGCGCGGCGCCCCCGACGGTCCCGGGGCAGACGCCGGGCCGGGCGCGGGTGCCGGTCCCGGCGCGGGCGGCGGCACGTGGGTGGGCTCCGCAGACGGGGACACCGTCGGCACGGACGGGGACGGGCTTCCCGGCACCGGGGGGATGGCCGGTGCCGACGGCGGGGGATCCATCGGCACCGGCGCGGAGGGAACCGGTGCCGACGGCGGGGGATCCATCGGCACCGGCGCGGGGGGAACCGGTGCCGACGGCGGGGGATCCGTCGGCACCGGCGGCGGGAAGTTGGTCTGATCGGGTGCCGCAGGGGCGGACGGCGCCGCGGGCACAGCCGTCTCATGCGGGGGCGGCACGGCTGCCCGGCCCGTGGCGACGGGCGGCAGAGCGGGCAGGCCTGGGCCGGCCACCGGCCGCGCGGTCGGCACCACGGACGGCTGCGGGGCGGGCTGCTCCGGTCCCGGTTGCGACGTGGGCACGCGGGACGGCGGCACGTCGTAGGGCCGCTGCGGGGGCTGAGCGAGCCGGCCGGGAGCGGGGGCGGCCTCCTGCGTGCGGGCCGCCGCCGGGAGATCCGTCCACGCGCTCTCCTGCCCCAAGGGCGACGGTGCGGTCCCCTCCGTGCGCGGCGCGGCCTCCAGGACGCGTCCGTCGGCCGGGCCGGGCGCGGCGGGGACTGGTCCCCCGGGCGGCAGCGGCGGCGGGCCGCCTTCGGGGAAACGGCCCGCCTCGCTCGAGGGCATGATGCGGCCTTGCCGGCCGAACGAGGGGTCGAGGCCGCGCAGCAGTTCGTAGGAGATGTACCGCATACGGTCGGCGGCCATCGGGTTGGTCTCGTCGTACAGGATGGCGGGGTACACGGGATCGGCCGCCGCGGAGCGCACGGTGTGACCGTCGGGCGGCTCCACTGCCGGACGCACCCACAGGCCGCTCTGCACGACCTCCAGGACCACGTCGGGGGCGTACTGGTAGACGCCGTGCCCGATGGCCGGGATGTCCCCCACCGGGACCCGTGTGTTCAGTGGCACCGGGGCCTGCGCCCGGCCGCCGGTCTGCGAGCGCGGCAGGAAGCCGAACTGTTCGGCGTACGGCCGCCAGCTCAGCCTTCCGTCGCGTCCGATGGTGCGCACCACGGGTGCCCCGCCGTCCGCGCCGGGAGTGGGCACGCCCGCGTGGACGACGACGGGTTCGCCCAGCAGGTCGGCCAGGGTCTGACCGAGTGGTGTGCCGCTGGGGACGGCCACCGGACCGTAGGGCAGGAAGCGCACCAGGGGCCGCGCGGTGAGGGGCATCGTGTCCCAGAAGGCGGAGATCTCCTCCAGCGGCAGGGCGGACGTCCCCGGGCTGCCGAGCGCCACCCCGATCTGGTCGGGGTGGCCGACGAACTGGTCGATCAGCCACTGGCGGTGTTCGGGAGCGGCCGCGTCCTCCCAGGTGCCGCGGATCCACGCGCCACCGGGCAGCGGCTCGACCATGCCGCCCGCGCCGGTGGGGCGCGGCTGGTCGGGCACCGAGAACTCCCACTGCGGCTTGGGGAAACGCCGCGACTCCGGTACCGACGGCATTCCCGGCCGGTACCGCAGCCAGCCCAGGCCGTGGCTGGCGGGGACGAACAGTGCTCCGCCGGCCGCGGGGACCACGGTGCCGTCGGGGGCGAGCACGACCCGTTGCAGCCGGTCGGCGAGCAACTGGGCGGCCTGCTTGACGTCCTCCCGGGTGCCGCGGCCGGGGACGATACGGAAACTGCCGCCCCGTCGGGCCAGGGACCGGGCGACCTTCTCCCACACCGCGTCCTCGGGGCTGGCGGGCAGGTCGAGGACGACGAGGGTGTGCTGGGGGTCGGCGGCCAGCCGCCGGGTGAAGTTCAGCGCCCGGCTGTCCACGAAGCCGCGCGGGTGGACCAGCAGCGCCGTGCCGACGCTCCGCGACTCCAGGGCGGGTCCGCCGGTGCCCGGCGCCATACGGGACAGCCTGGCGGACAGGCGGTGGCCGAAGTCGCCGCGCGCCGCCGGACGGTCCCCGGACCGCCCGGCCATCTCAGCTGCCTCCCTGGACGACGGTAGCGGCCCGGGCCCGGCTGAGCCGGGGACCGGTGGGGATCAGGTCGAGGGTGGACGCCGGGAGGGTCCGCGGGGTGATTCCGCCGTAGCCGAGCGCGTCCACGGCCTGGCCCACGAGGGGGTACTTCACACCCTGCTCGGTGATCAGACAGGGGTCCGGGGT
This sequence comes from Streptomyces sp. NPDC043878, assembly GCF_056435735.1. NCBI lineage: Bacteria > Bacillati > Actinomycetota > Actinomycetes > Kitasatosporales > Streptomycetaceae > Streptomyces > Streptomyces sp. NPDC043878. The sequence goes on from NZ_JBWKDW010000021.1 coordinate 37,868, forward strand.
GTCGTAGTCCCCTGGCTTCTTCGGCGGAACGGCAAGGACCGCGTGGGCCGGTGGGACGACGACCCGGGTGCCCGCAGCCGTCACGCGCCCGGTCTCCCGCACCACCCGGCTGCGCACCCCTGAGTGGTCCACGGTCCGCAGCAGGCACAGCGCGGATCCGTCGGCGGCGGTGGCGTCGGTGCCGTTCAGCAGGTCGGGGATGCGGTGCAACAGGGAGTTGTCGGAGGAGGCGTTGACGGCGGCGATGTCGTTGGGGCTGACCTGCCGGGGGTCTTTGCCGCCCGGTGCGGCGGCGAGCAGCGCGGCCTCGGTGGCGGTGAGGGAGGCGATACCGTCGCGCCGGAGGACGTAGAAGTGGTCGGCCCCGCTGACGACGGTGTGGAACAACTGGCCGACTCGTACCGTGGCGCCCCCCAGGGTGCCGCCCTCGGTACCGGCCTCGGGGATGCGGGCGGGAGCGATGGTGGTGCCGGTGGGCAGCGCCTCCAGCCAGGCCGAGGGAGCGGTGACGGGCTGCTCGGTGTCCAGGCCGAGAGCAACGACGGAGGACCGGCCGTCGATGGGGTACTTGGTGTTTCGCCACAGCACGTAGCGGGTGCCGTCGGGGCCCGACACGAAGACACGGGCGTTGTCCGGCACACCTCGGGCGGACCGCGGAGCGAAGTCGAGTGCCTCACCCCCGCCGGACCCGGTGCGCAGGCAGTCCGTCCACGCTCCGATGAGCAGCGACGACGGCTGTGCGACATCGTCGGGGGCGCCTGGAATCCCCAGGAGCGTTCCCCGGGGCACGTCGTCCATCGACGAACGGGAGACCTGCTGCACGGCGGTGTTGCTGCCGACCATCAGGAGCGCGGAGGCGTAGTTGGCGGTGGGGTGCAGCATGCCGCCGATGTAGAGGTAGCGGTTGCCGGTCTCCTTCTCGACGACCAGAGCGCCGGCCTTCATCCACGACGTGTTGTCGACGGGCTTGATCACCCCGTAGACCACGGAGACGAGGATGAGCAGGACGGCGACGATGACTCCGAACATGGTGCCGAGGCCGGATCGGCGCATGGGGGCCTCGCCGGTCCCGGGGTCCCCCGAGACCAGGGCTGAGGCCAGACGGCCGGTGGCGAACTGGTAGGCGTGCAGGTGGTCGCGTCGGCTTTGCACGGCTTCCCCTCAGCTGACCAGTGCGCGGAAGTACGCGTACGCGTGCAGCAGTTGCAGTGTCAGTGGCAGCAGGGCCAGCGCCGTCAGCACCTCGAGGATGTCCGCGATGTGGCCCCACACCGGAAGCAGCCGGGTCGTGGGCAGCCGCCACGCTCCGACCAGCAGCGCTCCGGCGGCCACCAGCAGGGCCAGCAGCAGCGCGCACCCGACGAAGGCGGAGGCGGTCGACGCCCACGTGTACATCACGGAGAGCAGCCCGAGTGCACCGCACAAGGCCATCGGAACGCGCTGCCAGGTCGCGTTCAGGTTCTTGGAGCGCAGCAGTGCGGCGCCGGAGAGGATCAGGGCGAACAGCCAGTAAAGCCAGCCGTTGTGCTGGGCCAGCAGGACGAACGCGGTCGCGCACAGCAGCCCGGTGGCCAGGCTCATCACCGTGAGCATGGCGTCGGCACTGGCAGCGCGCCGCCTGAGGAGGGGCTCCAGTTGGGGGTCGATGTCCTCCTGGAGTTCGTCGGCGTTGCGCGGCAACTGCGGGACGCGCAGCCGGGCCAGCCGCAATGAGGCTCTCGGCGCGAGGTGGCCGAGCAGGAAGAAGACGACCGCAACCGTCACCGTGCTGCCGGCCGCGTCCAGGCCGAAGGCGGCGGACAGTGCTCCGGCGATCGTGGCGAGGACGGCCGTGAGCAGCATCGTGCTGGTCAGCGTCAGGGCAAGCCTGGGCAGGGCCAGCAGCACCGCGGACATCAGGGCGGCGCATCCTCCGCCGAGCATGATGTCGCCGGGTCGGGGCGACAGCAGGGCTGCGGCGCCGTGCAGGGCGGTCAACCCGGTCAGGGCCGCGAACACACCGGTGCCGAGGCCGGTGATCAGCAGGGTGGTCCGGTCGGCGGGCCGCCGCTGGTCCAGGGCACCGCCGGCGCACAGGGCGATGGCGGCGATCGCGTAGAGGATGGGTACGAGCGCACCGTCCGCGGTGCCGGGGACGGCCACGGCAAAGCTGGCCAGTACGAGGGCGGCGAGAGTGTGGAAGAGACGGCGGGTCAGTTCCGGACGCCATCGGTCGCGGTGCGAGCCGACGGCGTGGGCGACCCCGTCGGCGACGTCGTCGAACTCCAGCTCCGGCATCGGGTCGTCCGCGGGGCGCAGATACAGGATGTCGCCATGGACCAGTCCCGCGCTCTGCGGTGTGGCGTCTATGTCCAGCGGGGGCTCGCCCAGGCGCTGAAGTGTCCAGGTGCCGGTCCCCCGGTCGAGGTCTGTGGGGATGTGCCGCATCAGCATCGTCAGCAGGGCGGAGACGGGTGTGGCGACGGGTACGGCCAGGTCGGCACGGCCGACCGGCCCGGCGATCGTCAGTCGGCACACCTCCGTGCTGACCGTCCGGCGGGCGCCGGGGGCGGAGACTGCGGTGGTCATGGTGCTCCTGGAAGACATGAGGGATGGCGGTGCCGTGGGCGGGCGGCCGGGGCCGCAGTCAGGGGCCTGCGTAGCCGACCTGGATCAGCCGGATGCCGCGCCGGGTGACGAGTTGGGCCCGGCCGGGGGGAAGCGTCCGGGGCCGGGCCTCACCGACGAACTTGCCTTCCTCCTTGGGGTAGGAGTGCAGCAGAGCGGGGCTGCCAAGTTCCCAGATGCGGCGCAGGATGGGGTCCATCATGGCTCGGGAGGCGCCCGAGGTGGAGCGGGAGATCACCAGGTGCAGCCCGATGTTGACCGAGTGGGCGAGCATCGGGGCCAGGGAGTTCAGCGGTGACTGCGTGCCCATGCCGGGGCCGCCGCCGTACAGGTCGTAGTCGTCGATGAGCACGAACAGCCTGGGCCCGGTCCACCAGTCGCGGCGCGGCAGCCGTTCGGGGGCGATGTCGGCCCCGGGGACTCGTTTGCCAACCGACACCGCGGCGCTGCCGGCCAGCTGGGTGAGGCTGTCGCCGTCGACCGCGAATCCGACCCGGTATTCCTCGGGAACGGCGCCGAACAGGTCGCGGCGGGTGTCGGCGAGGAGGATGCGGGCCTCGTCGGGGGTGAAGCGGCGGGTGATGGCGTCGATGGCCAGACGCAGCACGTTCGTCTTGCCGGTCTCGCTGTCGCCGAACACCAGCAGGTGCGGAGTACTGCTGAAGTCGTGCCACACGGGGGCAAGCCGCTGCTCGTCCCAGCCGAGGCTCACCCTGAGGTCTCCTTCCGGCGGCGGCAGTTTGGACAGCGGCAGCTTGGTGGGCAGCAGCCGCACCCCGGGGGCCGAGCGCCCGGTCCAGAAGGTGTCGATCTCGGCGACCGCGGCCTTGGTCGCCGCGGTGAGGTCGTCGCTCCGTGAAGAGCTGTCCAGTCGCGGCAAGGCGCACAGGAAGTGCAGCTTGGAGTGGGTGAGCCCGCGGCCAGGCTGGTGGGGGACGGTGGCGGCGACCCTCGATCCGTGCTCGGACTCCCCGCCGTCACCGAGCCGCAGTTCGAACTTGGTGCCGAACAGATCGCGGGCCCGCGGACGGATCTCCGACCAGCGCACCGCCGAGGCGACGACATGAAGTCCGAACGACAGACCGCGGGCTGCCAGATCGGTGATGCGCGGTTCAAGGTCCTCGAAGTCCTGTTTGAGGGTGCCCCAGTTGTCGATGACGAGGAACACGTCACCGTAGGGGTCGTCGATCTCCCCGCTGTCACGCCTGCCTCGGTAGGCCGTCATCGACTCCAGGCCCAGGTCGGTGAAGCGCCGCTCGCGAACCTCCAGCAACTGGGTGAGTTCTTCCACGGTCCGCTGCACCCGGTCGCGGTCCAGGCGGGTGGCGATGGAACCGACGTGTGGCAGCCCGGCCACGGACTGGAGTCCGCCACCGCCGAAATCGAGGCAGTAGAACTGCACTTCGCGAGGGGTGTGAGTGAGGGCCAGGGCGAGCATCAGGGTGCGCAGCATCGTGGACTTCCCGGTCTGCGGTGCCCCAGCGAGCGCCATGTGCCCGTCCGCGCCCGCCAGGTCGGCCACCAGCAGTTCCCGCAGCTGTTCGAAGGGCCGGTCGACCATGCCGATCGGCACGCGCAGCTTGCCGAGCGCCGGGTAGTCGCTCGCGCTCATGCCGCGCTCCGGGTCGGGGACGATACCGGGCAGCAGCTGGTCGAGGGTGGCCGGGACGTCCAGCGGCGGCAGCCACACCTGGCGGGCCGGCGGACCGGCACCCTCCAGCCGGTCCACCAGGACCTCCAGCAGGCTCTCCTCGTCCTCCGAGGCGGGCTCAGCGGTCCGTGTCTCGGGTTCTTGGACGAGGATCTCCCCGGCCTCCTCCGCCGCGTCCAGGGACGGCGGCACGCGCTGCTCCATGCCGAACGGAACGATCTCGTCGCTGCCCTGCGCCGTCTCGGCGGAGCCGCCGGAGACGGTGGGTGACGCCGGGCAGGGACCGGAGACGTAGGCGGCCTTGAAGCGGGCCAGATTACTGGTGTCGATCTTCAGATAGCCGTTGCCGGGTGCCGAGGGAAGCTCGTAGGCGCTGCCCACACCGATCACACTGCGGGATTCCATGGAGGAGAAGGTGCGCAGCGCGATCCGGTAGGACAGGTGGCCCTCGACCCGGTGGATGCGGCCTTCGTCCAGTCGCTGCGAGGCGAGCAGCAGGTGGACGCCGAGCGATCGGCCCAGGCGGCCGATGCTGACGAACAGATCGATGAACTCCGGCTTGTTGGCGAGCAGTTCGGAGAACTCGTCGACGACGACCAGCAGTGACGGCAGCGGCGCGAGGGGGGTGCCGCCCAGCCTGGCCTTCTCGTACTCGAACAGGGACGAGTAGCCGCTCTCCCGCAGCAGTTCCTGGCGGCGCATCATCTCGCCGTTCAGCGAGTCGCGCATGCGGTCGACCAGGTGCAGTTCGTCGGCGAGGTTGGTGATCACCGCGGAGGTGTGCGGGAGGCGGTCCATGTTCAGGAACGTCGCGCCGCCCTTGAAGTCGACCAGGACGAAGTTCAGCACTTCCGAGGAGTGCGTCGCGGCCAGACCCATGACCAGCGTGCGCACCAGTTCGCTCTTGCCGGAGCCGGTCGCTCCGATCAGCAGGCCGTGCGGGCCCATACCCGCCTGCGCCGACTCCTTCAGGTCCAGCTCCAGGACCTCGTTGTCCTCGGTGATGCCGATCGGTACCCGCAGGCGTGTGCTCTGCGGGCTGCGGGTGCGCCACAGCGCGGCCACGTCGAAGGAGCGCGGGTCGCGGATGCCGAGCAGGGCACTGAGATCGAAGTCGGTCTCCAGGGGCTGGTCGACGAGGTCGACGCCGCCGTTGGTGCGGAGCGGGGCCACAACGCGCGCCAGGGACTCGGCCGCCGAGGAGGACAGCGAGTCACTCTCGGCGGTGACGACGGTCTCGCCCGCGTGGAACTGGACGGTGCCGTCCTGGAGCGTCAGCCGCAGTACGTGCGGTCCGCCGGTCATGGCGCCCGTGGCGTCGAGCAGTACGACATTGCGCAGTCCGGCGCCGAGCAGCCGCGAGGTCTCCGGGATGTGCACCCGGTAGGCCAGCACGACCACGAACGGTTCGCTGACCCGGGGGGCGGCGTCGGGATCATGGTCGGGGCGGTCGGTCATCTCGTGGCCGAGCAGGTTCAGCAGCGTGTCGGGGTCCTCCGCCACCAGCCGCAGCGGCCCGGTCGCGTCCTCCTCGTACGGGTGGAGGTTGTGCGGCAACCACTTCAGCCAGCCCCACTCGGCGCGTCCCACCGCGTCGGAGAGCAGCGCGACACGCAGTTCGTCCGGTGAGTGCAGCACGGCCAACTGCCCGATCACGGCGCGCAGCAGACCCAGCGCGGCGGCCCCGTCACCGGCGAGCTCCACACTGGTGAACCGGCGCAACGGCAGCGTCACCGGGAGGTGTCCGACCGACTGGTAGGCCTTGGTGAAGCGCCGCAACGAGATCGCCGACAGGGGTTCGAGGTCCTCCACCGGCTTGGTCCCGGGCGGCACCAGGATCAGGTTGGCGGGGCGGGAGCCCAGCCCGATGCGCACGTCCGCGAAGTCGTCGTGGCCGGCCCTGCGCTCCCACAGTCGCGGCTGGCCGGCCATGGCCAACAGGTCCTGCGGGCGGGGGTTGTCCCAGTGCGCCGCCGCCCGCTGCTCGGCCGCGGACTGCCGGACCCGCCTGCGCACCTGAGCCAGATAGCGCAGGTAGTCCCGGCGTTCGGCGCGCATCTTCCGCTTCCGGTCGGCACCGCGCCGGCCGAGCTGGCCGAGCCCCATGCTGATCATGGCGACGCCCATCATCCCCGACATCATGTACGTGGTCGTCGAACGGGCACCAAGGGTGAACATCATGACCATGGCGCCGACGCCGAGCAGCATCGGAAGGAAGACCAGCACCGAGGTGAGGTCGGCGGTCGGGGGTTCGGGGAGGATCGGGGGCTCGGCGAGCTCGATCTGGTCCTCCGGAGCTTCGGGGCCGGGAATACGAGGCGAGCGCTTCACGACCACGGTGCTCATGAGGCTGTCTCCTGCGGACTGAGGGGCATTCAGGGTTCCGCGGCAGTACCGGGACGGGGTGCCGGTACTGGTCTCGCGAGCCGCAGCAGTGCTGCTCACCCACCCTACGAACCGGCCCGGACGGAGTCCGGGCCTGCGCGGGCACATTGTCCGTGCGGACGGCGGATATTGCCTGCCCGTTCAGCGACTGCGGCCGGTGTCTCTCCCCGAGGGTGCCAACCGTGCTGTCAGGTCGCGATCGCGCTGTTCCCCGGGTCCGGTCCGCCGTGGTGGCCGCTGGTGTCCGGCACCAGCCCGAGCCGGACCAGAGTGCCGTCCAGCCAGGCCGCGGCCAGCTTTACCCGGGAAGGGCACCCGGTACGTCTGAACAACCGGGTCAACCGCTGCTCCACGGTCTTTTCGCTGCACGCGAGCCGGGCCGCGATCTGCCGGTTGGTCAATCCGACGCTGACCATCTCGATCAGAGTGATGTCTTCATCGCTGAGCCCTTTGCTCGCCGAGCGGCGTCTCGGCAGCGAAATGTTCCGGCGTTGCGCCGTGCGATCGATCACAGCACGCACCGGCCGCCCGATTGCCATCATGTGCGAGATCCGCTTCACCTCGGTCAGCCACGGCTGGGGGTCGTCGCCGACCTCCAGCAGGCCGTAACAGCACATCAGGCCCAGGGGCGCGTCGCCTCGCCGGGTCAGCGACCGGTGGGCGGCCAGCAGGCTGTCGGCGTCGCGATGGACCATGCCGCGTCCGATGAGCACCGCCTCGCGGCTCATGGGCGAGGCTGCCTCCTCGTGCAACGCTTCCAGTTCCTCCAGCGCTTGCCGCGCCGTCTCCGGCCGGTCTTCCAGCGCGGCCACCATGAGGATCCGCAGCAGCACTCTCTCCACGCCGGCGAGCGTGCCGTTCTTGCGTGCCCGGCGCGCGTCGCGCCATCCGCCCGCCAGCGCCTCGTCCGTCTGCCCCGACCAGTACCGCACGGCGATGCGCACCCGGTCCACCAGTGGATGCATAACGTTGTCGGGGATGAGGTCCAGCCACGCGTGGGCGTGCCCCAACTCTCCGCGCATGCAGTAGATCTCCGCCGCCAGTGCCCGGGCCAGCTGTCCCGGCCCGACCGCGCCGTCGGGGCGGCTTCGTGTCTCGATCCGGCGCGCGGAGGACAGGGCGCTGTCCCAGCGTCCCTTGAGGTAGTCGCGGACCATGGCCTGGTAGCGGATGGCGGTGCTGTGTCCGGCTCCGGTGTAGTGCTCACCCAGCACGGTTGCGAAAGCGCCCGCCAAGTCCCCGTAGGCTGCGGCGTTCCGCAGCCGGTCGAGAGCCTCCTCGGCGACAGCGCCGGACGGCAGCGCCTGCCGCGCGCTGTCGATCTCCGCCTTGCTCCCCACGGCGGCGGCCATCAGCCGCAATTCGGCGGGCGCGGGCAGCGGGCTGTAGCCGCATGCCGGGGTGGATGTGGGAGTCTGCTCGTCGTCCCATGCCGTCAGGGTTATCGGACCGATCCCGTACAGTGCGGCGAGCGACACCGCCCTCGCTACGGCCGGCATCGGCTCCAACGCGGTTCGGTAGCGCGCGCCGGCGCGCTGGCAGAAGGGGGGCCGATGCTCGTGCAGCACCGCGAGAACCCATGACTGGAGCGCGACTTGCAGGGCTGTCCCGTGCCCAGCGGACCGGTCTTGGGCGGGCGTGCTGTCCGCCCACCGTTCCGCACAGGCGAGCAGGGGTTGACCGAGTTCCAGCACCCCCTCGTAGTCGGCGTACCGGAGGCTGAGTTCGGCGGCCTCGCGCAGCAGAGCGGGCGTTCTCGGGTCGCCGGGCGACAGACGCCGCAGCGCCGACCGGTAGGCCCGCGCGGCCCGCCGCAGAGCCGACCGTGCGTCGTTGCGGGCTGCGGCGAGCAGCAGTGGGATTGCGAGCTCGTCGTCGAGTAAGGAGTCGGCCGCCGCGACGTGGTCGGCCAGGTACGGGTAGCGGGCGCCTGCGGTGGCAGCGTCCATCCGGTCGGTCACCGACGTGACGACCTGGGCGTGGACGCCTGGCAGATCGCTCCGCACGGGCAGCGTCCGCAACGTCGTGGCCAGTGCGGGAACGGGGAACGACAGGCGGCGGTCGCCGTCGACGGTCAGCACCTGGCTCTTGACTAACTGGTCCACACCGGCGGCGACCGATTCGGCGTGTGCTCCGTCCTGCGGCCCCACGAAGCGGAGGTCGTCGAGGCGGAGTTCGCCGCCACCGATCAGGTGGGCCAGCGTTGCGGCCAGCCCCACGGACTCGGCGGCCATATCGGGCCGCATGAGCCGGAGCAGCTCATCCGGGCGGCTGACGGGGTCCGGCAGGTCCGGGCGCTCCGTCAGGCAGAGCCGGCCGTCCAGTTCGAGCAGGCTGCCGCTTTCGCGCCAGCAGGTCAGCAGGGACAGCACTGCCTCCGGGTTTCCGGCCAGCGGTCCCAGCGCACGTAACAGCGCTGTCAGCAGCGCCGGTTCGACGGGGCGGCCGGCCCACCACGCGGCCAGCTCACCGATCCCGGACGGCGGAAGCGGCCGCAGCTCCAGCACTCGGTCTGCTGTCGCCGCCAGACCGCCTCCGTCGGCCCATCCCGCGCCCACGGGACGGCCGGCCATCACCACGGGGATGTCCGTCGGCCGGAAGGCGCGCAGTACTACGCCCAGAGCGGAGGCCGTCTGTGACGGCATCCGTTGCACGTCGTCGAGAACGACAGCGAAGGGGACGGACTGGGCGGCGTCGGCCAGTACTTCACCCATGGTCTTCAGCAGGATCGATTCACCACCGCGGTGGGTGATGCGCCACTGCACCCGGCGCACGGCGGTGATCCGGGCCGGCAGCCAACCGTCGTGGATCCTGGCGAGCACGTCGCACACGGCATCGGCCAGGGCCGCCACGCCAGGCGGCTCTTCGGTGTCCTCCCACTTCATCGTCACGACCTTGGCGCCGTTCCGCGTCGCCACCAGCCGTGCCCGCTCCAGCACGGCGGTCTTCCCTACCCCCGCCGGGCCGGTGATCAGCAAGGTCTGCGCCGACGTACCGGTGGATCCCAGGATCTGGGCCACTTCGTCGACCTCACGGTCCCGATCGATCAGAGACGCACGGTGCCGCACGAGCACTCCTCACACGCCTACGAGCCGCCATCTTCCAAGTCGATCACTTGCACACCTCGCGAGGGCGGCCACCACGTGGCGGCGGGTGATCGTGATTGTCTTTTCAAACGCCAGTGGGTGGGAGTCAGATGCTGGGCACGACGACGACCTTGCCGTTGGGCAGTGCGCCCGCGGCGGCGTGCAGAGCCGGCAGCTCTGCCAGCGGTACCCTCCGGGCGACCTCCACGCGCAGCTCGCCACGGTCGATCAGCGCCACCATGTGCGACAGCTGCTCAGCGTCGCTATGGACGAACAGATTGATGCCGCGTACGCCGCGATCCTCGTCGGCAGGCGCGGGCATCCACACCGTGGTGTGCACCAGCACACCGCCGGGGCGGATCAGGCCGAGGAGGGCGGCCAACTGAGCCGGTTCGACCGGCGCGAGGTTGAGCGCGACGTCGACCGGACGTTTCACCGCCGCGATGACGTCGGCGGTCGTGTGGTCGATGATCTCGTCTGCGCCCGCCGCCGTGACGCGCGAGCTGCTGCGCGGGCCGGCCGTGGCGATCACGTACGCGCCGGCCCACTTGGCCAGCTGCACGGCGTAGCCGCCGACCTTTCCGCCCGCACCGTTGATCAGCACGCGCTGCCCGGCCGTCAGCTTGGCGTGCTTGAACAGCGCCTGCCACGCGGTCAGGCCCACCAGCGGCAGCGCAGCCGCGTCGGACAGCGCGATGCTCCTGGGCGCCGGTGCCAGGACGTCGGCCGGTGCCAGGACGTACTCGGCGGCGGCGCCAGCCTTCGCCATTGGCAGGAAACCGATGACCTGGTCACCGACCTGGACGCCAGTCACGCCCTCGCCGAGCGCGTCGACGGTTCCGGCGACGTCAATGCCGGGTGTGTGCGGAAGCGTCACCGGGATCGCCCTCAGCATGAGGCCAGCGCGGATGTTGGCGTCGGCCGGGTTGAACGACGTCGCCGCGACACGGACCCGCACCTGCCCGACGCCGGGAAATGGCTGCTCGACGTCCTCGTAACGCATGACGTCCGGGTCGCCGTACTGATGGAAACGCACTGCCTTCATATGTCTTTTCTGCTTTCGCCCGAGAGGTCGCGGTGGCCTTGCTCCGCATGCGGAGCAAGGCAAGGCATGGTCTCTGTGGCGCCGGGTGCACCCGCAGGCGGTTGATCGTCAACGGTTGAAGTGCAGCCAACAGTAGGAACGGCCGTGCGGGGAAAGCGTGTACGTTTGCGACACCAGATGGGATTCCGGCGACATCTTCATCGGCGCGGAGGACACATGAGCAGCAGGCCGCGTTTCCTTGGACCGAGCGCCCAGGTGGGCACGTTCACCGCCGAGACCGACTCCACCGGAACCGGCCGGGGAACGTGGGAGCCGTTCATCGACACCTGGAACGACCGCATAGGAGACCTCTACCCCCTGCCGGAGTTCAGCGCTTCCACGGTCGACGGCTTCCAGGGAAAGGTGCGCTCGGTCACCCTGCGGGACACCGTCGTCACCGAACTCTGGGGCTCCTCCCCCGTGAGCACCCAGTCAGTCTGGACGCACGAGCACGACCACATCAGGCTGTACGTCGGGCTGCGAGGTGCGATGACCCTGGGGGACCCGCACGACCGGGGCGGTGACGCGTACGTCTCGGCCGGCACCTACTTCATGCACCACGTCGTGACGGAGAACCACTTCCACACCACGCCGGAGATCGGCAATTGCATCTTCATCTTTCCCGGCGACGCCCTGCGGTCCCTGGTCGCCGGGAAACCACGCGCGGGCCGGGCCACCTCGCCCGCGGCGCAGATCCTCATGGCGCACACCAGCATGGTCCAGCGGACCGTGAGGGACCTCAGTCCGGGGACCGCCCACGCGTCCCGCAACGCCCTGCTCGAACTGGCCAAGGGACTCGTCCTCGACCACTTCGACGACCACGAGCCCACCTTCACCCCGGCGCTGGCCCAGGCGGCCAAGGACCTGGCCGACGCCCGGCTCACCGACGCCGGTCTCTCCCCGGCCGCGATCGCCGCACACCTGCACGTCTCGGTGCGCACCCTGCAGCGGGCCTTCACGAGTCTGGACGAGTCGTTCAGCGCCTACGTCCGCCGCCGGCGTCTGGAGGAAGCGGCCGCAGCGCTCACCGCCCCCGGATCACGGCTCAGCGTCTCCGAGGCGGCCGCGCGCTGGCACTTCACCGACAGCAGCCACTTCATCCGCGCATTCAAGAAGCACTACCAAGCAACACCGGCGCTGTTCGCCCGCCGACCGGGCTGACGACTCAGCCGTCCCCGTCCGGTCCCATGCCCGTTTCCCATCCTCCGGTATGGATCTTTTTCAGTCCCGTAGGAGAACGTGCAGTTCAGAAGGTTGCGTAGCGAGTGAACGGGACTGACGGGACTCACCTTGGGAGTTATTCCGATGAGGGGCGCGCGTACGGGCGCGTATAAGACCGCATATGCTTGTCACTGCTACGCAGCTCATATATGCGCCCTTCGGTCCCGTCAGTCCCGCGAGGCGAGGCCAAATAGCTTCTGAGCTGCATGTTCTCGCACGGGACCGAAGCGGGACCGAACCCCTGCCGCGAACCGACTGTCCCCGCCCCGCAGGATGTGAGCCTCCGGTGGGGTTGACGGGACTCACTTTTCCGACACGCTTGCCCTGCCCCCCTCAACGTCGCGATAGTGTGCGCTAATCTCTGTGCCGCATGCCTAAATCTCAGTCCCGTTAGTCCCGTCAGCCTCCGCCCACTTGCAGGCCCTGCTGCTGACGACGAAGACTGCGGACCGAACAGATTCGACAAGGACACCCAGTGCCCCGCGAGGTTGCGACATCCTTGCCCCCCCTTTCGGGACGTGGCGAGCCACGTGATGTGGCGCGTTGGTGCGCCGCCGCGGGCTGGCCGGTGCATCCGCTGGCGCCTCGGCAAAAGACGCCAGCGGCCAACTGCGAGCGTTGCAGGCGAACTCGGCACAACCCAGCCGACTGCCCTTGTATCCCCGCTGGAGGCTGGTGCCACGGCTTCCACGCCGCTACGACTTTGCTTCAGCGCATCGATGCCTGGTGGTCCGCCCAGACCCGCCTTGGGGTAGGGGTCTCCTGCGGTCCCGCGAACCTCGTGGTCATCGATGTGGATGCGCATGGCGCACAAGTCCCTCACCGCTCCCGCCTGCTGCCAGGCATCCCGATCGGTCCGCAGGTACCCCTCACAGGGCTGGCCACCGGCTTCGACACGCTGGCACTTCTGGCAGCTCTACGCCACGAACCGAGTCCCGCGGAGGACGAGGAGACCCTGCGCGTGCGTACACCATCCGGTGGCCTCCACATCTGGTACCGCAACCCCGATCCTGAAACGCGCTACCGATCGTCCACAGGGTCGAGTCCCGAGGTCGCGCTTGCCTGGCAGGTCGATGTCCGCTCTGATGGGGGCTATATCCTCGCGCCGGCCACACGGACAGCAGCCGGTACATATACCCGGGTAGGAAAAGCCCGGCGTCCTGCTCTCCTCCCCGGCCGGCTGGCCGCTGAACTCGCCCGCACCGGCCACGTACCCTCCAGCCCGGCAAACCGCCTCCCACCTGACGCACCGACCGCACGACCCCGCCGACGAGCGGGCAAGTCCGCGAGCCGGATCCTCGAGCCTCTCCTGGAACTGGTCGCCGCCTGCGGGCCCATCCCCGAAGGAGCCGGCTTCACCGAGAAACTCAACCGGGCAGCTTTCACGGCCGGAGGCCTCATTCAGGGCGGCCACCTGACGGAGACGGAGGCGAAGACTTTGCTGTTGGAAACAGCCAACCGCGCGCGCCCCCACCAGGAACGCCGCAACGTCTCCATCATCGAATCCGCTCTGTTCGCCGGCAAACAACGCCCGCTCCACCCCAAAGGACGCTCATGAGCAGCGCCGAAACGCCCCCCTTCGACGCCGTGGCCGCAGCCGAGCAGATCCACCAGCAGCAGAGTCTCGACCTCCACCTGGCCGACGGGCCGCCACTGCTGCCGGCGCAGGCGGCTGCCGAAGCCGCCCGCCGTCCACTCCCGCCCACCGTCGGCCTGCTCCCGGACGAACTGACCGATCGGGCAAACGCCAAACTGTTCGCCCGGCTTTACAGCGACCGCTTCCGGCACGTCGAAGGACTCGGCTGGTACTGCTGGGACCAGTACCGGTGGAAGCGCACCGGAGGGGAGAAGGGAGCCATGTGGGCGGCCGGCGACATGGCCGAGCACATGCCGCGCACCGACCCCCGCGGCATCTTCAGCGACCGCGACCTCGCAGCACACCGCCGCCGCACCCAATCCACCGCAGGGATGAAAGCCCTCCTGCAGCAGGCGCAGGCCGCCCCCGGCCTCAGCCTCGACCCCGACACCCTGGACGGCGACATCTACGTCCTGTGCACCCCCGGCGGAGTCGTCGACCTCAAAACCGGCGAACTGCGCAAACCGGACCCGCTGTCCGACATGCACTCCCGCGCCACAACCGTCGCCCCGCACGACATGCCGATCCCGCGCTGGTACAGCTTCCTGCGCGACACCTTCGGTGACGACGACAAGGGCCGGGAAACAATCACCTTTCTCCACCTGCTCCTCGGCTACTCCGTCACCGGCGATGTCGGCGCCCAAGTCCTGCCGTTCCTCTACGGCTCCGGCGCCAACGGCAAATCAGTCCTGCTCGAGGTGATGATGCAGATCCTCGGTGACTACGCGAACGCTGCACCGCCGGGCTTCCTGATGGAAAAGGGAAAATTCACCGAACACAGCACTGAACTGACCGAACTCCACGGTCGGCGCATCGTCGTATGCAGTGAGCTCAAGCCGAACGACAAGTTCAACGAGGCCCGGGTCAAGCTCCTCACCGGCGGCGACACCATCACCGCCCGACGGATGCGGCAGGACTTCTTCACCTTCACGCCCACACACAAGCTGTGGCTCCTGGGCAACCACCGTCCCGAAGTCGGCACCGGCGGCTACGCGTTCTGGCGGCGCATGCGGCTCATCCCCTTCGAACGCAAGGTGCCCAACGCGCGCAAGATCGACAACCTGGCCCAGGAACTCGTCCGCGACGAAGGACCGGGCATCCTGCACTGGCTCATCCAAGGCGCACGTCAGTACCTTGCCACCCGCGACCCCCTCCACGGCCCCGCCGCCGTACGACTGGCCACCGAAGCCTACGAGAAAACCGAGGACCACATCGGCCGCTTCATCGCCGAACGGTGCACCACGCTCACCAACGGACAGCCCAACCCCGACCTGCGCGTAGAGCAGAAACTCCTCTACGAAACGTATGGCCGCTGGTGCTCAGCAGAAGGCATCCGACCCGCGACGAGCCGAGCCTTCGCCAGCCGCATCCGCCAGGAACTCGGTCTATCCTCCCCGGCAGAGATGATCAAGAACAATGACCGCAAGCTGTACCCAGGGCTCGCCCTGCTCCCAGAAGCCGGAACGGAGAGCGTGGAATGAGCACGGTGACGCAACCCGGCACACTGGGAAGGCCCACCGACGCGCCGTACGATGAAGGGCGCGACGTTGAAAAAAGCTGTGCGAGGAAACACGGGGCAAGCGGTGGTCTCCCCACAGGGACCGGCCGGCAGCCGCTCGACGAGAAGGAGGGTCTTCGGCCATGAGCTCGATGCTGCAAGACAGCCAGCTCAACGATGAAGTAGAAGTGGTGTGGCTGGAAGACCCGGCAGACCTCGACTACGTCCGGCAGGCCCTGGACAAAGTGCATACCCGCCGAGGCAGGCCCCGATACGAACGCGACGGACGCCTCATCGGCTACAGCAACCTCAAAGTCGGCGCCGCAAGTGACCCCGACAGCGGCCTCTTCGCCCGACGCACGTTCTTCCTCCTGCCCCACGACCGCGACAACGAGCCGACCGGACCCTACGAGGTAGGGGCGCCTGGGGAAGCCGTGGATCCCAGCACCATCGAGCCCGGAAGAGTCGGTGCCAAGACCTCGCGCTCCCAAAGGGGCCGCGCCGCCGGGATAGCCCCAGCCAGCAAGTAGCAAGCACACTGCTCGCTCGGCTGCCCACTGACGAGACCGGCGGGACTCAGTCTGCCCGGGGGACACACCCCACAGTGGCCTGGGACGGTGAGGACGAGTACAAGCAGGGCGCGACAAGATGACGGGACCGACGGGACTGACTGATGGACTTCTCTGCGCTGCGGTGCGCCGGACGCACTCCGGGTCATGCGTATGGAGAAGTGTCAGTCCCGTCAGTCCCGTCTAGCGTACGCACGCCATAGCCGACCAGCGCTATTTCAGTCCGCCCAGAGGCAGCCTGGCGGACTTCTGTCAGCCATCCCCGCGTCTCGGGGCAACCCCACAGGGCCGGGGTGAGCAGGTCAATGGGTTGGCCATCCCCAGTCCCCGGCTGTGGAGCCGCAGGATTCGATCTGGAGCCGGGCCTCGGACCCGGCTCCCGCGCCACCGGTGACGCCGAGACAGAGACCGTGACTCGTCAGGTTGCGTATCTGGTAGTGGTTCTGGTGCCCGTACGCCAGGTACCAGAGCTGGTTGTCCCCGGTCGTGCCGTCACAGGAGTACTCGATCACCTTCGTACCGGCTGCTTGGGGATCGTTGGTAGGAAGGTCCATGCACAGGCCGTCCTTGGTGTTGCGGATGACGAACAGCCGGGCTCCGCCTGGTCCCTTCGGCCCCGAGGCGACCCTGAGGCTCCACATCTGGTTGTCGATCGAGCCCGGCTGGCACTGGTACTGCTGAACCGGGACGTTC
The DNA here is from genome assembly GCF_056435735.1 of Streptomyces sp. NPDC043878. Lineage (NCBI taxonomy): Bacteria > Bacillati > Actinomycetota > Actinomycetes > Kitasatosporales > Streptomycetaceae > Streptomyces > Streptomyces sp. NPDC043878. Next base: position 54,298 of record NZ_JBWKDW010000021.1, read on the forward strand.
GGGGACCCTGGGTCGTTGGTCGGCACGTCGGCGCAGTACCCCGTCCCCAGGTTCTTCAGGAGCACGTTGTCGGCACCTGCGAACACCGCAGGGACACTGACGGTGGACTGCTTGGTGCTGTTCGCAGTGCTGTGCCCGCCGGTGCGGGTCTTGCTGTGCCCGGCCTTGTGTTTCCCGGACGCGGGTCCGCGGGCGTTGCCCAACGATGGCGACCGGGCGGGAACGGATGGCGTCGAAGGGTTGCCGGAGGGCGACGCCGACCGCGAAGGCGCTGCCGATGACGGGACCGTCTGGGGCTGTGGCGGGTAAGCGCCCACAGAGGCGTCGGCGGCCTTGAGCGGCCTTGTATGGTCGCCCTTCGATGACGAATCCGAGTTCGCCGCAAGGAACGGGACCGCGATCATCGCCGCGGCACCGAGGGCAGCGCCGACGTACACCATTCTCGTTCGGCCGGACGAGGTCTGCCCGCGCTCGTCCTTGTCCGGGCCCGCGGACACCGGCGGGGCCTGGGCGGTGGTCTCGGCCGACGACGAGTCACTCTCCCACACGGCCAGAGCGCCGCTGTCCGCCGGTGTGCTCCTGCGTCCGTCCCTGTCCGTACTGCCGGGCTCGTCGGTCGCGCCGCCTGCCGGAACCGCTGTCTGCTGCTGCACCGGTTGTGACGCGGGGTCGGGGGTCAGTGCCGCGGAGGAGTTGATGGGTACCGCGGGCAGTGCGGCCGCTCGGCGGACCAGTGGACTCTGGGCGGCACCGGCGGCGTCTTGTTGCGTGGACGAGGACAAGCCACGCCCTCCTTCCGAGGGTTCTGGTGCCTGGCGAGGGATGGGACGGGGATCGTCCTTCGAGGCCAGGGAGGTCAGCGAACGTCGGCCTGGTCGGGACCGCGTCGCGCAACCCCTGCGATCATGGGCAACGTTGTCCAGGCGGGCGTGCGGGACGCCCACGACCTTGTACTGCCGCCCGGCCGGCCCTTCGTGATCAGGAGGGGGGTCGCTGCTGGGGCACGGCTCCCGGGCTGTTGACGCCTCCATCCCCTGTTCGAGGATGTCGGAAGCCCTCAGATGATGCCTGAGCGTATGGCGTAGGAGACGGCGTGGGCCCGGTTGCGCAGCTGCATGCGCTTCATGAGGCCGTACAGGACGTACTTCACGGTGCGCTCCGAGTAGGAGAGTTTTCGCGCGATCTCTGAGAGCTCCTGGCCTTCGGCCACCAGGCGCAGTACGTCCACTTCCCGGGGAGTGACGCCGGAGGCGTTCAGACCGCGGGGGGTCAGGACCTCTCTGTGGGTCCACTGCACTTGTTCCAGCAGGGTGCCCTGAAGAGCGGGAGGAAAGCTGCCACCGCCTGACGCGACGGTGAGCAGCGTCCGGACAAAGGCCTGGGGGGTGAAGGAATCGCGCCACAGCACGGCGCGCACGCCTCGGTCGACTGCCATCGAGATGTTGGCCAGCCACTGCCGTCCCACCACCAGTACGAAGCGTGCTTCCGGCCGGTCGCACAGGGTGGGGAGCAGGTCGAGGGCTTCGGCGTCCACGGTGTCCATCGCCACCACCATGACGTCCGCCTCGTACGGCTCGTCAGCGGACAACTCGACGACGCGGCGGTCGTTCTTGAGGGAGCTGACCAGTCCGGCCCGTGTGACGGCGTCGGGAGCGTGAATCACCACCCGAGTTGTGTCTGTCACCACCTGCTGAGGCATTCGCTTTCCCTTCGGGAACCCGTGCTTGTTGTGCGGCCTGTTGCAGCTGATGAAGATCGTGTCATGGCTGCATCGGCACCTGGCGTCCCTTCGGGCCCTCCCCGTTAAGGGCAGGGAAATGTCGCACGAGTGTCCAGTGGGCAGATGGGGCAGAACGGTGACTTTCCGTTGATTCCAGCATCGCGCCCCGGTTCGTGGCAGGCACCCGACCGGCACAGAGGGGACAACTGCGGACAGGAGCGGAGCACCCGGGGGCAGGACCCACCGTGCGGGTGGGGTGCCGGCGCGTGCGTCTCGCCGGGGTGGAAGGGAGATATCCGGTCACCGGACGGGGAGACCTGGTGTACGCGGTGGAGCAGCGCTGCCACGGCAGCCAGGAGAGCCGGGTGGCGGAGCCCGCGCCGGTCAGCGGTCCTGAGTGAGCACCGTCGTCACGACTTCGGCGCGGGACCGCAGGCCGGTGCGCGCCAGCAGCCGGGAGATCCGGTCCGCGACGGCCTTCTCGCTGAGACGCAGCACGGTGGCGACCTGGCGGTTGGTGAGGCCTTCGGCGATCAGGGTGGCGAGGAGGTGCTGGCTTTCGGCTGTGGCCTCTTTGCGACCGGGGACGGTGAGGCCGGCTTCGCGCAGCGCCGTCCTGGTGTGGAAGCGCCACAGCGCGGCCCCGGTCTCCTGGAACAGTTCGTAGGCCTCGTGCAGCAGGGTGGCCGGGCCCGCGCCGTTGTCGGCGGCTGCCGACAGGGTGACCGCGGTCTCGAATGACTGGGATCGGGAGCGGGCCAGATCCACAGCTTCCCGCAGGTCCCGCCGGGCACGGTCGGGGGCGTCCTGGCGCAGGACTCTCGCAGAGGCCAGCAGGTAGAGCAGGCGTGAGCGGCCGCTGTCGAGCTGCTGCGCCACCTTGTGAAGGCGCCTCAGGCAGGTCACCGCCTCACTGGTGCGGCCTGCTTCGACGTGTATCCCGGTGAGGGCGGCCCATAGTTCGTCGGTGCCGTGGACGTGTGCGCGGGCGTCCGCAGCGCTCAGGCCGCGGCGGAGCGACCGGGCGGCACCGGACGGGTCGCCGAGAGTCCGCAACACGTCGGCTTCGGCATGGTCCAGGGAGTGTTCGAGCGGACCGTCCGGCCCGCCCCGTGCGCTGTTGATCAGGCGGTGTGCGTTGTTGACGCCGCCCCGGGCGAGGTGAATGGCCGCCATCCGCGCCGGAAGCAGATACCTGTCGGTGGCCGACGTGACCGCCTGGCCGGTGGCCAGCGACCAGCGGGCAGGTTTCAGTGCCTCGTCCCAGCGGCCTTCCAGATGGCGCCAGAGGAACAAGCCGTACGGCGGCAGTGCTTCGGGCGTCAGCCCGCGGTCGGACAGCAGGGCTTGTGCCCCCTGCAGGTCGGAGGAGCACAGCAGTTGTTCGCACAGGACGACCGTCAGCACGTACCGCAGGTCAGGGGGCAGGTCCTTTGGCTCCGGCGTGGTGAGTGAACGCGTGAACAGCTCGGGGTGGCCCAGCATCAACTCGGCGGCGACGCGGTAGCGGTGGAGGACCGGCACTGTACGGCTGTCCGGGGTGGTGTGCCACAGTGGCTCGGTCCGTGAGAGCAGATCCACGGCCTCCCGCCACCTCCCCAGGTGGCACAGGGCCACTGCCCTGCCTCCCACGGCCGCCCCGGCGGGCAGGGGCGACCTGTCCCACCACTGCGCCGTGGCCATCCGGGTCAGGAACGGCCAGTCCTTCTCGACTGCTGCCACTGATGCCAGCACACCGGCGATGCCGTGGAGCAGCGGCATGGTGACACCGTCGTGAGGCGTGCGCAGTAGTGATTCGGCGATCGTCCGCGCCGCCGGGTAGTCGCCTGAGACGTATGCGGCTCTCACGTTTCGCAGCAGGGCGGGGCCGCGGGCCGCCGGGTCCTCGATGAGGCGGGCTGCCGCCCGGAACCAGCGCAGCATTCCCCGGCCGCCCAAGTCGGGCCACTGGCGTTCCGCGATCGCGGTCAGCTGTTCCACCGCGCGGTCACGGTCGACCAGGGGGCCCGCGTCAGCTATCCGGTCCGCCAGATAGAAGTCGGCCTGCGGCTGCGGGAGCACGATGGCCGCCCGCCGGCCGCCGGTAGACCCTTCCGTGGTGTCCCACAGCGCCGTCACTGCGGCCGCGGAGAGCTGACTGCGCTCCGAGGGGCCCAGCCGGGCTTCGACGGCGCAGGCCATCAGCGGGACGCGGAACGCCCAACCGCCTGTTCCGGTGCCGTCCTGGCGAGGGAGCTCCTCCAGGATCCCGGCCTGGGTCAGGTCGCGGATGCCCTCGCTGACAGTGGCGTGGGGCAGTCCGATGGATGACCCGAGCAGCTGCGGGGCGCAGGGGCCCAACGGCCACAGCACGCTCAGCGCCCCGGCCACTGTCCGGCCGGGTTCGCCCAGTGTGTGCAGTGTGGCGAGGAACGGGGCACTGTCCGGCAACGCGGGCACCGGAACGCCGGCCAGGAAGGCGTGCCCCTGGACCACCCGGATCGCGTCCTGTTGCGTCCATGCCGTGAGCAGGGCGTCCATCGCCCCCGGGACCCCTTGGGTGAGTTCGTGGGTCCGCTGGACGAGAGCGTCGTCGGGGGTCGCCTGAAACCGTTTCGCCAAGGCGGCCTCGATGTCATGGGGCTGTAAGCGCGGGAGGTCGATGGTCCGCACCGCCTTGCCCTCTGCCAGCCGTCGCCCGGACAGGCCCGGCTCCTGGGGTCTGTCCGGCCCGCCCGCCGACACCACCAGCCGGGTGCGTGGATCGATGCCCGCGAAGTCGAGTTCGCTGAGGATGGTGAGCGAGTCGGCGTCGCCGTGCTCGATGTCGTCGACCACCAGCACCGTGGGTCCGTATTGCGTCACAGCGGTGGTGAGCGCTTCCGCCGCCGCCGTCCGCTCGCCCTTCTCGGCAGCGGACATCATGTTCGCCACCAGCCTGCCGCCCGACTGCTGGTGCGCCGTGTCGGACTGGGTTTTCACCAGGGTGGTGATCAGGCGCAGTGCCAGCAGCAATGGGCGTTCCTCGTCACCTGGCACGCATGCGAAGAACAGCGCGCTGGCCCCTTCCGCCCGCAGTCGTCCATGGGCCGCTCGCAGGAACGAGGTGCGCCCAGCCCCCGGTTCGCCCCGGACGCATACCAGGCGCGGCCCGTCCGGGTCGCTCAGCAGGCCGTGGATCGCCTGCAGTTCCGACTCACGTCCGACCATGCGCTCCTGCGTGCGCTGCACGCGTGCCGACGGGTCACCGTGGGCCAGATCTGTCGTCACTTTCCGATCAGCCACTGCCGATCGCGCCTTTCGCCGAACGATGCACAGCAGTCGGGTGCGCCCGATCGTCTCGGGCGGACCCCAGTGGACAAACGTACGTCCATGGCTGTCATTATGGCCGCCTATACGGCCCTGTTCTCCTGAAGCTACGGCGAAGTGACAATTAGCTCTCCGTAGCGGATCCGGGGTGCGCTTGTCAGCGTTCTTGATCTTCTGGGCTCATTGGGGGCCGTGCTCGGCGAGGTTGGTCCGGTCATGATGACCGGAGGGAGCGCGGGGTGCGGCATGAGCGGGAGCCGGAGGACCTGATCGAGGTCTGGACGCTGCTGGAGGAGGACCAGGAGCAGCTGCGGAACAAGGCGGGGGCGAACCGGTTGGGGTTCGCCCTGTTGCTGAAGTTCTTCGAGGTGGAGGCCCGGTTCCCGGAGGACGCCGTGGAGGTCCCGGTGCCGGCGGTGTCGTACGTCGCCCGCGCTACTCGATCACCGCAACGAACATCCGGCACATGGGCCACATCGCCGGCACCTACCAAGTGCAGTTCCTCGACGTGCTCCACCGCGATCACGCCGAGATCGAAGACCGCGTGCGCACCAGGAACTCCGCCAACCACGACCTGTTCTACGGCAAGGACGGCGACCTGAACGGCTCCGACAAGGAGTCCCAGGAAATCTCGATGCTCGCCCTGCACCTGTTCCAGTCCGCGCTGGTGCACGTCAACACCCTGCTGCTCCAGGACATCCTGAGCGAGGAGATGTGGCAGAGGCGGCTCGCCGACGCCGACCGGCGAGCTCTGTCCCCGTTGTTCTGGACCCACGTGAACCCATACGGCCGGTTCGAGCTGGACATGAATTCCCACCTCGACCTCGCTGTTGTGGCGTAAGTCTAGGTGGCCTGGCCTGAATCGTCGGTCAGAGCAGCCGCGGTCAAGGTGAGGTGCTGGACCAGGACCGCGGCTGCGGTGTCGGCGTCGCGGGCCAGCACCGCCTCCTCCAGCCTGCGGTGTTCCTTGGCGCCGTCCCGGTCGGGGTTGCGGTGCGCCGACCAACGGCGGGCCAGCTCACTCGCGGTCCACAACCGGTCGAAGGTCTCCAGCAGTGCGCGGTTGCCACACCCCTCCAGCAACGTGCGGTGGAAGGCCCTGTGAGCCTCGGCCCAAGCGCCGGTGTAGTAATCGCCCTCTTCCGGCACGTACGCCGGAGTGCGCACCAGACGATGGTGGGCGGCCCGCACACGGGCCTCCCAGTCGACGTCGCCGCGCTCGATGGACATGCGCAGTACGACCGGTTCGACGGTCCGGCGGGCTTCCGCGATCTCCTGCCAGCGGCGGTCGGAGAAGGACGGGACTGCGAAACCGCGGTTGGGCAGCCGGTCGGCGAGCCCCTCGCCGACCACCCGCACGAGCGCCTCGCGCACCACGGCCAGGCTCACGCCCTGCTCCTTGGCAAGATCTTGCGGCTTGAGGGGGGCGCCAGGGGAATGGTCCCCGCGCATGATCGCGTCCCGCAGGTGTGCGTAGACCTGCTCGGAAAGCATCTGCTTCCCCGGCGGGGTCGAGGAGTGCGCCGTCTGAGTCATGAACCCATAGTAGACGATCCACTAAATAATCGATTATCCGTGTTACGGTCGATTCAGTAGCCGATGAGGACGTCCTCGTCCGGAAAGGAACGACCGCTGTGCCTGCCAACGACCCCTTCGCCCGCCTCCCCCAGGCTGCCTCGTTCACCGTCACCAGCACTACCGTCACCGACGGCGCCGCGTGGCCGCCCGAGCAGCACTCCTCCGGCCTGCCTGGCGGGAAGGACATATCTCCGCAGCTGTCCTGGAGCGGCGCCCCGGACGGCACCAAGAGCTATGCCGTCACCGTCTACGACCCCGACGCCCCCACCGGGTCCGGGTTCTGGCACTGGGCGGTCGCCGACATCCCCGCCACCGTCACCGAGCTCCCCGAGGGCGCCGGCAACCTCACCGGCTCACAACTGCCCGCAGGTGCCTACCAGTTGCCCAACGACGCCCGCGTGGCCCACTACATCGGCGCCGCCCCGCCGGCCGGACACGGCCCGCACCGTTACTTCATCGTGGTGCACGCCCTCGACATCCCTGTCACAGGCGTTCCGGCCGACGCCACACCGGCCGTCCTCGGCTTCACCATGGCCGGTCACACCCTCGGACGCGCCGTGTTGATCGCCACGGCCGAAACGCCCGCCTGACAGCGCCGCCCGACTCCCGGAGACACCACCGTGATGCACCTCGACGCCCTTCCCGACCACGCCCGCACCGGCGACGGCCCGATGGACCTCAACGCCGTCCGTGACGTCAGCCGCGCCGTCAGCGCCGCCCACCTGTTCATCTACCTTGCCCCCGAGAGCGCCGAGGAGGCGGCCGGGCTCGGCGTGACCGACCGCGGGCCGGTATATCTGGCCTTCCGGTCGGCCGCGATGGGCGCGGTCCCCTGGCACGTCACGCTCGCGGCCTTCTACAACTTCAGCCCGCGGGCAGTGAGGGCCATGGCGGGCGTGTGGGACGCCGCGTCGCCCGAGCGGTGGCAGGCCGCCCGCTTCCTGGCCGCCGGACGGGCGATGCGGCGTGTCAACGTACATCTCACGGACGACCACCTCTCCGAGGCGCGCTCGCTGATCGACCCGGTCATCGCCGGTGCCGACCACGCCGGCAAGGTGCTCGCCGCCGCGAACGCCTCGGTCGCGCTTCCATCCGATCCTCTTGTCGCACTGTGGCAGCAGATCACGGTGGCGCGCGAGTGGCGCGGCGACGCCCATCTCGTCGTACTCGCCGACAACGGCCTCGGGCCATGCGACTGCCTCGTTCTGCACACCGCGACCGGCCGCCTCCCGACAGCCCTCGCGCGAGCGACCCGTCAGTGGGACGACGAGGAGTGGAGCGCGGCGACGGCACGCCTCGTCGCGCGCGGCTGGCTCGACTCCCATGACGTTGTCACCGACGCCGGCCGTGCGGCACGCGAGCGCATCGAAGTGGAAACGGACGAGCACTGCGCCGCGCTATGGGCGCCGATCGGCACCGCGGGTGCCCGCCGCTTCGCCTCGCTCATCGCGCCGATCACCAACGCGTTCACCGCGGCAGGGACGTTCCAGACCGTTCATGGACAGCCTGATCTCGCATAAACGAACCTTTGCGCGAGCAAGATCAATCGCGAGCCGCCAAACCCTCGCCGACCCCGGATTCGTTCTCACGGCCCGCCATTCCGGCTCGCCCGGCCCACCCAACCGATCCCGACACCCACCGGCCGCGCCACCTGCCCACCACGGCCGCCGTGACGGCCGCGCTCGGTAACGGCCGACGGAACGGGGCCTGCTTCATCAAAGCGCGAAGTCAGTGAGCGGCGTCTCCCTCGGAGCGTGAACGGCCGCTCCGCTGCTCGGTGGTGAGAAGGCCGGTGACGAGCAGGTCGACCAAGCGGCCGGCGTCGTAGCGGGCGTCGTTACCGGCGCCGATGCAGAGGTTGCCGATGCCGCGCATGAGCATGAACCCGGAGATCTGTTTTGTGCCGGTGTCGCCGAGCGCCGCAAGCAGGAGGGCGTCGCAGACGGGTACCAGTTGGTCGAGGAAGTACCGGTGCAGGGCGTCCGCGCCGTCGGCATCGGCCCCCATGGCGCCGGCCAGCCCGTGCTTGGTGACGAGGAAGTCCACGAACCCGGCCACCCACCGCCGCAACGCCCCGCTGGGTTCCGCTGCCTCCTGCAGCAGGGCCGGCCCGGCCTCGGCCAGCGCTTCGACCTGGTGACGATAGACCGCCGCGATCAGAGCGGGGCGGGTCGGGAAGTGCCGGTAGATCGTCCCCATCCCCACACCCGCCTGCGCCGCGATCAACCGCACTGGCGCGTCGACCCCGTGCGTGACGAATACGGCTGCGGCCGCATCGAGCAGGACCCGCTCGTTGCGGCGGGCGTCGGTCCGCTTGCTGCGCGGTGCTGCGCCAGGGGTGTTCGGGTCGGTCATCGAAGGTACTTTCGTCGAGGCTTTTTGCGAAGCGGAGCAATGTTCCGTATCATGTGGAGCGTCGCTCCGCTTTCATTGTTGACGGCGGGAACCCAGAACGCAAAGGACAGAGGACTCTCATGAGCAGCGCTCCCGCAACAACCGATACTCCGATCGTGCACGCCCTGGACGAGGTCGTCGGCGCCGGCGACCGAGTCGTGTCCGTCGCCCCTGTCGCACTGGACGCCCCCGGCCGGGCCGTTCCGCTCGCGGTGCGGGTCTCCGCACCGGTGGCCGGTGAGAGCCTGCCGGTACTGCTGTTCTCGCACGGCAACGGCTGGTCGCTGGACGGATACGCTCCGCTGACCGCGTTCTGGGCATCGCAGGGCTTCGTCGTGGTGCAGCCGACCCACCTGGATTCCCGGCGGAACGGCATCGGATTCGACGACCCGGCGTTCGGGCAGATCTGGACCGAACGGTACGCGGACCTGGTACGCGTTCTCGACCAGTTCGACACCGTGGAAGCGGCCGTACCGGGGCTTGCCGGGCGGGTGGACCGGGACCAGGTCGTCGTCGCCGGCCACTCCTGGGGCGCGCAGACGGTTCAGATGCTACTCGGTGCCCGCATCCTCGACGGATCCGGGCACGTGGGCAGGGACTACGCGGACCGACGGGTCAAGGCCGGTGTGCTGCTGGCCGCGACCGGGATCGGTGGCGAGGAACTGCACCCGTTCGCCAAGGAGCACTTCCCGTTCATGAACCCGTCCTTCGCCGAGCTGACCACGCCGACGCTCGTGGTCGCCGGCGACCACGACCAGTCCAAGATGTCCAGCCGCGGCCCGGACTGGTTCACCGACGCCTACACGCACAGCCCCGGAGCCACCGACCTGCTCACCCTGTTCGGTGCGGAACACTCCCTGGGCGGTATCCCGAACTGGGAAGCCGCGGAAACCACCGACGAGAACCCGGAGCGCGTCGCTGTCCTGCAGCGCTTGACCACCGCCTATCTGCGCAGCGCCCTGAACCCGTCCGACACCAGCTGGGACAAGGCAGCCTCCGCCCTCGCCGAGGCCGGAACGGCGATCGGCCGCATAGACGGCAAGTGACGGCAAGGAACTGCGAGCAACCGCGAGCAACTCTCGCGGCGGTGCCGCCGCTGCGACACCGGCAACGGCGGCACCGTCTGCCTCCCCTCGGCGGAAAGGACCGCATTCCATGACCGGCTGGACCTCCCGGCAGCTCGACACGATCGCCACGGCGGACGACTTCCGCATAGCGCCCTTCCGCGGCGACGGCGTCACCCCCGGCACCTTGATCTGGGTGTGGGCTGTCCATGTCGCAGACGCGATCTTCGTGCGCAGCGGGAACCCGGAATCCAGGTGGTTCGCCGCCGCGATCCGGCAGCGGGCAGGAATCGCCTCTTTCGGCGACTTCTCCGGCCCCGTCGTCTTCACCCATGTCACCGACGGCCCGACGAAGGACCTCGTCGATGCCGCGTACACCGCCAAGTACGGCGACGACCCGTACTTCTCCGCCGGACTCCTCGCCCGTTCGCGGGAACAGATAGCCCGCGTCCTCCCCGTCCGTCCCACTGATCGGAGCTGACAGATGCCCGACACGCCCCGGTGGGGTGCTGACGACGAGCTCGGCACACTGCACTACATCACCGACACCGTCCGTACCCGCGCCCTCGCGGCAGCCCGCACCGGCCGAACGGTCTCCCTCGCCCGCGCCGTGCACCCCAGACCCGCGCCGGTCGGACCCGGTGCCGCCACCGACGGCGAAGCCGCCTGGCAGCAGTCCATCCTCTACACCGGCACCCCGCCGGCAGCGATCGCCGAACAGTGGATGATCACCCCGCACCACCCCGCCATCACGCACCTCGACGCGCTCTCCCACATCATCGTCGACGGCACCGTCTACCCAGGCGTCCCCGTCGAAGACCGGGTCACCCCCGCCGGTGTCACCACCGGATCCACCGCTGTATTCGGTGCCGGCATCCTGACACGAGGTGTGTTCCTGGACCTCGCACCCGGTACCCGGCTTGCCGACGGGTACCCGATCACCGCACGCACCCTTGATACGGCAACACGGGCCGCAGACACCACCGTTCAATCCGGAGACGCGATCGTCGTCCGGACCGGCTGCGATCCCGTCAACCCGAACAGAGCGGCAATGCCAGGACTTGACCGGTCAGCGGTCGCCTGGCTCGATGAACGCCGGATCAGCGTCTGGGTCGGGGATACCGGCGATGCCTGGCCACCACTCGATCCCACCGATCCCATGCCCCTTCACCGGCGCGGCCTCCACGACCTCGGACTGCCCCTCGTCGACAGCGCCGACCTTGAAGCTCTCACGAGCACCTGTGCCGAGACCGGCCGCAACAGCTTCCTGCTCCTCCTCGCCCCGCCGCGCATCCACGGGGCCAGCGGGACACCGGTCAACCCCATCGCCGTGTTCTAGGGTGCGTTTCAGAAGTGGATCTTGATATGTCAAGATCCACTTCGTGGCGAGGCACGATCTGACGAATGCGCAGTGGGCGAGACTGGAGCCGCTGCTCCCGGCCGGGAAGAAGCCCGGGCATCCGCCGGTGCACACCAAGCGGCAGCTGATAGACGGCATACGCTGGCGCACTCGCGCTGGTGCTCCGTGGCGGGACGTGCCCGAGGGGTACGGCCCGTGGGAGACGGTCTATGGCTTGTGTGCGCCGTGAGGCGCTTCGTTGTATCCCCGACTCACTCGTACTACAGCCGGAGATCTTGTGACGGAGCCTGCGGTGCGTCGTTGACCGGGCATGATGCTGGGTGTGACGGCTGGGCAGATAGCCGAGTGGGATGCCGAACTATCGGTGTTGACCGGGTCGTTGGGGTTCTTGTTCAACCGGCCGGAGCCGCGGGTGGTGTTCGCGCAGTTCATCGAGGGACTGCTTGCGGAGCTGCCGAAGAAGAACGGCATGACGCTGTCGGAGCGTGCCGGGCATTTGCACCTGGTCCGGCCGGCGGGCCGACGCACTGCTGGCCCGCCGGTCGCAGCCGCTCACGAGCCCAGGCGGACACGCAGCCCGGGCTGGAGGAGGTCGCCGTGGGCGGTGACCATGTCGTCGCACAAACGCCAGATGTCCTCGACCGGCAGGGCCGCGGCCGTGGCGGGGTCGGTCATCGCCGCGTGCCTGATGTGCCGCGGTTCGTCCTCGATCACCGCCCGCACCACCAGGTCGTTCGCGCTCAGGTAGGTGCGGTTGAGCGCCGCCAGCTGGGGCGGGAGGGAACCGACTCGGGTCGGCTGGACGCCCAGCGAGTCCACCAGGCACGGCACCTCGACGACGCCGTGCGCGGGCAGGTTGTCGATCAGGGCCCGGTTGGGGACGTTGCCGTAGACCGTGCGCGGGGTGCCGGTGACCATGCTGTGGATGATCTGGGGCGCGTACTCCATCGTCCCCTCGACGGCGACCGGTGCCCCGGCGGTCAGCGCGTCGCGGGTCTTCTCGTAGGTGGCGACGTTCTCGTCGACGATCTTGAGGTACTCGCCGATCGGCAGCCGCAGCCGTTCGACCTCGCTGCTGTGGTGCAGGTACCAGGGAACGTACTCGGAGGAGTGCTCGCTGGTCTCCGTCGGGTAGTAGCCGAGCCGGCGGTACATGTCGACCCGGACCCTGCGGCGCAACTGGTCGTCGGAGGCGATCAGTTCGTCGAGCTTCGGGTAGAGGCTCCGGCCCTGGTGCTCGAAGCGCAGCACCCACGCCTGATGGTTGACGCCCGCGGCGTGGTAACTGATCTCCTCGTAGGGGACCTTGACCAGATCGGCGAGGTCGCGCATCGTCCAGTACACCGAGTGGCACAGTCCCACCACCCGGGTCAGGCCGGTGGCCTGCGTCAGGTACTGGACGTTCATGGCCATGGGGTTGGTGTAGTTCAGCAGCCAGGCCTGCGGGCAGACCTCGGCGATGTCTCGTCCCAGTTCGCTGAGGAACGGGAAGGTGCGCAGGGCGCGGAAGATGCCTCCGATGCCGAGGGTGTCGCCGATGGTCTGGCGTACGCCGTAGCGGGCCGGTACCTCGAAGTCGGTCCGGGTGGCCTCGCCCATACCGATCTGCACGATGTTGATGACGAAGTCGGCCTCCGCCAGGGCCTTGCGGCGGTCGGTGTCCGCAGTGACGGTGGGATCGGCGCCGAGGGTGTCTGCGATCCGGACGGCGGCGGCGTACGCGGTGGCCAGACGCTCGGTGTCGATGTCGTGCAACGCGATGTGCGCCGACTTCAGTTCGGCGAACGCGAGGAGGTCGGCGATCAGTCCCTGGGTGAAGACGACGCTGCCTGCGCCGATGAAGGCGATCTTGGGGGTGGTCATACCGGGGTTTCCTCGGTCTCGGAAAGGCGGGCGAGGGCTTCGTCCCGCGTGGGCTGTGCGGTGGTACCGCCGTGAGCACGGGTGGACAGGGCTCCGCAGACCGCGGCGAAGCGGAGCGCTTCCGGCAGGGGTGTCCCGTCGAGCAGGGCGGCGATGAATCCGGCGTCGAAACTGTCCCCGGCGCCCACCGCGTCGACCGGCCGGACCCGGATGCCCCGGGTGGTGAAGAGCCGTTCACCGTCGTGGCACAGCGCGCCGTCGGCGCCGTTCTTGACCGCGGTGACCGGGCCACGGCGGGCGAGCCGTGCGGCGGCCTCGGCGGGATCGTCGGTGCCGAGGCGGGCCAGGCGCCGGGCTTCGGCGGCGTTCGGCAGCAGGAAGTCGGTGTGGGCCAGGACCGCGTCCAGGCCCGAGGCCTCCCACCGGCCCGCCGGGTCGTCGTTGGTGTCCAGGGAGGTGGTGGCGCCGTGCCGACGTGCGGTGCGCAGGAGTTCCGGGAGCGCGACCGCGAGCTGTGGCATCAGGAAGTAGGAGGCCGAGTGGACGTGCCGCGCGGCCCCTAGCAGCGTCGCGGGCACGTCGTCGGCCGTGGTCGCGGCCAGGGTGCCGGGGGCGGTGACGATGGCCCGGTCGTCCCCGCGGGTGAGCACGACCGTCATGGGGGTGGGCCGGCGGGGGTCGAGCCGCAGCGCCTCGGTGTCGACGCCGTGGGCGCCGAGCCGGTCGCGCATGTAGCGGCCGGCGTCGTCGTCGCCCACCCGGCCGGCGAAGGCGACTCTGAGGCCGAGGCGTGCGGCCCCGCAGGCGACGATCGCGCCGGATCCCCCGACGGTGAGGGTGCCGGTGGGCACCAACTGTTCGCGCTGGCCGAAGGCGAGCGGGCCGACGAGCGGGCCGACGACGACGTCGGGGTTGACGTCACCGATGACGAGCAGGTCGAAGGTGTGCGGCATTGAGGTGTTCCTGACTGAGTGGTGTGTCGGGTGCGAACGGGGTCAGCCCTTGAGACCGGTGGAGGTGATGGACTGGATGAACGCCTTCTGCGCGCCGAGGAAGGCGAGCAGGACCGGCAGCACGGCGATGACGTTCCCGGCCATCACGGCGGCCCACTGGGTGTGGTGTTGTCCCTGGAAGGTGGTGAGGCCGAGCTGGAGCGTGTACTGGGTGTCGTGGTTGATCGCGATCAGGGGCCAGGTCAGGTCGTTCCAGGTGCTCAGAAACGTCAGGACGGCCACCGTGCTGAGGGCCGGCCGGGACAGCGGCAGCACGATCCGCCACAGCAGGTGAAGCCGTGAGCAGCCGTCGATCCAGGCGGCTTCCTCCAGCTCGCGGGGCAGCGAGAGGAAGAACTGGCGCAGGAGGAACACCGAGAAGGGCGTGACCAGGGACGGCACGATCAGCGCGCCGAGGGTGTCGATGAGGCCGAGCTGCCTCATCACCAGGAACGTGGGGATCATCGTCAGTTGGAACGGGATCGCCATCGTGGCCAGCATCAGGCCCAGCAGCAGCCGGGAGCCGGCAAACCGCATCCGGGCGAACGCGTAGCCGCCGAGGGTGCCGAGCACGAGGTTCGCGGTGACCGTGACGAGGCTGACGACGAACGAGTTGGCGAACCAGCGGGGGAACATCGCGTTGCCCAGCACATAGCGGTAGCCGCCCAGGTCGAGGTGGGAGGGCCACAGCGCCGGCGGGAAGCGGTTGATCTCCGCATTGCTCATGACCGAGCTGAGCGCCAGCCAGATCAGCGGTACCGCGAAGAGCAGGGCCATCGGCGCGAGCAGCAGGTGCCAGGGGCTGAACGGCAGTAGCGGGTGCCGTCGTCGCGCGTCGGGCCGGGGGGCGGAGGAGGCCGCCTGTGCGGCGCCGGGCGGGGCGGAGACGGTGGTCATACGGAGGCCCCCTGGACGCGGCGGCGGACGAACTGGAAGATCAGGCCGATCAGGCCCAGGGCCACGGCCAGGACGTAGGCGGAGGCGGCCCCGTATCCGGCGGTGGCGTTCTGGAAGGCCTGCCGCCAGATGAAGTAGACGATCACCGTGGTGGAGCCGAGAGGGCCGCCCTTGGTGGTGACGTACACGAGGTCGAACGTCTGGAGGGACTCGATGGTCTGCCACAGCAGCAGGAAGACCGTGACGGGCGTGAGGGCGGGCAGCGTGACGTGGCGCAGGAGCTGGAGGCGGCCGGCGCCGTCCAGCCGGGCCGCCTCGATCAGCGAGGCCGGCACGTCCTGGAGTGCCGCGAGGTAGATCACCAGGCAGAAGCCCGTACCGCTCCACAGGCTGATCGCGACAAGTACGGGAAGTGCCTGGGAGGGGTCGGTGAGGAAGCCCTGGGACGGGATGCCGAGGTGGTGCAGTACGGCGTTGGCGGCGCCGAACTCCGGGTCCAGAATGAAGGAGAACAGCACGCCCTGGGCGGTCGCGGAGACCACGAACGGGACGAAGTACAGGGTGCGGTAGAGCCCGACGAAACGGATGCGCCGGTTGAGCGCGAGGGCGAGGAGCAGGCCCACCGCCATGCTCGCGGGCACGTACAGCGCGGTGTACAGCAGGGTGTTGCGCAGGGCCTGGCTGACGTGCGGGTCCTGGGCGAGGGCGCGGTAGTTGTCCAGGCCCACCCAACGGCTGGGGGTGACGAGGTCGTCGGCCTGGAAGGACAGCAGCAGCGACCAGATGATGGGTACCACGCTCAGGCCGATGATGATCAGGACGGCGGGGGAGACGAACGTCCAGGCCATGGCGGCCTCACCGGTTCGTCTGCGGCGCAGGGCTCGCCGGCTGTCCGGGGGCCCGGAGACGGTGATCGGGGTGGGCAGTCGCGACATGACGGGGGCTCCTCAGCGCGGGATGAGCAGTGCGGCGTTGGCGTCGGCAGCGCAGGCGCGCAGTGCCTCTGCGGGGCTGCTCCGCCCCAGCAGCACGGCGACGACGGCCTGTCCGAGAGCCTGCGAGATCTGCGGATAGGCGGCGTGGACGGGGCGTACCCGGGCCGTGAAACGAGGGCCTTGGTGAACACCCCCAGGCCCTCGGTGCCGCTCTCCTTGTGCTGCCAGGCGGGCAGATCGCGGGTCCGGCGGCTGAGCGGCAGGCTGCCCGCCTCGATGTCCCAGCGCACGTCCTGTGCGGGCTGTATGAGCCAGCTCACGAAGGTCTTGGCGGCCCGCTTGCGGGCGCCGCCGTTGTCGAACACGGTCCAGGTGTCGGGTCCGCTGATGGTCACCGGCCGACCGGAGAAGCTGGGCAGCGGCACGACGTGGTAGTCGATCTTCGCCTGCTGGATGTCGGGCAACTGCCACGGACCGGTGACGACCATGCCCATGCGGCCGGACTCGAAGACCTGGTACATCTGCTCGCTGCCCGGCTTCGGGTCGACGTAGACGCTCTTGTCGCGGGCCAGGGCGGCCACCACCTCCAGGGCGCGGGTCCCGGTGTCGCCGAATCCGATGTGCTTGCCGTCGCCGGCGACGACGTCGCCGCCTAGGTCCCAGATCATGGGCCACAGGCGCCAGACGGTGTCCTCGTCGCCGACGCCGGGCCAGCCGGTGCCGAAGCGGCCGCCGCCGGCGTCGGTGAGCGCCTTGGCGGTGGCGACGAAGTCGTCCCATCGCCAGCCCGCTTCGGGCAGCGGCAGGCCGGCCTGCCGGAAGAGCTTCTTGTTGCAGACCACGGCGAGCGAGTCCAACAGCGCGGGCGCGGCGCGCACCTGGTCGTTGACGGTCACGGCCTCGCGCGCCGGTTCCCAGTAGCTCGTCCAGGGAGCGGGGGCGTGCCGCACCGTGTCGGTGAGGTCGACGACCTGCGGGCTGCGGGCGACGCTCGCCAGGTCGGAGCCGAAGATGTAGGCGATGTCCGGGTAGGAGCCGGCGGCGAGGGCGGCCGTCACCTTCTGGAGCATCGCGTCGGCGAGGACTCCGCCGCCCAACTCGACCCGGATGCGGGGGTGGCTGCGCATGAAGGAGGCGACCAGGGATTCCACGGCCTTCTTGCCGGTGTCGGTCTGGCCGTGCCACATCTCGATGGTCACGGTGCCGTCGGCGCTGACGCCGTCGTCGCCGCCCGCCGCGCAGCCGGCGGCCGACAGGCCCGCGGCCGCCGCGGTGGCCAGAGCCGCGCCGGCGCGCAGCACGTCGCGGCGTGCGGGCTGCGCGCTGCGGGTGACCGCATACATGGGTACCTCCGGTGTGGAGCTGTGGGACACGCGTTTCCGCACAAGGGGTGCGTCCGGTGTACGGCGTTCCGGCCGCGGCGAAGGCCGGTGGTCCCGGCGGGGCCGGGTGTACGGCCTCTCTCCGTCGGCCGTGGCGTCGCGGCGGGCGGTGCTCAGCGTCGGGCGCGTAACGAGGCGGACGGCGGTCGTGCCGCTGTCGCCGACACCGCGCGTCCCGGGTGAGGCGAGGCCGGTCGGGTGTGGACGTCGGGAGACCGGGCCGGTCGGTCCGCACGGGAAGTGCGTCCAGGCACGGTGGCCGTGTCAAGGCGGCCGCGGGGAGTCGCGCGGATAAGGATCATGTCCGGGCCCAGAACCTGGTGGGCACGTCCCCGCCTCGGACCCCGACGGGGTCCTGGCGACTCAGTCCGGACTTCTGACGCGTGGCCACCTACCGGCTGGGCGTACCTCTGCCGCCGAGTGCTTCGACTGCGGCGTTGGCCAGGAGTTAAACGACGGTACCGGGCGGCTGTCAAGAGGCGGGCAGCGTTTGGACCTGCGTGAAACACCGGTGAAATGCGCATGATTGAGCATGGAGCCTGCGTGGACACGCGCGACATCAGCCTGTGACGGCTCACCGAGCCGCCACAGGCCGACGCGCGCTCTAGCAGGTCTTGCGGACGTACCCGCTGGTGCCGGCCGGCGAGACGTCCACGTCGCGCTGGACGATGCTCAGCGTGCCGCCCCACCCCTTGCACGCCTTCGACCTGCCGGCGCCGGTGTACTCGATCACGATCACGTTGTTGCCGAAGGCGCTGGTGTAGTCGCCGCACTCGTCGTACTGGCCGCACTCCTCGGCCACGGCGAAGTCGAGGCCGTTGGCCGTGCGGTTGCCGGCCAGTTCGGCGGTGTTCTTCTGGGCGATGGCCAGGCCGTCCGCGTGGGCACGGGCGGAGAGCAGCTTGATGAACGCCTGTGCGTTGTTCGCCGTCAGGCGGTTCCCGGAGCGGGTGTAGCTGTCGTAGTTGTCGGGCTCGACGGCCTGGAAGCCCTTGTTCCGGCAGCCGTCGATCTGGGCTCCGATCGTGTTGGCGATCCGCTGCCGCTTGGCGGCCGTGCCGACGTCGAGGAGGGCCTCGCCCCAGTCCTCGTCATAGACGACCTTGCCCGCGGAGTCGCGCAGCAACAGGTCCGAGTCCCAGTCGCTCTCGGCGCCCGGCTGCGCCTGGAAGGCGTTGACGTAGCAGATGTTGTACAGGCCCGCCGCCGGGGAGGCGGTGTGGTCGCGGGTGACGACCCTGACGCCGGTCGGCGGCGTGTAGGCGCCTCCGATCTGGTAGTCGAAGGCGGCATGTGTGGGCGGCAGGGATACGGTCGCGGCCTGCGTCGAGGGCGCCTGGACGAGCAGAGCGCCGGTCAGGGCCACAGCGCCGACGGCCGCACCGGTGAGTTTGCGGGAGGTGGTGTTGAGGCTGCTCATGCGGTGAGCTCCAGAGGAAGCGGGCACGTCCCCGCCTCGGACACGTGGGATGTCCTGGCGACTCGGGCCGGGCTTGCGGCGCGGGGCCCGCATACCGGCTGGGCGTGCCTCTGAACGCGGAGCGTGACTCCAGCGTTGTCCGGGAGTAAAGCGATCCCCTGTGAGGATGTCAACGCGCCGCCGAAGTCCCCCTGGTACGGGGCGAGTCGGGGCGCCCGTAAGCCGGGCGGCAGGCTGCCGGACAGGACGACGGCCGCGGCATTGTTCAGCAGGAGCCGGTAGTGGCCGGTGAACTGGGCCCATTCGGTCCTGGTCACCGACGGACCGGGCTCCAGGAGGATCGTGGTGTCCTGGTCGTCCACGACGGCGACGGTACGTCGGCTCTCGCCCTGGATCGGGGCGAGTTGGCCGGACAGGCCGGCCGGCGAGTTCGGCGCATACGGCGGCGCCGGTCGGTCCGTAAAAATGCTTGAACTTGCTTGAAGTGAGCATTGATGGAGCATTTTCAAGCATCTATTGTCATGGGTGTCACGGTCGAGCCCGGGGTGCGTTGCCGGTCCGGGATGCGTCGTGGCACATGTCTGCCGCGCCTCCCGTGCGGGCTCCGTCTTCACAGCGCCCCCGGTACGCGGCGAGTCCGTCGGCCACCGCGTACCGCGGCCGACCGTCCGACCGGCCTACGACGCCCAGGCGTCGGCCACGTCTCCCCGTCCGGGACGAAGGGGTGTTCCATGACCAACCAGCCGACCGGGCCGGAACTGCGCGTCGGTGTCGTCGGCACAGGCCAGCGAGCCGGGCTGGCCGTCCTGGCCGAGCGGCCCGGCTCGGCCCGCGTGGTCTCCTGCGCCGATACGTCCGAGCGCGGCCGCGCCGACGCCCGGACGGTCTTCGGGGCCGGCGTCCAAGTCCACGAGCGCTACGAGGACATGCTCGCGGACGGCCTGGACGCCGTCTTCGTCCTCACCCCGGACGACATCCACACCGCTCCGGCCCTGTACTTCCTCGAAGCGGGTGTCGCTGTGTTCGTCGAGAAGCCTCTGGCCGTCGACCTCGACGACTGCGACCGGGTCCTGGCCGCCGCGGCCCGCACCGGCACCCGGCTGTACGTCGGGCACAACCTCCGCCATCTGCCGGTCCTGCGCGCCATGCGCAGGCTCGTCGACGAGGGGGCGATCGGAACCGTGCGGGCCGTGTGGTGCCGGCATTTCGTCGGCCACGGCGGCGACTACTACTTCAAGGACTGGCACGCCGAACGGGCCCGGACCACCGGCCTGTTGCTCCAGAAGGGCGCGCACGACCTGGACGCGATCCATTGGCTGGCGGGCGGCTGCGCCCGCACGGTGACCGCACTGGGCGACCTGTCCGTCTACGGGGCCAGTCCGCACCGCCGTACCCGGCCACAGGGGTCGGAGCGGGTGCAGGACTGGTTCGACGAGGGCGTCTGGCCGCCGTCCGCGCTCTCAACCCCGTCATCGACGTGGAGGACATCAGCATGGTGCTGACCCGCCTCGACAACGGGGTGCTCACGAGCTACCAGCAATGCCACTTCACCCCCGACTACTGGCGCAACTACACCGTCATCGGCGACGAGGGCCGGATCGAGAACCTCGGGGACGGCGTCCAGGGCGACGCCCCGGTGATCAAGGTGTGGAACCGGCGGCGGTCCGGCTACCGCCCCGAGGCCGATCTGACCCTGCCCCCCGCCGAAGCGGCCGGCGGCTCGCACGCAGGCGCGGATCAGTCCCTCGTCGACGAGTTCCTGCGTTTCGTCGCGTACGGCGGCGCAACCGAGACGTCGCCCGTCGCCGCCCGCGAAGCCGTCGCGACCGGCATCGCGGCCACCACGTCCCTGCGTTCGGGCGGCGCTCCGGTGGAGGTCCCCGCCCTCGACCCGCACCTCGCCGACTACTTCGCGCGCCACCAGCCCGACTCCCGCGCCCCGGCCTCCCGGAGCGACTGAGCCCTCCTCCGCACCCCACCGACCCACGCAGCGCCCCTGCGCGCGGCGCCCGTCCCTCCGGCAAGGAGCACACACATGTCGTTCATAGGCGAGGAGATCGCCCGCCAGCCCCAGACCTGGCTCAAGGCCGCGAGCGTGGCGGCCGAGGCGGCGGATCTGCTGCCCCGCCCGGGCGAGCGGGTTGCCGTCGTCGGCTGCGGCACCTCCTGGTTCATGGCCGAGGTGTACGCCGCGCTGCGCGAACGGCGAGGCCTGGGCGAGACGGACCACTTCGCGGCCTCCGAGTTCCCCCACGAGCGCACCTACGACCGACTGGTGGCGATCTCCCGGTCCGGCACCACCACCGAGATCCTGGACCTGCTGGAGCGCAGGCGCGGCCGTTTCCCGGCCGTCGCCCTGACCGCCGACACATCCACCCCGATCGTCGACGCCGCCGAGGACGTCCTCGACCTGTCCTTCGCGGACGAGAGGTCGGTCGTGCAGACCGTCTTCGCGACCACCGCGCTCACCGCCCTGCGCGCCGGTCTGGGCGAGGCGGCCGAGCCGCTGGCGCAGGCCGCGCGCACGGCACTCGACGCGCCACTGCCCGAGGAGTGGCTCGCCGCCGACCAGATCACCTTCCTCGGCCGCAGTTGGGCGCACGGCATCGCCCGCGAGGCATCCCTGAAGATGCGTGAGGCCACCCAGAGCTGGACGGAGGCCTACCCGTCCCTGGAATACCGGCACGGCCCGATCGCCATCGCCGCGCCCGGTCGTCTGGTGTGGCACTTCGGCGCGGACGAGGACGGACTGCGGGCGGACGTCGCCGCCACGGGCGCGTACTTCGTGGATCACCCCGAGGACCCCCAGGCCGACCTGGTGCGGGTGCAGCGGCTCGCCGAGGCCGGCGCCGTGCGCAGGGGACTCGACCCCGACCGGCCGCGCGCCCTCAGCCGCTCCGTGATCCTGGACCGGCCCGGTTCCTGACCCGGCACCCGGCGACGTCTTACACCGGTGCCGCCTTTCCGGCGGCGGACCGGGCCGGACGCCGCACCTTCCGGCCCGGTCGGCCGGGACGAGGCGGGCCCGGGGTCACCCGAACGCCGGGTCCGTCGCCTCGACGGCCGTCGGCCGCGCCCGCCCTCTCCGAAAGGACGTCATGCTCTGCCGCACCGCGGACCTGATCGCCGAAGCCCATGCGTCGGGCTCCGGCATAGCCGCCTTCAACGTCATCACACTGGAACACGTCCAGGCCGTCGCCGACGCCGCACAGCGCACCGGCCGGCCGGCGATCGTGCAGATCAGCCAGAACGCCGTCCGCCACTACGGCGGCGACGTCATGCCGTTGGCGGCCGCCACGACCGCGGCGGCCACGAGCAGCGGAGCCAGGCTCGCGATGCACCTGGATCACGTCGAGGACGTCGAACTGTTGCACGGCACGGCCGAGTGCGGGGCCAGTTCGGTCATGTACGACGCCTCCCGGCTGCCGGACGAGAAGAACACCGCCGCGACCCGCGCCGCCGCCCGCTGGGCGCACGACCACGGCCTGTTCATCGAGGCCGAACTGGGTGAGATCGGGGGCAAGGGCTCGGCGCACCTCCCCGGTGTGCGCACCGACCCGAAGGACGCCGCCCGGTTCGTGGCCGAGACCGGCGTGGACGCCCTCGCCGTCGCCGTGGGCAGCAGCCACGCCATGGTCACCCGCAGCGCCGCGCTGGACCTCGAGCTGATCTCCCGCCTGCGCGACGAGGTGCCCGTGCCCCTGGTCCTGCACGGCTCCTCCGGCGTGCCGCACCCGACGCTGAGGTCCGCCGTCGAACACGGCATGACGAAGATCAACATCGGGACGCTGCTCAACGTCGCCTTCACCCGGGCGGTCCGTCGGGCACTGGCCGAAGCGCCGGAACTGGTCGACCCGCGCCGCTATCTGACGCCGGCCCGGTCCGCGATGACCGACACGATCGCCGACTGCCTCACGACACTGACGGCGCCCGCATCGCCCTGACGCCGAGCCGGCCCGGTACAGCGGGGTGGTGACACGTCGTCGGCGGCGAGCGGCAGCGGGGCCCGCGCGATCACGGCGTCGACGCGCTTGCCGGACAGTGCCCCGACGTCGCGGCAGCTCAGATGCCGGGTGGCGATCTGGGCGTCCGGGTAACGGCGGCGCAGTTCCCGTACGGCGGCGGTGATCAGCAGATCTTCGACGTAGCCGATGGCGCTTCGTTCGGTCTGGGCTTGTTCACGCACGGCCAGCTCGACCTGGCCGGCCGCCTGCAGCAGGATGTGGGCCCGGGGAAGGAACGTCCGGCCGGCCGGAGTGAGCCGGGTGCCCTGGGGCGTGCGGTCCAGCAGTCGTGTGCCGTGATGCTTCTCGAGCCGTTGGATCTGGCGGCTCAGCTCCCCTCGCCCGCCCGCTTACGCTGCTGTCCTTGTCGACACAGCCGACGCAGAAGTGGACGGTGGGTGAACTCCTGTTACCCAGTCTTGCTGGGGGCCGTGCCACGTCCTGTCAGAGCTTGCGGGACAGCCATGTGTCGATGGTGTTGGTGGTGCTGTCGGCGTTGCGCTGGAGGGCCAGGTCGTGGCCGGCTCCGGGAATGGCCTTCACGTCGACGTCGGGGCTGGCCGGGTAGGCGGCGGTCTCCGCTTTGAGGGTCTTGTCCAGGTCAGAGGGGTCGAAGTACAGGCCGTCGTGCTGGCCCACGAGCGACAGGAGGGGAACGTCGACGCTTTTGCCGTACGTGTCGTTGCTCTGCTCGTCTCCGAAGGAAGTGAATTC
The DNA here is from genome assembly GCF_056435735.1 of Streptomyces sp. NPDC043878. NCBI lineage: Bacteria > Bacillati > Actinomycetota > Actinomycetes > Kitasatosporales > Streptomycetaceae > Streptomyces > Streptomyces sp. NPDC043878. Next base: position 77,909 of record NZ_JBWKDW010000021.1, read on the forward strand.
TCCGATGGTGGCGGTCTGCTTGGCCGCATCGTCGGCCTTGACGGTGCTCAGGTCGGCGTTGAACGGCCAGTAGAGCAGCTGGCGCATGCCGTCCCGGGTGGTGAGGGAGCCGTCCGGTATCGCACGGTCGGTGAAGGCGGCGTCTTCGGCGGCGGGGTGCATCGCAGCATTGAACAGCAGCTGACCGGCGCCGGCGTGGTGCATGAATCCCGTGACGACGACAGCGTCGACGTCTTTGTAGGTCGCGGCTTCCTGGATGGCGACCACGCTGCCCATGGAGTGGCCGACCAGTGCGACCGGCAGCCCCTTATGGGCGGCCTTCAGCTTGGTGACCAGTTGGTGGATGGCGGCGGAGTGAGTCGTGCCGTTCAGCTCGTCCGCGGCCGGTCTGCTGGAGTTGCCGGTTCCCAGGCGGTCCACGGCGACGGTGATCCAGCCGTCCTCAGCAGCCTCGCGGGCCTGCGAGATCCTGCCGCGGTCTGTCATGAGATCGAAATACCTGTGGTCATAGGTGACGCCTGGGATCATCACCTGGATGCCCCGCACGCGGGCGCGGGTCGGCCGGTATTCCACGGCACTCACCGTCTGGTCAGCCGGTCCGCTGCCGGTGAGTGAGACCTTTTCGGTGATCGTGTGGCGGGTGACGCCCGATGCGCGCTCGGAGGCGGCCGACGCGTTCTGGGGCGCGACCGTGACGGCGGTGACGAGCAGCGCGGCGGACGCCGCGCCCACGGTGAGAAGGGCCACTGGGTTTCGGGACTTGGTCGAGGACATGGAGAATCCTTGCTGTCTTGGCCGAGCGCGGTCTCGGATGAGGCCTCGGCAGGCGCGGCTGATGGCGAGTGGGTTGTTGGTCGAGCCGTAGCTACCGGTGGGCAGGTCGGCCTGTCATCGGAGCGGCCGCAGGAGCGGCCTGGAAGGGGTGGGGCGGCGGTCACGTATCAGTAGTGGCGGACCGCGTGCGCTGATCTCGGTGCCTGGGGCGATGGCCGGCCACCAGCTTCTGCAATGACGCGATCTGTCTCCGTTGATGGGGGGGCGTGGTATCGCGGCCCCAGCACGCGAGCAGGCCGACGTCAGCGCCGGTCATCCTGGGCTGTTCGTTGGCCTGGGCTCACCACTGGGCCGTCGGCAGGCACATGGCGCCGGTGCCCCCTTCTGCCCTCAGGAAGACGGTCGAGAAGGTCCAAACCACGCGTGGGAAGGGCCGAGTGGTGGCGTGCGCCGACCATGCCGGCCGGGACGCGCAACGAAGTCACTGCCGTCCCGGCCGGCATGGCGTTTCGCGGCTCCTGCTCTGGATCCGCGGCTCGACCTCACCGGGCGGACTCGCCCCGGGCAGGTTCAGCGGCCGATCTTGTCCAGCTCGGCGAGGTCCTCCTCGGAGAGCGAGAGTCCCGCGCCGGTGACGTTCTCGCGCAGGTGGGCCACGGACGAGGTGCCGGGAATGAGCAGAATGTTCGGTGACCGCTGCAGCAGCCAGGCCAGGGCGACCGACATCGGCGTCGCATCCAGCCGGGCGGAGACCGCGGTCAGCGCCGCGGACTGCAGCGGGGTGAAGCCGCCGAGCGGGAAGAACGGGACGTAGGCGATGCCCTTGGCGGCAAGGTCGTCGATCAGTTCGTCATCCTGACGGTAGGCGAGGTTGTACATGTTCTGCACGCACACGATCGGCGCGATCGACTGCGCCTCGGCGACCTGCTCCGCCGTCGTGTTGCTCACTCCCAGGTGCCGGATCAGGCCCTCCTGCTGGAGTTCGACGAGGGCCTCGAAGGGCTCGGCGAGCGAGCCGGGCCGGGGGCCCTGGGCGTCGCCGAGCCGGAGATTGACCACGTCGAGAGCGTCGACTCCGAGGTCCTCAAGGTTCTGGTGAACGGCGCGGCGCAGATCCTCGGGCCGCCGGGCAGGGGGCCAGCCGCCCTGCTCATCGCGGACCGCGCCGACCTTCGTCACGATGTGCAGCGATGCGGCATAGGGGTGCAGCGCTTCACGGATCAACTGGTTGGTGAAGCGTGGTCCGTAGGCGCCGGAGGTGTCGATGTGGGTGATGCCCAGGGCGGCGGCCTCACGCAGGACCGCGAGCGCGCCGTCGCGATCGGCGGGCATGCCCATAACCCCGGGGCCGGCGAGCTGCATAGCGCCGTACCCGAAACGAGTGACGGTCAGGTCGCCCAGGGTCCAGGTGCCGCCGGGCAGTGACGGGGAAGGTGTGTTCGTGGTCTCGCTCATGCCGTCGATGGTCACTCCCGGACAGGCGTCGCATCCAATACCGATACGGTGCCCTGTCATACCCAGTGGGTATCACCGAGGTATGGTGGGGCCATGGACACCTTGGAGACCCGCGAGCTGAGGTACTTCCTGGCCGTCGCCGAGGAACTGCACTTCGGCCGTGCCGCCAAGCGCCTTGGCATGGCCCAGCCACCGCTTACCCGGGCGATTCAGCAACTCGAGCGGCGCCTCGGCGTCGCCCTACTGCAACGCAACCGCCGCGGCGTCTCCCTGACCGACGCCGGAGAGATGCTGCTGCACGAGGGCCGCGCGGCCCTCGACGCGACCACCGCCGCCGCCCGCCGCACCCGCCGCGCCGGCGGCGCCGACCGTCCGGGCAGCTCCCGCAACCGCCTGGTACTGGCGGTGAAGGCCGGCTCATCCCACGAACTGTTGCACAAGCTCCTCGACGCCTACGCGGCCGAGCCCGACGCCGCCGAGATCGAGGTACTGCCGAGCGGCACGTGCGAGCAGGGCGAGATGCTGCGTGACGGCCGCGCCGATGTGGCGCTCATGCACGCGCCGTTCAACTCCCTCACCGGGTTCGACAGCGAGGAACTGATGACCGAAGGGCAGATCGCCGTCTTGCCCGCCGGGCACCCCCTCGCCACGCACAGGACACTGTCCCTCGCCGACATCAGCGACATCCCCGATCTTCCGCTCGCCCGCTGGGCCCACGACGGTGCCTATCCACCCGGCCCGGGCCCCGAGATCCGCGACCAGACGCAGCTGGCCCAGTTGATCGCCCTCGGTCGCACCGTGGCCGTTTTCCCCGACTCCGCCCGCTCCTGGCTGTGGGCCGAGCACACCGCCGTCCCCCTGACCGACGCGCCCGCCGTCGTCACCCACATCGCCTGGCCCGCGCACAGCCGCTCCCTCGCCCTCGCGGGGCTGATCCGCACAGCCACCCGGCTATGACCGGCCTCGGAGACGCTCGGATGGCTCATCACAGCGTCCCCCATTTGCTTTTGAACCAGCACTCCGTGGCCCCCTGCATCGACGTCGACCAAGACTGCATCGCCACCCATTGCCTGGCGCATGCCACGAGCGGCACTGAGCGGAGTGGCCGGGTCGCGTCGATTCTGCAGAATCAGTACATTGCGCTTTCCAATTGGTTTGACCTTCGGCTCCGGGCCGGTTGGATGCGAGGCCCAGGCCGAACAGGGCGTGATGTTGGCCGGAGCACCCGCCGTGAGTGGGAACTTCGCCCGGTCGACAGCGGTGTTGTGAGCATAAGTCCTGATGTGGCGTGGCCAGGCCTTGTCCCCACAGCTGATCGCCCAGCCCGCTGAATAGAGTTTGTCTTGCGGAACTCCCTGCATCGTGCCGTTGGCGACGAAGTCGTTGGTCAGTTCCGTGAGGAAGGTACGGTCGGCGTCGCTGGGATTTCCTGCTGCGACGCCGGCTGGGGCCTGCCACAGCCGGGCCAGCATGGGCACCGGCGACTCTTTCGTCGCGATCATGCTCGCGTCGTTGTACGAGAGCTGCCAGGTGAAGAACCGTATGAGATTGCCGTTGACCGGGGCTTTGGTACCCGGCAGCGAGACAGGACGACGATCGAGCTCGGCCGCCAGGGCGAGGTAGTTTCGCCGCACGTCACCGGGCGTGCTGCCGAGACCGACTGTGTCCTTGCTGGCGACCGCGAATCGGGCAAGATCGGGCCAGCGGTCCCCCATTGCTTCACTGAATGTACGGAAGTCGTCGTAGCCGCGCTTGTTGGGGTCGACCGAACTGTCGAGCACCACGCGGTCGACATTCTCGGGAAACAGCGCTCGGTAGATCGAACCCAGGTAGGTGCCCCAGGAAATGCCGTAGTAGGAAACGGAGCGCTCTCCGAGCGCGCTGCGGATCCGGTCCATGGCGGTCATGAACCGCTCCGGGTCCGATGGAGGCTCCAGACTGCCCTGACTTGGGTGGAGTCATGGCACGTCCGTCCCCCTACCCTCCCGAGCTTCGTGAGCGTGCGGTGCGCATGGTCGCGGAGGTCCGCCCGAACTACCCGACCGAGTGGGCCACGATGAAGGCGGTCGCCGCGAAGCTGGGCATCGGTGCCGCGGAAACGGTGCGGACATAAGCGACCGTGCCGACGCCTCGGACCTCATCGGTCCGAGGCGTCGGGTGTTGCAGGCGGCTATTCAGCGTCCTTGGGACCAGATGCCCGTCGTGGAGCCGGAATGCGACGCGCCAGTCTCCGGCCCCACGTCTGACCTGGCACTTCGATTGCCCGGTACGTCAACACACTCACAGGCAGTAGCACGGCATAGAACGCGATCTCCAGCGCGAGATTGTCCCGCTGCCAGCGGCCGATCGTGCCATCTGTCACTGCCAGCAACACCGGGTGTACCAGGTAGACCGAGTAGCTGATCGTTCCCAGCCCGGCCAACCACAGCGGTATCCGCCGGCGGCGAAACACCAGTCCGACACCAAAAGTGGCCATGGCCAGCAGGAATGCCACGATCCAACCCCGCCGGGTGAAGTTGGCCCCTCCGCCGTACCGATACGCACTCCCCACAGCACAAGCCACCACAGCCACGGCGGCGCCGGCCGCGTACCGCCACGTGTTCTGACCGCTTTCAGCCCGGTAGACGGCGGTGCCGAGGAACATCACGGCGAGGATCACAAGACCCTCCCACATGGGGACGGTGCCGTTGCACGTGACCAGTACGAGTGCCAGCACTCCTCCCAGCACAGCACCGAACACACGGAGCACGGGAGATCCTGCGCTCGCGCAGCAGATGGCGACCGCCATGGTGATCGCGGCAACAACTACCAACAGGCCGACGCCTACCGCACCGGACAAAGCAGAGGCAGGCAGCGCACTCGCTGCTGTCACGCTGGCCGCGGCCAGCGATGCCAAAATGACGGCGAACGTTGCCGACCGCTGGTGAAGCCGGACCGAGAAAAGGGCGACGACCAGCAGGTAGAAGGCCATTTCGTACGAGAGTGTCCATAGGACGAGAAGAAGATTGGGAGTCCCCAGCAACTCCTGGAACAGGGTGAGATGGGCGACGGCGACCGCAGCGATGCTCTCCCCGCCGAAGTCGCGGATCTGCGCGATGCCCAATAGATGGGCGGCGAGGACCGCAGTGACGACGACCATGCATAACGGGTAGATGCGGAAGATCCGTCCGATCCAGAACGTTCGGATGCTTCCTCGCCGTTCGAGCGACGCGGGAATGATGTAGCCGCTCACCAGGAAGAACACCATGATGCCGTACCGACCGGTGTTGAACTCCGGCATCAGCACCCGCCGGAACTCGGCCATGAAGGCGACTGACGAGTGATCAAACACCACAAGGAGTGCCGCGATGCCACGCAACGCGTCCAACCAGCCCAAACGCGATGGACCGACCGACGCGACAGTCACGGGGAAGTGAAGCGGCACGGAGGGTGACCGCTCCTGTGCCGGAGAAGCGGGGGTGGGGGGTTCCATACCTATCTTGGGCACCCCGAGTCGTCGGGCAGACGTCTTCGGTCCTGAGCGGGGTGTCTTCGATGTGCGGGTGCGTTCGGTAGTTGTACAGGTTGTCCGGGCCGCCCTGGTCGCGGAAGAGGAACGTTCGCGACGGTCAGCGAGCGGGACGGATCGTCGTCGGGGATCATCGCGGTCGTTTCCTCAGATGTCGGTCAAGTGGGAGTCGGTCGCCTGGCGCGACGACGACCTTGCCGCTGGGCAGAGCGCCGCGACGTCGGCGTGCAGGGCCGACGGCTCAACCGGGTGCACCCGCGGGCGGTTGATTGTTGACGGCTGAAGTGCAACCAAGAGTAGGAACGGCCACGCATAGTAAGCGTGTACGTTTGCGACACCGGATGGGATTGCGGCGACATCTTCGTCGGCGCGGAGCAGTTGGGGATCAATGATCCGTCGTGTCTGAAGCTGTACCCGGAGCGGCTACCGACCCAGCACGAGCACGCCTGGGAGATCCGGAGACAGCTGAAGATCCGGGATTTCGACGACGGCGATCGGCCCGGCGGCACCACGGAGGGAGGGGCGGAGTCCGGGGCCAGGATCGGGAATATCGGGCGGCGGCCTGTGGGTGCGTCTGTACGACGAAGGTCCGTCTTCCCCCGCTTCCGACTGGGGGGAGACGTCCCCGCGCCGAACGCTGTCGACATCGTGAGTACCGTCGCGATCGCCGCTGCGGCCTTCTCCTTCTCTCCCTCCTCCTTGACCGGCGTGCTGGCCATAGCGGCAACGGACATGTGGGGCATGGCCAGGGGGTGCGGCGGCACCCGGGACTGGAGCTGTTCCTGGCCCATCGCAGCGCCCGGGACCGGTCCATCGCCGAAAACCCAGGGCTCGCCGACCCGATCGCGGCCCAGCCGGCGAGTCGGGAACAGGCTCAGCGGGCCAGCAGGTCCTGGATCGCCGCCGTGATCTCGCCGGGTGCCTCCTCGGCCATGAAGTGCCCCGCTCGGGTCAGCCGGTGGTCCAGGTCCGGCGCCCACGCCTTCCATACCGCGGCAGCGTCGTAGCCGAGCTGCGCGCCCCAGTCCTGCTGGACGACCGTCACGGGCATGGCCAGCTGCGACCCGGCGTCCAGGTCCGCTTGGTCGTGCATGACGTCGATGCCCGCCGAGGCCCGGTAGTCCGCGACGATCGACGTCACCGCCGCGGCGCTCGCCCGCAGGTATTCGGCACGGACATCCTCGGGCATGGTGGTCGGGTCGTTGGCCCAGGCGTCGAGGAACGAGCCGAAGAACGCGTCCGCGCTGCCTGCGATCATCGTCTCCGGCAGGCCTGGCGGCTGCGCCATGAGGAAGAGGTGGTAGCCGACCGCCGCCGAGGCGCCGTGCAGGACGTTCCACATGTCGAGCGTCGGCACGATGTCGAGGATGCCCAGGTGCGTGATGGTCTCGGGGTGGTCCAGCCCAGCCCGGAAGGCAACCAGGGCGCCCCGGTCGTGGCCGACGAGGGCGAAGCGCTCGTGGCCGAGGGCCGCGGCCAGGGTCACGACGTCGGCGGCCACGGTGCGCTTGGCGTACACGTCGGGGCCGGTGGCCGCCGGCTTGTCGCTGGCGCCGTAGCCCCGCAGGTCAGGACAGATCACCGTGTGCTCGTCGGCGAGCCGCTCGGCGACGTGTCGCCACATCAGGTGGGTCTGGGGGAAACCGTGCAACAGCACGACCGGGCTGCCGCTGCCGCCGACAGCCGCAGCCAGCTCCACACCGTCCGCACCGGGCAGGCGGATGTGATCGAAGCCGGGAATGGTGAGCGTCATGAAAGGCCGTCTTTTCGGGTCGGGGACTGGACCGGATCAGCTTGGGCGACGGCGATCAGCAACCGATCAGTACGGTTGGGCGCAGCCGGCCCCTGGCACGGAGGATGGGGGCATGCGAATCGACGTGCTCGGTGTGGTGCGGGCCTTCCGCGACGAGGGCAGTCCGGTTGAGCTGGGCGGCCCACGCCATCGCGAGGTACTCGCCCGGCTCGTCGCCGCCGAGGGACGGATGGTCACCACCGACACCCTTGTCAATGACCTGTGGACCGATCCGCCTGCCCGCGCCGTGGGCGCTTTGCGTACGTTCGTCGCCGCGCTGCGCCGCGCCCTCGAACCCGACCGGCCGCCCCGCAACCCGCCGCGCGTACTCGTCACCGAAGGTCCCGGCTACGCGCTGCGCCTGCCGCGCGAGGACGTGGACGTCCGTCGGTTCCAGGACACCCTGGCCCGAGCCCGGCGCAACCCCGCCGCGGTGACCGACCTCGGCACGGTACTCGCGGCCTGGCGCGGACCCGCCTACGCCGATGTGACCGGCTCCGCATGGGCGCAGCGCGAGCGGACCCGGCTGGAGGAGCTGAGGTTGGAGGGGGTGGAACTGCGCGCCCGCATCCTCCTCGACTCCGGGGAAGGGGCCGATCTCGTCGCCGAACTGGGTGCCCATGTCGCCGAACACCCGTGGCGCGAGCCGGCCTGGGAGCTGCTTGCCCGCGCGCTGTACCGCGCGGGCCGCCAGGCCGACGCGCTTGCCACCCTCCGCCGCGCCCGCACAATGCTCGTTGACCAACTCGGACTCGACCCCGGTGCCGACCTCCAACGCTTGGAGACGGACATCCTCAACGGGTCCGCGCCCCCCGAAGGAGCACGTACCGCGTGGACCGGCCCTGGTGTCCGGCTCGGCCCGCGCACCACCGTTGATCTGGCCCGCACCCTCGCACTGGCGGGTGGCGACGCCCTCGTCCGCTCGCGGCGCGACCGCCTCGCCGCCATCCAGGCGGCGGAACGCACGGGAGACCTCTCCCTGACCGCCCGGATCATCGGCGCCTACGACGTGCCCGCCATCTGGAGCCGGGCCGACGACCCCGAGCAGTCCCGCACCGTCGTCGCGGCTGCCGAGCGCACGCTCACCGGGCTCGGCCCAGACGGCCCCGCCGACCTGCGCGCCCGCCTCCTGGCCACGATCGCCGTCGAGAGCCGTAGCGCCGATCTGTCCGGGACCGAGCTGAAGCACGCGCAGCAGGCGGCGCGTCAGGCCGAGGAGCTGGCACGGGACCTGGCCGATCCCGCCCTGCTGGCCTTCGCCCTCAACGGGGTGTTCCTGCAGTCCTTCAGCAGCCCCGGGCTCGCGGCGGCACGGGACAGGACCGGCGCCGAGATCCTCGACCTGTCCACCCGGCACGAGCTGCCGAACTTCGCCGTACTCGGCCGACTCGTCCGCCTGCAATCCGCCTCGGCCCTCGGCGACCTCGACGCCGCGGCCTCGCACGCCAATGCAGCCGACCAGCTCGCCGACACCACCGAGGCGCCCCTCGTCTCCGTCCTCACCGGGTGGTTCAGGGCCCGTGCCACGACCGCCCGCAGCGCCGAACCCGGCGGACCGACCGCCGCCACGGCAGCAGCGCACTACCGCGCTGCCGAGGACGCCCTCCGGACGGCCGGAATGCCGGGGCTGCACCGCGGCATGTTCCCGCTCGCCCTACTGGGACTGCGCCTGCTGCACGACCGGCCCGCGCCCACCGACCCGCACCTCGACTGGGGCCCGTACAGGCCCTGGACGCGACCCCTCGTGCTGCTCGCCCAGGACCGGGGCGAGCAGGCCCGTACCGCCCTCGCTGCAGTGCCCGAACCACCGCGTGACCACATGCAGGAGGCCATGTGGTGCCTGACCGCCCGCGCCGCCGCACGCCTCGGCGAACGCGGAATCGCCGCGCACGCTGCGGCTGCCCTGCGTGATGCCTGTGCAGAACACGCCGGCGCCGCCAGCGGAATGCTGACCCTGGGCCCCGTGGCGCGCTACCTGGCAGAGGCGAAGGCATGCGCCGGAGCGGGATAAGCGACCGCAATCCGCGAACCCCGAGTCCGTGGTGATCCACTGCCCGTAAGCGGGTGTGAGTAGTTGGCGTACAGGAAATCCCGGTGAGAACAATCATGGTCCGGTCGGCGCGAGCGCGCTGATGCGGTTCTCGTACTCGCGGCGGGCCTTGCGCTGGGCCGGGATGGCCGGGGCGCCCGGCGTCGACCACCCAAGAGCTGCTGATCAGCGACGCCGCCTCATCCCAACCGAAACGGCGAGGTTGAGGTGATCCGGCTGCGGGCAAGGCCTTTTCCGATACGCCGCGCCGGCCTGGTGGATGCGGAAGAACGCGGCAGGGAGTTCGCGGTCGTCTCCCAGAGACACCGCGCTGATACCTGCGGTAGCTCTCCACCCTCCCGGAGTGCCTCCGCAATCTCCCTGCTGTGACCCGCCAGGTGTTTGGCGGTCCCGACCAGAACCCCGAGCACGCCGGCCCCGTACAGGCCTGTTGTTCCCGACCAAAGATGAAGTTGTCGCCGGAATCCCATCTGGTGTCGCACATGTACACGCCTTCCCCGCACGGCCGTTCTACTGTTGGCTGTAATTCAACTGTCAAACGATCAACCGCCTGCGGGTGCACCCGGCGCCACAGAGACCGTCAGTACGGTGACCCGGATGTCCTGTGTTACGAGGATGTGGATCAGCCGGTTCCCGGCACCGGGCAGGTGCGGGTCCGTGTCGCGGCAACGTCATTCAACGCGGCCGACGCCAACATCCGCGCTGGCCTCATGCTGAAGGCCATCCCTGTGACGCTGCCCCATACACCGGCATTGACGTCGCCGGAACCGTCGAGGCGCTCGGCGCGGGCGTGACTGGCACCCAGGTCGGTGACCAGGTCGTCGGTTTCCGAGGGCTGGCGCCGCCGCAGAGTACGTCTTGGCACCGGCCGATGTCCTGACGTCGGTACGGTGGATTGCACCGACCTCTCAGTTCTTCGGCATGCGTCTCGTTCGCGGAGGTTGAGATGAACCGGGCATTGTTGGCCGACTTTCTCCGGGCACGCCGGGAGCGGTTGCAACCGGAGGATGTCGGGCTTCCCCGCGGCTCGCGGCGTCGTACCGGTGGGCTCAGGCGTGAGGAGGTGGCCGCGCTGGCCGGCATGTCGGTTGACTACTACAGTCGGATCGAGCAGCAGCGTGGCCCGATGCCGTCCGAGCAGGTGCTCGCCGCACTCGCCCGGGGACTGCATCTCAGCCTCAGTGAGCGGGACTACCTCTTCGACCTCGCCGGGCACCCTGCGCCGCGGCGGGTACTGCGCGAAGATCACGTCAGCCCGACCATGATGCGCATCGTGCAACGGCTTTCGGACACACCCGCTTTGGTGATGTCCCGCTTCGGTGAGACCCTGCTGCAGACCCGCCCGGCGGTTGCCCTGCTGGGTGATTACACCCGGTTCAGCGGAATGTCCCGCTACCTGGTCTACCGCTGGTTCACCGACCCGGAGCAACGCAGCCTCTACCCCGTCGAGGACCACGCCCTGCGCGGCAGGGTCTTCACCGTGGACATCCGGGCGGCGCACACGGCAGACCCTACGGGCAGGGCCGGCGACATCGTCGCGGCACTGCTGGAGGTCAGTCCGGAATTCGCCGACCTCTGGCGGTTGCACGAGGTGGACGTCACCCATCACAACGACCTCAAACGCTACCTGCATCCGGAGCTGGGCGAGCTGGAGCTGTACTGCCAGCGGCTGGTGGACCCCGACCAGGTTCAGGAGCTGCTGGTCTTCTCCGCCGTACCCGGCTCACCGGACTACGAAAAACTCCAACTCCTGGCAGCCGTAGGCGCTTAGCCAATGGGAGATACGGAGCCGGGGAATGCTCGATTCCGTAGCTGTCAGCAGGTGAGCACTATCGCCGCCGGAAGCTCTGACTTCTCGGGTCAGCGATCCAGCGCACCTTCGGTGCGCGCCGGGGGCGTGGTAAATGCCGTGGCGTGCGCCGAGGTGCTTCTTGTGTGCCCTGAGGTGGGCTGATGTCGGTCCGGGACGCTGGTGGGGTTCGTTCCGGCCGAAACCGATGCCTCTGTGATGCCGGTGAGCTCGCAGGTCAGCGTGGTGCTGGGGACCGTCCACGGGAACCGTGGAGTGTCGCTGTGAAGCAGGTGCGTCAGAATTCCTGATCCACCCTGGTCCTCCCGGAACGGCGTACCGCTCAGCCGTTCGCAGAGGGAGGGAGCAAGGCCGTGGACGTGCTGCACGAACGCTGTGCCTGGCCTCGACATCAGCAAGAAGGAAGCCAAGGTCTGCATCCGCACCCCGAGTACGAAACGGCGGGGGTCCTTCACGACCGAGACCACGACGTGGGGATCGACGACGAACGCGCTCCTGGATCTGCGGGACCATCTGCTTGCCGCACGGGTGACACTGATAGTGGTCGAGGCGACCTCGGACTACTGGAAGCCCTTCCACTACGTGCTGTCCGAGGGCCTGAACGTGATCCTGGTCAACGCCCGGCAGGTCAAGAACCTGCCCGGCCGCAAGACGGACGTCTCCCGACGCGGCCTGGTCGGCCCAGCTCGGCGCCCACGGCCTGGTCAGGCCCGCCTTCGTGCCACCCGAGCTGGTCCGCGAACTACGGGACCGCGGCGGCTGGAGAAACTGCTGGAGGACACCGGCATCAAACTCTCCGCGGTCGCCTCCGACATCATGGGCGTCTCCGGCTGGGCCATGCTCGAAGCCCTCATCCGCGACGAAGGCGACCCGCACGCCCTCGCGGAGATCTCCCGAACTCACCGAGGCCCTGACCGGACGCTTCCGCGCCCACCACGCGTTCCTGACCCGCCTGCACCTGGACCACTACGACCAGCTCACCACCATGATCGACCAGCTCACCGGGCGGATCGAAGAGGCGATGGCACCCTTTGGTGGCGCCCTCGACCTGCTCAACACCATCCCCGGAATCAACCAGCCCACCGCCGAAGTGATCACCGCGGAGACCGGCAGCGACATGACCCGGTTCGCCTCCGCCAAACACCTCGCGTCCTGGGCCGGAATCTGCCCCGGACACCACGGCCCGCCGGCCGCACCAAGGACACGAAGGTCTGCCCCGGCAACCCCTAGTGGCGCCTGGTCAGGTCGGTTGTTGTGGTGCGTGTCTTTTCGGCCCGGTGTCGCGTTGAGGGTGTGTGACTCCGGACGAGATTGCTGTGGTGCGTGATGAGTTGGAGGCGTTCGCGGCGGAGGTGTTCGAGCCGTTCGCGCGCAAGGATCAGCGCCGGTGGGGGAGGTCTGTCTGCGGGGGCTGCTGACCGGCGGCAAGCGTAAGTCGGTCGAGCCGATGGCCGCCCGGCTCGGCCAGGACGGCAATCGTCAGGCGCTGGCCAACTTCATCACCACCAGCCCCTGGGACCCGGCACACATCCGGGCCCAGCTCGCCTGGCGGATGGAGGAGGCGATCGGGCCCGAGGCCCTGGTCTTCGACGACACCGGGTTTTTGAAGGACGGCCAAGCCTCGGCATGTGCGATTTCATCGTCGCTGAAGTTGTGTTGCACAGCCAGGGGACGGGAGCGGTCTCGTTGACTCATGGTGACCATGATGGCAAAGCCGCTCCGTAGTACTTTGGCTGTCCGAAAAGCGTGCGGGGTTTTCGTCCATGATCGTCTTCGAGTGTGCTGGTCTTTAACTCGTGGTGTTCTGCGGGGTGGTGACATTTGGTGAATACAGTACGGTCAACTTCCCGGCGTCATGCGTCAGTTCATGCGTCAGGCCCTGCTTCAGGTCCGTTCAGCGTGCGGCCGATCCGGTCGATCGGGCATATTCGGTGGGCGTTTGGCCGTAGTGTTTCTTGAAGGCGCGGATGAAGTGGCTGCTGTCGACGAAGTGCCAGTGGGCGGCCAGTTCCGAGACGCTCCACCGGCCGGATGGCGAGGTGAGGGCGAGCCGGGCTTCTTCCAGCCGCCGGTGGCGGATGTAGGCGGTCACCGACTCGCCCGCCGTGGCGAATGCCCGTTGCAGGGTGCGCACGGAGACGTTGAGCTCGCGCGCCAGCATCGTCGGGGACAGCTCGCGATCGGCGAGATGCCTGTTGGCGAGGTCCTTCGCGGCTCGGGTGAGTGCGGGAGCCAGCTGTGGTTCCACGTCGTCGAAGCGACCCACCGCCACGGCCCTGGCCAGTTCGATCAGGGTGCTGTGGGCGGCGTGTACACCGGCCGGGCCGAGGTCAGTGGCCGTCTTCTGGATCATGTTCGTGTGGGCTGTCAGCAGGCGCATCTCGGCTGAGTCCGCCGCCCCGATGACGGTCCGGTTCCCGAGTAGGGATCTGAGCGTCGCGGAGGGCAGGAAAAGGAACTGCGCCGTGGTGTGCGGCGCCGTCTCGAAGGGCGTCTGCCGCCCGAAGTGCCGGAGGAGGAACTGCCCGGTCGATACGGTGTGCTCGTCGCGGTCGGGCAGGCCGCCCAACGTCCACGCACCGCGCCGCAACACGTGGATCTCCACCAGGTCCCGATCGCCGCCCGCTGGGTCCGCGATCCGGATGGCCGACGCCATGTGGAGATCAGCGATCACCACATCGCGCACCCTGGCGACGCGTCCCTTGAGCCGGAAGTCGGCGACCGTGGCCGGGCTGAAGGCCGGCAAGGGAAAGAAATCGCCGATCTGCGTCTGCCATCCACGACGGAAGGTATCGAATCCTCGCGGTGCGGCACCCGGGACCCTGGAATCCACGGCGAACGCCCCGGGCGCCAGGTCGGTCTGTGATCCAGTGCTGTTCATCTCCGGTGATCCACCTCCCTCTCGATGTTCCTGAGCCGAATGCCTGCGCTATAGGCGCCCTGGACGCCTTCATTGTCTCGAATGGACTGCCGCGTGGTGACATGTCCTGCACGTAGGAAGCTGTTGCTGAACCAACGCGGCTGGGTCCGACCCGGCCGACCGCCAGGACCGTTCACGAGGCCATGTGGCTGGTTGATGAGATCCCGTCCGATCGCATTGATCGGGCGGGATCTTGGCGTTTCCGGGGCCTGCTCAAGATGGGGTCCGAACGCCAACGTCGGCTGAGGCGATTACTGGGAAGGTCCAGGTCCAGGCCGTCGCATTCGGCTACATGGTGGCCTGGTTCAAGGTGGCGTGGATGGAGCCGAGTAGCGTCGTCGGGTCGCCGAGCGGTGGTTGGGCGAGCTGTTGGCCGATCTGCGCGGCGTGCCCCGGCTCGGCTACCGCCTGGGACCCGCGACGGCGTAGGCCGTGGTGCCGACGAGCGCGAGGACCAGGGCTGTCCAGGTGCCCGCCGCTGTGCCGGGAGGCAGCAGCATCCACATCACCGCCTGCATCGGCGCACTCGTCGGGGGCGGGGCGAGGAACACCAGCGAGAGCCAGGCGAACGGCAGCGTCCAGGCGTACTGACCGCCCGAGAGCGCCGCGCCGAGGGCGACCAGGCCCATCAGGCCCGCGCTGTCCCGGACGACGAACGCGGTGGTGGCCATGGACACACCCATGGTCTGCACCGTCAGCAGCACCCCGGCGACGGCCGCGCCGGCGAGCAGCACGTGCGCCGCTCTGCGGGGAATCCAGCGGATCGCGGCCGTCCGGTCCAGTGCGAGGTCCTGTCCGCCGAGCCCGACCGAGACCGCCATCGCCCCCGTGGTGAGGATGAGCGCGGGCAGCTTCGGATCAACGGGCCCCGCGTTCCCGTCCCGGGCGAGTGCCCACACAGTCACCGCGCCGATCAGCACCGCGGCCAGCGCCGCGGGTACCTGACGCGAACGCGCATACAGCGTCAGCCATCTCACCGGGACGCACCGCCGGACAGTACATCGAACGGGTCGCCCTTGCAGGAGAGTGCTGCGGCGCGCATCGCGTTGATCCGCGAGAGCTGCTCGGCCCGTGGCAGCGCCTTGAGTTCCTTCCATACCGGGCGGGCCTTGGTGTCGACCTCGCGGCGCGACAACGTGCCGGGAAACGGCTTGAGGTCCCCGAGGACCCAGCCCAGCGCGACGGCCTGCGCGAATTCATCATCCCCGAAGCCGCTCCAGCCGACGGGGGTGCATCCTGGCACCATGCCCTTGGCGATCAGGGCCCAGGTCAGCTGCTGGCCCTTCGCGGTGGCGACGATGTCGTCGTCGAAGTCGAAGAGCACGGTGCTGCGGGACCACCGCGGCGTGGAGCCCTCCGGCAGTGCGGCGGTGTTCTCCCGGACCGAGTCCGGCGCCTGGCTGCCCAGGGCGCCGTGCAGCAGGCGCAGCGCCTCCTTGCCGGGGCCCGCGAGGTCCGCGAGCCGTGCCTGCTGCGTCTTCGTCACGCACACCGGGCCGTCGCACACCAGCTCCGCGGCGGCCTTGTCGACGACGTACATCCGGCGCGCGTCGGCGGGGAGGACGAGCAGGGCGATCACCGCGCCCGCCAGGACGGGCGCCAGGGCGATCAGCCGGGCGCGCGGGGTCGCGGCGACCAGCAGTGCGAAGCCGGTCGCGGCCATGCCGAGCAGCCAGATCGTCTGCCCGACATGCACGGAGGCGGACAGCGTGACAAACGCCTCGCGCACCTCCTCCTCCACCACCGTCGGTGACAGCAGCGAGATCCGGTTCGGCTCCGTGACCGGGACCCCCGCCGCCGTGGTCGTCTCCGTCCGGCCCAGGGACATGTACATGAGGGTTGTGAACACGAAGGCGCCCATGGCCAGCGCGGGCGGGGTGAGCACGGACGGCAGTGCCCGCCCGGCCCCCATGCCCAGCACGGCCCCCGCGACGAGAGAGAAGGCCCCCACCAGCGAGATCGGCAACCACCCGAGGTGCATGTACTCGGTGTTGGCGAGCACCTGGACCCCGCCCACGAGGACGAGAAGCGCGAAGGCCGAGGCCAGTGTGATCGCCATGGTGCCCGTCAGCATGGCAGCGCGGTGCCGGGCGGGCCGCGATGTGGTTGTCAGCAGCTCGGACATCTTCGAGCGGTGGTCACGCAGGCCCTGCAACGCCCCGAGCCCCACGGCAAGCGGCCACAGGTAGAACAGCAGGGAGCGGGTCCACAGGGCCATGGGCGTCCACTGCGCCGTCCACGCCGTGGTGCCGCTCCGCCACTCTCCGTCCAGCAGGTACAGGAACGTCAGCGCCGGCGCCAGGATCACGGCGCCCGCCCAGGGGGCGACAGAGCGCCTCAGCTCGATGCCCAGGACACGGGTGTTCACCAAGTTCCCCTTTCCTGCTCCGGGTTGAGCAGCAGCGCCGAGTAGCCGCGCTCCAGCGGGCTGTCGCCCACGTGCTCCGGGCCGCCCACCGAGGCCAGTTCGTCCGGAGGGCCCTGGAAGACCAGCCGGCCTTCGGCGAAGACCACCACGTCGGTGCAGGCGGCGGCGACGTCCTCCACCAGGTGGGTCGAGACGAGCACACAGGTGTCCGTACCCAACTCCTGCAGCAGCTCCCGGAAACGCAGCCGCTGCGCCGGGTCCAGGCCGACCGTCGGCTCGTCCAGCAGCAGGATGAGCGGGTCGTTGACGATGGCCTGGGCGATACCGACCCGCCGCACCATGCCGCCCGACAGGGCCTTCATCTTCTCGTCGGCACGGTCCGCCAGACCCACCCGCTCCACGGCGCGCTGCACCGCTGCGGGGATACTCGCTTTGGGTACCTCCTTCAGCCACGCCATGTACTCGACGAACTCGCGCACCGTGAAGCGCTTGTAGTAGCCGAACTCCTGGGGCAGATAGCCGATGCGGCGACGCAGGGCACGGTAGCCGCCCGCACCGCCCGCGGACTGACCGAGCAGCTCCAGAGTGCCCGCGGTGGGGCGCAGCACGGTGGCCAGCGCCCGGATGAGGGTGGTCTTGCCTGCCCCGTTGGGGCCGAGGAGGCCGTGGACGCCGATACCCAGCGAGAGGTCGAGGCCGTCGACGGCCATCCGGTTCCTGCCGACCCTGACCTTCAGCCCGGTGGTCTGGATCTCCCATGCGTAGGTAGTCGGTGCGATGTCGGCCGCGTTCACGGCGGATGTCATGTGGTGTTCCTTTCTGATGGTCATTGATGTGCTCCCAGCAGGGTGTACGCGCCTCTGCGGGCGATCACGACACCGATGCTGAGCACGAGGATCAGCCCCCATACGGGCAGACCGCCCGTCTGCAGGGCGAAGGTCGTACGGCTGGTGGCCAGGGTCGGCGCCACGACCACACCGGCCCACACGGCGGCCAGCACGAAGGCGGCGCGGGTCACACCGATGACACCGCCGAGCGCCAGCGTCGTCGCCGTGAAGGCCAGACACGGCAGCAGCCACTGGGCCACCATCAGCCCCGTCGCCCATCCGCCCACCAGCAGCGCGGGAATGACCACGGCGAGTGCGGACGCGGTGCGTCGCAGCACCAGATAGAGCCCGGCCCTCGGTACGGAGGCCGTCAGCTCGTAGGCCGGGTCCAGACCGCGCGACCAGGACGCCGCGACGCCGAGCACGGGCAGCACCGGGGCGAGCAGCAGCACCAGCGACACCTTGCCGGAGCCGGGGCCGCTCAGGTCCAGCAGCAGCGCGATCAGCGTCACGCTCCCGGCCATGGCCAGCCACGGCACCATCGCGGGCGTCAGCCACCCCGACAGCCGCGCCCAGCGCCGCGGGCGCTGCCGGCGCGGCAAAGGGCCGGCGGGCAGCTGGACCTGGAGGCCGGACCACACGGTCTCGACCAGCGCAGCCACGGCGGGCGCCTCGGCCGTGACGGCGGCCGACAGCCGGTCACGGCACACCCCGCACGCCTCCAGATGGGCCTCCAGTGCCCATACCTCGTCGGCGGCGAGGTCCGTGTCGCCGCGCGCATAACCGTCGATGATCCGCATCGACGCGTGTTCCACGCTCATGCCAGCGCCTCCCGCATCGCGATCCTGGCCCTGCGAGCACGCGTCTTGACCGTGCCCTCGGGCAGCCCGAGCAGGACCGCGGTCTCCCGGACGGACATCCCGTCGAGCACCATGGCCTGCAGTACCTGTCTGAGCTCTGGCGCGAGGCACCGCAGCGCGTCCCCGACGTCACCGCCGACAGTCGCCGCGAGCACCTCCTCCTCGGCGGCGGGCACCACGGGCTGCAAGGCGGCCGCTGGCGGCGGCTCCGCGTGGTGAGCCCTGCGCCGGAACGCGTCGACCAGGCGACGCGCTGCGATCGTCCACAGCCAACCGACAGCCGTCCCCCCGACAGCGGCCCCGGCGAACGAGCCCGCCGCGCGCCACACCGCCAGATACGTCTCCTGCATGACCTCCGCGACGATCTGCTCGTCCACGCAGCGGCGACGCAGCCGCACCGCCATCCACGGCGACGTACGCCGGTACAGCTCCTCGAACGCGGCACGGTCGCCCCTGGCCACCAGCCGGACGAGACGCTCCTCGTCCAGCTTGTGCAGTGCTGTCACCCTGACTGATCTCACACCTGCTAGACGCCCGGCCCGAACGGCAGGTTTTCCACCCGGCGTGATCCCCGTCACACACACGCCCCCGCAAGCACCGGCCCCGATGGGCCCTCACGGGGCACGCACGCCAGCCGGACACGCGGTGCCGTGACATGCCGGAATTGGCTAGCCACGACGCTGCTCCCGGAGCCGCTTCACCGTCGCGACAAGGTCGAACCTGATCAGCAACTCCACACCCTCCACGAACGATCCCGGATCATTGCGATGGTCAAGCAGACCCCGCCCGGCCGGCTCGAGGTGCAGCCGTCGAACGAGATGTGGGCCGCGGACGAGTCGAAACCCTCGGAGTGACGCACTGTCTGCCGCGGCCGGGGACCCGGGAATCGAGGTCAGCCGCTCCCAGGTGCGCCGCATCCCGCAGGCCGAGGGCGCGCGCTGGCGACGCACGCCCTCGTGGACGCGCTCGAGAGATGCGGACTTCGAGAGACAAGGACCCGGATCGTCGAGCTCTACACCAGCCCGCCCACCGGTGCGACGGTCCTCTGCACCGACGAGCTCGGCCCGGTGATCCCACGCACCTTCCCGCCGACACCGGGCTGGTCACCGGACGTACACCGCCTCAAGAACGAGATCGACTCCTCCCGCGGGCCGGAGAAAACCTGGGTCTACGGCGCCTTACGCGTTCGCGACGGCCAGGAACTCACGATGACCACCACCTCCCTCAACAGTGCCTTCTACCAGCAGTTCCTTCAGCTGGTAGAGGACGCCAACCCTGTCGGGGACATCTATGTGATCACCGACAATCTGTCCCCGCACAACAGCGTGTCCACCCGAACGACGCCGCCGATATGTGTACGTCCTTTGAGGAACGCAGCAGTAGCGGACTTCGGTTTGCGCCACGGCCACCGCGGTGACCGGCAGCGCGGGCTCGTGTCAGAGTCACGGTGTTGTACACAGCGGGACGCCATGGACTCCCAGGCCGGCGACTACCTGTGCGGGGAAGATTCCTCCGATACCGTGCCCTCGGCGGCGCTCAGGTCCTGTGTTCCTATGACGGACAGAAGGGCCAGCTGTTCGGCTCCCGGGCTTCCGGGTGGCGCAGTGAACCACAGCAGGCGTTGACGCCCGTCCTCGCTGAGCAGGTTGTAGCAGTCGAGTTCGATGATGCCGAGCGTGGGGTGGACGATTTTCTTGTGGTCCATGCGGCGCACCGCGACGTCGTGGGTGTCCCAGAGGGCTGCGAACTCCTGGCTACGGCGGCGCAGTACGGCGACCATCTTCGCAACTTCCCGATCCCGGCCACGTCGGGCAGCCGCTGCCTGGAGGTCGGCCACGAACACCCGGGAGTGGTGCGGGTGATCCTCGGGCGGGTAGATCTCGCGCGCCTGTGGGTCGGTGAACCAGCGGTACACAAAACTTGCCGTCGGGCCGCGGTATGCCGGGGACTTGCCGAGCAGGGTCAGGGCCAGGTCGTTTTCCACCAGGGTTTCGTGCAGGTCGGTGATGACACGCGCGGGGGTGTTGGACAGCCGGTCCAGCAGTCCGAGAAGCGCCGGCTGTACATGTGCCGACGGTCCGTGTGACGACCGAGGGATCGGCCGTTCGGCCAGGTGGAACAGGTGGTCGCGCTCGTCGCCGTTCAGACGCAGGGCTCGGGCAAGGGCCGCGAGGGTCTGGGCCGAGGGCTGCACGCCGCGCTTTGCGCTGCCGCGTTCCAAGTCGGTGTAGTAGTCGGCCGACATCCCTGCAAGCTGGGCGACTTCCTCACGGCGCAGCCCGGGGACGCGGCGACGCGGGCCTTGAGGGAGACCGACTTCGGCGGGGCGGATGCGGTCGCGGCGTGTCCTGAGGAAGGCGCCGAGTTCTGGAAGGTTCACGCCTTCATCGTCCTTCGCGCGCCGGACCGTAGCCAGGGGGCGGCGTCCCCCGGTTAAAGCAGCCCTGGTTAGAGGTGGGAGATCGGTCGATTGTGGAGGACGTAGCAGGGCGACGGCGAGGCCGCGGCCTGATCAACCACCACAGGAGTCAGCCATGCCTACCCCCGCTTCCCCCGACGGGATCGCCGCCCCGGTTCAGCGATCCGCCTCATCTCGTGTCGCGATCGTCACCGGTGGCTCGCGTGGCATTGGCCGCCGGGTCGTCGGCCGGCTGGCCGCCGACGGATACGCCGTCGTGGTCGGCTATGCCGGCAACCAGGACGAGGCCGAAGCCGCCGTGAAGGAGGCCATCACCAGCGGCGTCCGGGCGATCGCAGTACGCGCCGACGTCGCCGACGAACACGCCGTTGCAGCCCTGTTCGATGCGGCAGAGGCAGAGTTCGGCGGTGTCGACGTCGTCGTCCACGCGGCCGGACGGATGCGCCTGGCGCCGATCGCCGAGCTGGATCTGGCCGTCCTGGACGACCTGCACCGCACCAACATTCGCGGCACCTTCGTCGTGGTCCAGCAGGCCGCCCGCAGGGTGCGCCCCGGCGGTACGATCGTGACGTTCTCCACGTCCGTGGTGGGGCTGGCCTTCCCCAAATACGGCGCATACGTCGCCAGCAAGGGTGCGGTCGAGGCACTGACGCTGATTCTGGCCCGGGAGCTGCGGGGCCGGGATGTCACCGCCAACGCCGTCGCGCCCGGGCCCACGGCCACCGACATGTTCCTGGGCGGCAAGGACGAGGAGACCATCGCCCGCCTGGCTGCCCAGCCCCCGCTGGAGCGACTCGGTACCCCGTCCGACATCGCCGAGGTCGTCGCGTTCCTGGCCTCACCGGAGGGCCACTGGATCAACGGACAGGTCATCCGCGCCAATGGCGGAATCATCTGAGCCGGCCCGCAGCCACCCAGTCGATGAGAGAAACTGAGAGAGACCCAGTCATGAAGAACGACGGTGCTAGGAAGGTCATCCTGGTCACTGGGGCCTCCAGCGGCATCGGGGCGCTGTCCGTGCGTGCTCTGGCCCGCGCCGGTCACACCGTGTATGCGGGCATCCGCCAGACCACGACCCGTAACGCAGCCGCGGTGGCCGAGCTGGCGCGCTACGGCACCGACCACCAGGTTGCCGTGCACGCCGTCGAGCTGGACGTCACCTCCGAGGACTCCGCTGACACCGCAGTCGAGCGGATTCTCGCCGAACATGGCCGGCTGGACGTGGTTGTGCACAACGCCGGACACATGGTCCTGGGCGCCGCCGAGGCGTTCACCGCCGAGCAACTCGCGGCCCTGTACGACGTGAACGTCCTGGGCGCGCAGCGTGTCAACCGCGCCGCCCTGCCGCAACTGCGTGAGCAGGGCTCTGGGCTGCTGGTGTGGATCGGCAGCTCCAGCACTCGCGGCGGCTGCCCGCCGTTCCTGGCCCCGTACTTCGCCGCCAAGGCCGCAATGGACGCCCTCGCCGTCAGCTACGCCGCCGAGGTGCTCCCGTTCGGCATCGACACCGCGATCGTGGTGCCCGGCGCGTTCACCACCGGCACCAACCACTTCGCGAACGCCGGCGCCGCCGCGGACCGCGATCGCGCCGAAGCCTACGCCCAACGTCACAGACCACTGATGGACGATCTGGCCAAGCGCCTGGCCGCGCTCATTCCTCCAGACGCCGATGTGTCCGATGTCGCTGAAGCCGTCGCGCTGCTGGTCGCGATGGAGCACGGCGCTCGGCCGCTGCGCACCCACATAGACCCCAGCCGAGACGGCAGCGAAGTTGTCTCTGCGGTCGCCGACCGCGTCCGCGTCGACTTCTTCCGCCGCATTGGACTGGACAGCCTGCTTACCTCAGGCAGCTCCCTGTAACGCCCCGCTGAGAGAAGGAAACATCAGTCATGCCTTTCGCGAACTTCAAGGTCCCCGAGAAGACCCTCACCCAGAAGCAGAAGGAAGAGATCGTCACCCGCACGACCGAGCTGTACGTCGAGATCTACGGCGAGCGTGCCCGCGGCAACACCTTGGTGCTGGTCGAAGAGGTCACCGACGGCGGCTGGGGCATCGGCGGCAACGTGCTGACCGCGGCCATACTCGGTGAGGCGGCAACCGACGACACCACCAGCGACGCCTAACCGCACCGGCCGTCCCTCGGCCAAGGCAGCACTTTGAATAAACGAGGGCCGCCGGCCGTACCCGGCGGCCCTCGGGCATGGAAGACACTCACTGCCATCCACCGAGCGTCGGCGATCACATCATTGGGCTCTGTCAGAGATCTTGTGACGTCACCTGCCTGATCTGGGCATCTACCGGGTGTGGCGGTCCTCGCCGGTGGCCTCGAATCCGGCGCCGCCCATGTTCGTGCCCAGTGCGAAGAGGGCCAGCAACAGGCGGCGCTGGAGGAGCGCGAGGGTCGGGCCCCGTAGCCCCGCCTATGACGCCTCACCCTCCCGCAGGATCAATGACGTCCTTGACGACACCTCGCTCCACTCGCCGGGCGACCCAGGCAAGATGGTCGACGCAGTGATCGCCAGCGTCGTTGAGGAACCCGCCCCGCTGCGCCTCACTCTGGGCAGCGACAGCTACCAGCACATCACCCGCACGCTGAGCACTCGCCTGGCCCAGCTCCAGGTACAACGCGACCTGGCCTGCTCGACCGACTGCGCAGACCGGAGAAGCGGACCGCGCTTCTTCCCATCGGACGAAAGCTGACTCGCAGGCAGGGCTGAGAATCGTGCACGGAGGTCAGGGCGACCACAGCGGCGACGGAGCCGTCGGGAGCAGCTCGAACGGGTTGGCCGCGCGGGTCGCCATGAGGTACCAGGCGGTGGCGCCGGTGTGTAGCGCGGCGTAGTAGTGGTCGCCGTCGCAGTCGCTGAGACCGTCATGCGAGGCGGCGACGATGCCATAGCCGTCGTGGTGGGGCGCGGTAGTCTGGGCGAGTTGGATGGAGCTCAGGTAACCCTGCGCCTTGGCCGCGTCGCCAGCGGCGTTGCGAATGGCGAGCGCGTCTGCGAGATGCGCGGTCCCTTCGAGCCAGACCTTTGACCGGTCGCAGGCACCGAAGCTGACTCCGCTGACGGAGCCGTCCCTCGCCGCCAAGTTGCTGACGTCCCAGTCGATCGAGACGGCGTAAGTGGCGTCCCTGAGCGCCAAGTAGGCCCAGGTGTTGACGTCCTCGGGCAGGAACCCCTTGTCAGGTTTGGCCCCGCCCTCGTCGGTGCCAACCCAGAACTTCCTCCCCTCCGCGTCCCACATCGCGGTGACGAAGCTTCTGGCATGACGCGCCGCCGTGGTCCAGGAGGCGCTCCCGGTCTCCTTCGCCAGCATGGTGAAGAAGGCGTACACGTCGAGGTTGTGCTCAGTCGACTTCCAGAGAATCTTAGTGTCGCCGTCATACCCGCCGTCGTAGCCGCCGGCCCCGCGAGTGTCGTAGGCCTCGTCCTGGATCCAGTCGGCGATGCCGGTCGCGCCGGTGAGGTAGGCCTTGTCGCCAGTCTTGGCGTACAACTGGACCAGCGCCTGACCGACCCACGCCATGTTGCCGACATCGCTGATTGCATCGGTGGGTTGCACGTGGCGGGAATCGGTCAGCGGCTCTGGTGAGTAGGCCGCACGGATCCGCCCGTC
This sequence comes from Streptomyces sp. NPDC043878, assembly GCF_056435735.1. Classification (NCBI taxonomy): domain Bacteria; kingdom Bacillati; phylum Actinomycetota; class Actinomycetes; order Kitasatosporales; family Streptomycetaceae; genus Streptomyces; species Streptomyces sp. NPDC043878. The sequence continues at coordinate 102,310 of NZ_JBWKDW010000021.1, forward strand.
GTGGCTGGCGTCGTTGGCCTGCACGTAGAGGAGCGCGTTGCCGATGATCCGCGCCCGGCGGAGATCGTCGGCTGTGCCGCGGGCCAGCAGCGCATGGATCACCAGTGCGTCGTCGTAGGTCACAGAGTCGGTGAAATCGCCCAGCGCCGCGTCGGGGACATAGCTTTGCACCAGCCGGGGCGTCGAGCCGCTAGCGTATCTGTCCATCATCCGGTCGAGGAAGGTGTAGCCATTGGCCACGCTCGCCGGGGGCAGGCTCGACGCTGCTATGGACGAGGGCGGTGCAGAGCAGCTCGCCGATGCCGTGGCCGCAACCAGTGCAATCACCCCGCCGGCGGCGACCTTCGCGAAATGCCGAATTTTCGCTGCCGAATTGAACCTCATCGCTCACACCCTTGGTTGGGGGCCGTGGACAGTCGCCGCGTAGCACGTGCGACACGGCCCTGCGGACAACCAGAGGGTTGGCGACGACCCCTGAATCAGGGTCCGAGTGTAGGTATGGGTCAGGGCTTGATCAAGTTCCGTAGGCCTCCGGATCGTTGGTGATGCCCAGGATGGGGAGTGCTCGTCGGGGCTCGTCGCGGATCGCCCGGGTGGTTTGGCGATGTTGTCGGCTCCGAGGGTTTTCAGCACGCAGATGGCGAGGTTGCGGAGGGTCGCCATGACCCGTGGTGCGGTTCCGGCGTGGACGGTGGAGGCGTCCTCGGCGAAGGTGACATCCCTGATGTGGTGCGAGGAGTTCTCCACTGCCCAGTGCCCGCGAATCGCGGCGGTCAGGTCGGCGGGCCCGGTCTGGTGGGCGTCGAGGCTGGTGACGGCGTAGACACTCTCACGGGTCTCACGCCGGCCGGTCTGCTTGCGGCCGCGATGGACGCGGATGGCGAGGCGGGCGTGGGGAAAGGCGATTCCGCCGAGTTCGTCGGCGATGGCGCACCGCCCCCGGGTTCGGTCGGGGAGCGGTGCGGCGCGGCTGGTGCCGCGGCTGGCGCGAACGCGGCGCGGCGCAGCAGCGAGCGGATCCGGGCCACCAGCACCGCGGTGTCGACGGGTTTGACCACGTAGTCGTCGCCGCCCGCCTCCACGCCGGAGACCACGTCCGAGGCGTCGCCGCGCGCGGACATCATCAAGATCGGGTCCATGCTGGTCTCCCTGATCCGGCGGCACAGCCCGATGCCGTCGAGGCCGGGCAGCATCACGTCCAGCAGCAGGTCAGGGCGGCCCTCCCGGAACAGTTCGGGTCCGGTCAGGCCGTCACCGGTGGAGGTGACGCGGCAGCCGTAGCGCTCCAGCGCCATGGTGACCGATCTACGGATCACCTCGTCGTCCTCGACGAGCAGGATCGCCACGAATGCCGGGGCGTCTCCCCCGGCCACGGGAACCGGCATCTTCCCCCCTCGGACGCGGGTGCTGGAGGTCCGTCATGCGGCGGAGGATCATCCCGCCCTGCCACATGCTGTCTCCAGCGCGCCCGCGCCCGGCCGGGTTCACCGGTGATGTCGAGTGAGGCCGACTGATGTCGAGTGACGTCGATCGGGTCAGGGTTTGCGGGTCTGGGCGCTGCTGTGCTGGACCTGGTCACCGGGGCGGGGCGGGGCGCCGGTGAGAGCGCAGCCCCGGCGAGACAGATCCAACTTCGATCCCTCGGTCAGGCAGGCCGTGATCATGTAGACCTGCTGGCCGTAGGCACGGCCTTTCGTGGAGGTCACTTCCCCGTTCGGGCCGACCTCGCAGGGGTTGTTGTTGGTGCACTGCTCGCCGTCGCGGTTGTGGGTATTGTTGATGCCCATAACCGTGTTGCCGTCAGGGGCCAGCAGCGCCGAGCCGGAGTACCCGGGCTTGCTCACGCAGGTGTCGCTGGGGGCGTAGCGCACCGCGTCGTCTTGCTGGTAGCCGTCCTCCCTCAGGTGCGTCGCCACGGCCTCCACCGTGCACTGCGGGCGGCTGCTCTCGTAGGCCATGAAGAGCTGGTCACCAACGCGCATCGGGGCGGTGGACAACTGGAAGACTTTCGCGCCCTCCGCGGCCAGTTGAGCGTAGGTCTTGTCCAACCGGTACAGCGCGATGTCGGTGCCGGTCATCGTCGCGTACACCAGCCGGGTCGCGCGGGTCGTGGTCTGGGTGTAGCCGGCGGGGTCGTTGATGGTGACCGGGCTCTCCAGGTCGGCGGGCTGGTCCACCAGCGCTTTCCCCGGTGCGGGCCGCCCGCTCGGCACGCAGTGGCCGTTGGTCAGCGCCAGCGCCGGGTCTTCAGGGCGCGCGGTGGCGGATCGCACCACCGACCCTTGGCAGTCGCCCACCTCGGCCGTGCCTTCCACGTTCGGGATCGGGTCGAATGGAGGCACGTCGGTTCCGGTCAGGATGCCGTTGATCCAGCCGGCGTTCTTCGTGACGTCGGTGTACATGTCGGGAAAGTCGGCGCCCCTGTTGCCGGGACCGATGACCGTACCGGCCAGTACCCATTCGTCGCGCACACGGACCAGGGCAGGTCCTCCGGAGTCCGTCGTCCCCGGACCGACGGGAGGATCGGCGCGGCCGACGCACAACGGCAAGGTCTGGCCGTCGTCGTCCCAGCACTGCTCGACCGGCACGACCTCGGTGTCAGCTTCGCGCAACTTGCTGGGAAAGCAATTCGGGTCGTCGAAGTCGCCGCAGGAGCCCGAAGTCGCGCCCCAACCGAGGATGCGGACGGGTGTGCCGTCGGCGGGCGTGGTCTTGGCGAGCCGCACCGGCTTGGCTCGCACCGGCTTGCGCAGGTGCAGCACCGCGATGTCCTCGCCAGGGGGATCGTACTTGTTGTGGCGCCGGTAGAACTTGTCGATCTCGGTGACTTCGCCACCGCTGGTGGTGTCCAGCGATCCGACGCGGACCTGCCAGCCGCGGGGAACGCCCGCCGTCACGCCGGTCGGAGTGTTGGCGCAGTGGCCCGCGGTCACCGCCCACTGCGGCGCGATGAGCACCGCCCCGCACCGGTGCCCGTCCGGGCGGGGAGCGTCGTACTGAAGCGAGACCATGAACGAATACGGCTGGGTGGACTCGGTGCCACCGACGATGGCCTGCGCCGGTAAGACGGCCACCAGGGTCGTGATCGCCGCGACCCCCGTTGTCAGGACGGCGGCCGTCCTTCGGCTTATCCACTTACGCATGAGCGACTCCCGTTTCGTCTGCCGCCGGGCATTAGCTCCGGCGGGCTTGTACGGAGGAACAGCACCGGGCCGTTGCGTCTCGTCTCGATCCTGGGCTCAGAGGTCTTCCGGGTGGTCTCACCCGCGCATCAGGAGCACCGCGGCAACCGCTCAGTCGTGTATCAGCCCAGGGGTGAGTGCCATGGACAGCCAGACATCGGCTTGACTCTGTCGGGGATCTTGGAGTTCGCCGGTGCGCCTGTGCGATCAGCGGGCATGCTCGAGTCTGTTTCGCAGGCCGATGCAGTTGTCGAGGTGCCCGTTGTCGCTCCGTCCCCGTTCCGGTGAGCAAGTTCCGTCTCTGGCCGCGCAGATCGCGCGGGCGGGCACCCCCGGGCGGTACGACGGCGATGTGGCTGAGAGACCGCCTCGACGGGCTGTGGGGCGACGAGGACTTCGCCGACTGGTACCCGCGTGAGGGTCGTCCCGGTCTGTCGCCCGCCCAATTGGCGACTGTCTGCGTGCTGCAGTTCCTGCTCGGCCTGTCGGACCGTCAGGCCGCCGAGGCGGTCCGCTGCCGCATCGACGTCAAGTACGCCATGGCCCTGGAACTGGACGATCCCGGCTTCCACCACAGCGCGCTGGCCGACTTCCGCGACCGCCTCGCCCGGGGCGACCGCGCCGACCGCCTCCTCGACCTCGCGCTGGCCCGTCTCAAGGAGGCAGGTCTCGTGCGAGAACACACCACGCAGCGCACCGACTCCACTCATGTCCTGGCCGCGGTGAGGGACCTGACCCGGCTGGAACTGGTCACCGAGGCCGTCCGTGCCGTGCTGGAGGAAGTGGCCCGCACCGCTGCGCACTTGTTGGACGGCCTGGTCGATGAGGACTGGGGGCGCCGCTTCCTGATCGTTACGGGCGGAGGCACCGGCGGTCACACTTACCCGGCGCTCACTGCACGGCTGTCCGGTCCGTCTGGGCAAGCATCGCCGTCGCGGCAAGCAGTGTCCCGCGGCGGAGCATGACAGCTGGTGGCATGAGGGGGCCTCCAAGAGTGAGCCGATTGTCTTCGATGCCGTGCACGGGCACTCTGGCCGGGCCCCGTCTCCTCGTCGTAACCCCCGGGCATCGGCCACCACTTCGGCAGGCATCCGTCGTGTATCAGTCGCGGTGGACCGGCCGGTCCGGGTCCGATCACTGTGTCCGGGCCGCCCGCTCCGGGCATACGACTCACCGCGGTCCGCTGCGGCGGGCAGACGCCGGCTGCCGGACTGCGGTGTGCTCCTCGTCCCCGAGGTCGATGCGGGCCGCCACCGGGATGTGGTCGCTCGGCGTCTCCGGCAGGTTCCAGGACGACGTGGCTTTCACGCCCTTGAGGAGGATCTGGTCGATCCGGACGACCGGAAAGCGTGAGGGCCAGGTGAAGCCGAAGCCCTGGCCCGCCGTCGACTGGGCTGAGGTCATGCTCCTGGTGAGCGGGCGCAGCGCGCGGTCGTCGGTTGATCCGTTGAAGTCGCCCATGACGACGACGCGTTGGACCCGTTCGTCGTGCAGAGGGGCCGTGAGGCGGTCGAGGGCCTCATTGCGTGCGAGTGTGGCGAAGCCGTCGGGGCGGACGCGGACGGACGCCAGGTGAACGACGTAGACGGCCAGCGGGCCCTTGGGGGTGTCCACCGTGGCGCGCAGGGCCCGGGTCCACGGCATGATCGGCACCGCGCGGGCGTGGCGCAGGGGGTAGGTGCTCCACAGGCCGACCGTGCCGTTGTAGAAGTGGTACGGGTACGAGGAGGCCAGGGCGCGCTCGTACACGGGTGCGGTGTCGGGGCTCAGTTCCTCGAGTGCCAGGATGTGCGCTTTGGACGCGATCAGGCTGCGGGCGGTGCCGCGCGGGTCGGGGTTGTTCTGGTTGACGTTGTGGCTGACCACGGTGAGGTCACCGTCCGGTGACGACTTGTCGGCGAGTGAGGCGCCGAAGGTGGCCAGCCAGACGGCGATCGGCAGGACGCAGGCCGCCGTCGCCACCGGCGATCTGCGTAGCAGCGCCGTGGCCAGCAGGGCGGGAAGGGCGAGGGCCGTCCAGGGAAGCAGGGTGTCGGCCAGGCTGCCCAGACGGCCGGGGGTGTTGGGGATCAAGCGATGGCCTTGGACGACCAGCGCGAGAAGGACGCAGCCGCCCGTGGTCAGCGTGCCCCGCCGACGGAACCGTCGAGGCCGCAACCGCTGCGGCCGGAGCCGTCGGAGCGGGAGCTGTGGGGAAGAGGCCCCGGCGGTCGTCCCCGGCCCATGGGTCGAACCTTCGGGTACCGCCTCCTGGGTTCGCCGGTCGCTCTCTGCCTGTGTTCGCGTCATACCCATTTCAGCTCTCCGTTCGCGCCGAGGCCAGCTGGTCGCGGAGCCCGTCGATCAGGGCGCGACTGCTGTCCAGCGCCGCCTGGAGTCCTTCGTCCGGCGTGGTGTTCGCTCGCTGGTGCAGGACCGCGCCAAGGAACAGTCGGGTACGGTCACCGACGCGGACCTCGGCGGCCCACAGGAGGTTGCCGCCCGCCGGGGTGCTGGAGCCGGTCTTGATGCCGACGACACCTGAAGTGCCCAGCAACGGGTTGGAGTTGTGGATCAGACCGATGCCGGGGACGGTGGCGGTGGGGCTGGCCACGATGTCGCGGAAGACGGGAATCCTGATCGCCTGCCGGGTCAGTTCCAGTTGGTCGGCCGCGGTACTCGTGGTGCTGGCTTCGATTCCGCTTGCCCCCGTGTAGGTTGAGTGGTCCATTCCCAATTCGTCCGCGGTGTTCCGCATCTTCTGGGCGAAGGCGCCCTGGCTCCCGGAGTCCCAGCGGGCCAGGAGGCGGGCGACGTTGTTCGCGGAGGGGATGAGCAGCATCTGCAGGAGCTGGTGCTGGGAGTACCTCTGTCCGGCCCGGACCGCAACTGACGACTCGTCACCGACGCCCGCTTCGTTGGCGGCCTGTCGGTCCACCTCTATCCGCGGGCCCGGCTCGCCCGGTTCGAGGGGGTGATCCCTGAGGATGACGTAGGCGGTCATCACCTTGGTCAGGCTCGCGATCGGCACCGGGAGCTGTTCGCCCCGCGTTTGTGTGGCCGCCATGCCCTGGAGTCCGACCGCGGTCTGGCCTTCCTCCGGCCAGGGGATCGCTCCGTCGTCCACGGCCGCTCGCCAGGCGCTGTCCAGCCTGGTGCGGGAGGCGGACGTCGAGCCGGAGGTGTCGTCGGGTGTCGTGGCGACGATCACGGTGGCACCTAGGCCCACCAGTAGGAACAGGGCCAGCAGACCGATCGGGAGGCGATGGCGTGGGGCAGGGTGAAGAAACATCGGGAATGCCACCTCAGGGGGCGCCGTACGTGAGCGATACATCGCAAGGCTGCGGGGGCGGTTCGTCCGGACGACGGGCAGCGGAGCGCTACGGGTGCTCAGGAACCCGTCAGTTGTGTATCAGTGCCGGCAGGGGGGAGGAAGGAAAGGCTTCCAGGCCGGGCCGGGCCGGGGCGAGGCGGGATGGTCCGGGTCACCGGGCAGCTGCGGGGACGTCCGTGGGCAGGCGCAGCACGACCACCGCTCCCCCGTCCTCCGGGTGGTTGGCGAAGTCCAGGGTTGCCCCGATCACCTTCGCCTGACCACATGCGATCGTGAGGCCCAGGCCGTGCCCGCGGCCCCGCTCGGCCACGCCGGTACGAAACCGCTGAGGGCCGTGGGCCAGGAGGTCGGCGGGGAAGCCGGGCCCGTGGTCCCGTACAGTGATCGTCGCTTCGGTGACGGTGATCTCCACGGGGCCGGCGCCGTGGCGATGGGCGTTGACGACGAGGTTGGCGATGATCCGGTCCAGGCGTCGCGGGTCGGTCTCGGCCAGCGGTGTGCCGTGGGCGCTCACCCGCGCCGTCACGCCGGTCTTCACCGCCGACTCCTCGACCAGTTCGGCCAGGTCCACCGGCCGTGACTGTGGCCGCTCGGCGTCCGCGTCGAGACGGGAGATCTCCAGCAGGTCCTCGACCAGGTCGCGCAGTACCCGGGCCCGGTCTCTGACCAGGTCGGTGGCCTCCCCTTCGGGAAGCAGGCCGGCCGAGGTGACCAGTCCCATCAGCGGCGTGCGCAGCTCGTGCGCGACATCGGCGGTGAAGCGCTGCTCGGTGGCGATGCGCTCGCGCAGGCTGTCGCCCATCGCGTCGACCGTGGCCGAGATGGCGTTGATCTCGTCGCGTGTGCGGCTGCCCATGTTCGTGCGGGCGTCCAGGTCGCCCGCCGCGATACGGCGGGCGGTGCGGGCCACCCGGCGCAGCCGCCTGGTCGGAAGTTCCATCGAGAGGGCTGTGGCCGGGAGCACAACGGCCAGGGCGAGCAGTGAGTACTTCCACATGTGGCGGTCCAGGGCCTGCCTGGTGAGCAGGTCGGCCGTCATGTCGACCTCGGTGGCGTAGAGCCGGCCGCCCTGCTTCTTCGCCACCCAGAAGGTGGGGGCCGGCAACTCCTTCTCGTAGACGCTGCCCCGGCCGTGCAGCTCGATCTGTCGCAGCAGGGATTCCGGAAGCTTGCTGGGGTCCGCGAGGGGCGGTTGCCGACCGGAGGCCCGGGCGTCCCGTACCTCCGCGTCGAGCTGTTGCCAGGCCTGGGACTCGCCTTCGTTCAGGGACCACTTCAGCGTGGACTCGTGCACCAGCACACCGACCGTGAGCGCCATCGCGGAACAGGCCATGGCAACCAGGAAAATGATCTTCCAGCGTATCGAGCGGGGGTTCAGCGCGTGTGCGATCGGCATCTCGGCTCTCCGGTTCAGCGCCGCAGCTTGTACCCGAAGCCGCGGACCGTCTCCACGCGGTGAGCGCCGATCTTCCTGCGCAGCCGCTGCACACACAGGTCGACGACCCTCGTGTCACCGTCCCAGCCGTAGTCCCAGACGTTGCGCAGCAGGGTCTGGCGGTCCAGCACGATGCCGGGGTGCGCCGCGAACTCCAGCAGTAGCCGCAGCTCGGTCGGGGCCAGGGCGACTTCCTCGCCGTCCAGGCGGACTTCCAGAGCCGCGGGGTCGATCACCAGGTCGCCGAAGACCAGCAGGCGGGGCGCGGCGGGGCTCTCGGCCCCGTCGGCCTGTGCGGCGGGGACCGCGGTGGCCCTGCGCAGCAGCGAGCGGATCCGGGCCACCAGGACGGCGGTGTCGACGGGCTTGACCACGTAGTCGTCGGCACCGGATTCCAGGCCCGAGACCACGTCGAGGGAATCGCCGCGCGCGGACATCATCAGGATCGGGTCCGAGCTGGTCTCCCTGATCCGGCGGCACAGCCCGATCCCGTCCAGGCCCGGCAGCATCACGTCGAGCAGAAGTAGGTCATGGTGGGCCTCCCGGAAGAGCTCCAGACCAGTCAGCCCGTCGCCCGCCACGGTCACGTGGTAGCCGTAGCGTTCCAGGGCCATCGCGACGGATCTGCGGATCACCGCGTCGTCCTCGACGAGGAGGATGGTCACCGCGGTCGCGGAAGGCGCAGCGGTTTGCGGAGCCGCAGGGTTCTCGTGGGCGGAATCAGACATGTACATCCATCGTGAGAGGTACCGGGGCCGGGGCTCCATCATGCCGTACGGGACAGCGGAACCCCGCGGGGTCCGGGAGCCCTTGGGCCCGCCACCGCAGGCCTGACCGGCGCTGATACGGGAGTGATACACCATCGCGCGGCAGCAGGGACGCGGTTGCGCCATCGTGGCCGCACACGACCAAGCCTTCACGGCCTACGGCTTGGACGAGGCCACCATCAGTGCTCTCCGCACATGGGCCTTGGAGTGGGCCGAAGACCTCGCCACCCGGCTCCATGAAGAGGCCGGTGACCCGGGCATCGACTGATCGCGTCCGGACGGGATCACGGCTGCAAACGAGGTCGCGAGCTTGTCACACCGAGCACGCCGGGCGAGCTTCGGCCCCATCGGGACCGGTGACAAATTGGGGTCATCCCTCGTGCGCCCCTATGAGCCTGGCCTCCAGGGTCTCGGCCGTAGGGAAGGTGGCGTGAACAGGGCAGCGTGCCGCCGGGATACGTACGCCGGGCCCGGCGTCAGCCGGACGCGCGGCCCGTAACGGGATGGCCCTCGCCGGGGTGTACCTCGCCGTGTCTGGTCGGTTTTCGGCAAGGTGACCGTAAAAGGCGACCGGACCCAGCGGCAAGCAGCGGGTCCGCGAACACACCGGTCGCCTCGGCCAAGGCGCCGGCCTCGGCCCGGTCCGTGCGTAGGTTTGCCAGGCGGCCCAACACCTCGTCGGGGTCGCCCAGTTCGCCATGCAGGAGATGTGCTCGGCTGACCATGAGCGGCCAGCCGCCGGTCAGCTCGTGGAGACGGTCCAGGCGGTCCTCCGTGTGGAACATGTTGAACGCTAAGCCCAGCCCCGCAGGCTGCGGCGGTCGTGACGGCGCAGGGCCACCGGGGCTGCCGAGGTGGGCTCGATTCCCATCAGTAGGGTCCGTCACAAGGCAAGTATTGCCAGCGCCTTGAGCTGAGCGCCTGCCGAGTCGGCGGAGCGCGCCGGGAGAGGATCCTCCGCGGTGGGATCTTCTGGACTGGTCGGCGCCGCAGGACCGCCCCAAGCTGCTCGGGCTGCTCGGGCTGCTCCATGGTGGGGGCAGTGTGCTGGTCCTCACGACGGGGAGCCGCTGCTGGTCCGAACCCGCGGGACGCGCTCGGGAGCGTCGATGACGACGGTGATGGGCCTGACCGCCTCACTGCTGGAAGAACTTGAACTGCGCCCCGGTCAGCGCATGCTGGACGTCGGCACCGGTGCGGGCGTAACCGCCGCGGCGGCCATGGCGTACTTGACGTCGATGCGGCAGCGGACCGCCTCGGCGGCCTCACGGTCCGACAGGCCGAGCAGGAACTGCAGCACGCAGACAGTCGCCAATTGGGCGGGCGACAGACCGGGACGACCGTCACGCAGGTACCAGTCGGCGAAGTCCTCGTCGCCCCACAGCCCGTCGAGGCGGTCTCTCAGCCACATCGCCGTCGTACCGCCCGGGTTGCTCGCCCGCGCGATCCTGCAATGTGGTGTGCGTTTGGGCAGCGACCTCACTGCTGCCCGGGCGCGCCGCTTGCTCGAGCCGGCCTGTGACGCGCCGCGCCCAGATCGAACTGCCCGCGGAACGCTTGAGGCCAACCTCCGGCGAGGACCGCGCCGCCGCCCAGTGGGAACTACGCCGACAGCCCCGTGACGCCAGCGCCGTCCGCCTACGCAACCGCGACTCCGTGGACGGGCGCCCCCGCGGCTACCTGCGCGCCTTCGGTCTGTCCCGCATCCGCGTACGGGAGATGGCCCACGGGGGCGAGCTCCCTGGCGTGACCAACAGCAGTTGGTGACCCGGCGCGCTTCTCAGGAATCAGCCGGGTTCCACGGATATCACCGCGCGCGATGACGCTCGCCCGGGGCGTGCTGTCGCGATCTGCCCACCAGCGGCGGCCCACAACCGGGCATCGTGCCGTGGTTGTCAGTGTGGTCAGCTGAACGTGTTGCAGCTGGCGACGCGGCCGGAGCGGTAGCCGGTGGAGAACCATTGCTGGCGCTGGCTCGCGGAGCCGTGGGTCCAGGTGTCGGGTGTGACCTTGCCCTGGTAGCGCTGCTGGATACGGTCATCTCCGACGGCGGCGGCCGCGTCCAGCCCGCGGTTGATGTCGTCCTTCGTCAAGTCGGTGATCAGTGGCTTACTGCTCTTGGGGTCGGGGGTGGTGGTGGCGTGGTGGGCCCACACTCCGGCGTAGCAGTCCGCCTGCAACTCGAGTTTCACCGAGCCGCTGTTCTGGCCCTTTCCGCTGCCGCGGGAGATCGTTCCGCTGAGGTCCTGGAAGTGGTGGCCGTATTCGTGCGCGATGACGTAGGCCTCGGCGAACGGGCCGCCCTTGGCGCCGAACTTGTTGCTCAGGTCGTTGAAGAAGCCGAGGTCGAGATAGACCTTGTCATCGGCTGAGCAGTAGAAGGGGCCGACGTCGGAAGTCGCTGTCCCGCAACTGGTGTTCACGCTGCCGGTGAACAGGAACGTTGGGGCCTGCTGGTAGGGCTTGCCAGCGGCTGTCTCCGTCTGCTTCCAGAATGCCTGCACGCTGTCGACCACGGCGACGATCCGGCACTCCTCCTTGCGGTTGGCGTCGGCACCAGTCCGGCAGTCCGCCGCGAGGTCCGCGGCTGACTTGCCGGACGAGGACGTGTCGCTGCTGCCCGAGCCGAACATGCCGGGGTCGACACCCAAGAGCACGGACGCGACCAGCACCACGAGCCCTACCAGTCCCCCGCCGATGGTCTTCCCGCCGCCCGGGATCCCGCCCAGACCTCCCCGACCGTCCTCGACCTCGGACGTGTCCAGAGCAGCATCGTCGTCGAATTGCATACGTGTCCCTCCCTCAAGCAGCGCGCCGGGCCGCCCCGCGTCGTCCCGCTCGCCTACCCCGTACGAGGACATCCCCATCCCGTCCTCTTCCTGCTCCGCCTCTTGGAGGAGCCGGCGGGCGACGCCGCGACGCCGCTCTGTGGGTGAACGGCGGACCGCCCGTGCGCGGTAACGGCCCCTCCATGCCCTCGACCGCGCAGCCGGGCCCCGCCTGTCGCCGGTGCCGAGACCGTGCCCGCGAGGTTCAGACGACGGACGGCCACCGCGGGTCGGTCGGGCCGATCGCGTACTCGTCGAAGAGCCTTCAAGGGCTTCGTGACCGTGCGTGCGGCGGTACTCCATCTCGGCCGCCGTCACCGGCAGCACCCAGAGAATGCGGGCGTGTCCGTCGGCCAGCGGGCATTTCTCAGACCGGGCAGATGCAGGGCCATCTCCTCGCCGGTGCAGCGCGGGCGGACGGCGCCTGTCTCGGCCGAGTTCGGCGGCTAGGTCGTCGAAGCAGCGGGCCATCTGCCGCCGCCACTGCTGGTTCTGGTGAAGGGTGATGGGCGGCAGCGAGCCCAGGACACGGCCCTGGCCGCGCCCAAGCGGCGTATCGCCCACGTCGGCGACGTCCTGCCAGACGTGCTCGGGCAGCTCCTCGAGGGCCATCCGCAGCACCGCAGCCGTCCGCGCGTCCTCGTCCTCGTCGTCGTCTTCGTGCCGTGACGCTGGCCCGCCGCTCGCTGGTGAGCCAGCGCCACGCAGTGAGGTCGCCCACCCTGAGCCGGTCGCTGACCCGGCTCTCGCCACGATGATCCGTGGCCGTGCTTGAAGGAGATGTGATGCAAGTAGCCGTGGTCGCTTTCGACGAGCTCAACGAACTCGACGGCTTCATCGCTTCTGCGCTGATCAACCAGTGCGGCAAGGACGGCTTGGAAGCCTCTATTACGACGCCGACACCCGTGGTCACGTTGATGAACGGTGTAGAGGTGACCGGGCAGCGCCCGATGGACTTTGTCACCGAAGCCGAGGGCGTGCTGGCTGGTGACGTTCGCCAAGACACTGGCCTGCAGCTCCAGGTCGGCCATCCGCCTTCCGTCACCCCCACCCTCGACATCTGGGGCGCCATCGCGCCTGCCTGCGCTCTGCCGATGGCGGCAGCGGCGAACCGGGACGCCACCAGTGCTTGGACAGGAGGCACCTCCCATTCCACCGTCGCTCACAACCGGCCCATTTCGCTATTCCGGCGCGCGAAAACCGCGATGCAGCGTGCGGATGCCGTGAAGGTCCATCGGGCAGCCGGCCCGGGACAAGAGGGTGCCCCCGGGCGGGGGTCCCGCGCGCTGGACGGGTATCTGTCGGCTGTTCGGGCACACGAGACGTCATGCACGGACTACATGCGCGTCCCACCAGCAGCAGTCTCGGCGCGAAGCACTCACGCCGAGGTCGGCGCACCGGCCGCCTGCGCCGCCGCGTCCTCGCCTACCGGGCAATCGATTTCCTGTCCACGCACATCCCGGACGACCCCGGCCCGGGCGACGAATGCCTGCTCCTCGTGCACACCCGCCAGGTCGTCGGCCAGGTCCGGTACCGGATCTGCGCTGACTGCGCCCGGGGTGTCATCACCGCCGTCGTCATCGACGAGCGCTTCCACGGCACCGGCCTGGGCACCCGTGCGCTGTCACACCTACGGTCCCGCCACCCGGGACTGACCTGGCGCAGCACGCTGCGCAAGCGCACCACCCGTGATCTCCTGCGCCGGATGCGCATTCCCGCAACCGCTTCTGCCATGACCTGCCCCCACGCTCACCAGACACTTTCCGCCTCGACCCCGATGCTCGTCAGCGGCTGACCCCAACGCTCAGCGGTCACAGCGCACCTGCCAGCGCAGCAGGTCATGGATGGCCTGCCGTCGTCGCGCCACTTGGTGAACTGGTACATCACCGCGCCGCGCGGCGGAGCAGGCATGGGGGACGAGTGGTGGGGCATCCGAGGCCAAAAGGGATGGGCTGACCGCGGTTTCGGTGCCGCCCGTCGACGTCAAGAGCCTCTTAGGGGTGAGAAGGTGAAGGGCTTCCGCAGCTTCATCCTGCGCGGCAACGTGGTCGACCTGGCCGTCGGCATCGTCATCGGGGCAGCGTTCACCGCCGTGGTGAACGGCTTCGTCAGCGCCTTCCTGACACCACTCGTCGGGCTGGCCACCGGCGCCACCGGCGACATGAGCCACAAGACCTTCACCGCAGGCGCCACCAAGTTCCCCTACGGCGCCTTCATCAACGCGGCGATCAGCTTCCTCCTCCTCGCCGGCGCCCTGTACTTCCTGGTCGTCCTCCCGATCAACAAGCTCCACGAACGCCTCGCCCCGCACCAAGACGTCCAGGCCCCCAAACGGGACTGCCCCGAATGCCTCAGCCCCGTACCCGCCCAGGCCCGACGCTGCGCCTCCTGCACCGTCTCCCTGCCCGCCGTACCCGCTCAGGCCGGAGAGACAACCCAACGCGCCGGGTGACCCGACCTCCATGGCCCAGCCTGGGTTGCCGGGCCCGCGCGGGCACGTCCGTGATGACCGTAGTCACCGACGGGGCTCGCTGCGCCCAATCCAGGCCGAAGCCGGGAGCCGCAGCTGTGCCGCGCCCAGCTTGATCTCGGTGCGTCTGGCAGGACGGCGGCTGACTCGGCCATGTGACGCTCGGAGTTTGACCGGCCGCCCGCCATCAGCTCCAGCACCTCCTGCTCGCGCGGTGTAAGCCGGTCGAGCGGATCGCTGTGCCGGCGCACCAGCAGCTGCGCGACGACCCGCGGGTCGAGCGCGGTGCCGCCGGCCGCCACCCGGCGTACCGCTTCGGCGAACTTCTCGACGTCGGCGACGCGTTGCTTGAGCAGATAGCCGACGCCCGAGGTGTTGGCGGCGAGCAGATCGGCGGCGTACCGCTCCTCCACGTACTGCGACAGCAGGAGCACGGCGGTACGCGGGTACTGGCAGCGGATCACCAGCGCGGCGCGTACTCCCTCGTCGGTGAAGCCGGGCGGCATGCACACGTCGACCACGGCGATGTCGGGCCGGTGCTCCTCGACGGCCGCCAGCAGCCCTTCTGCGTCGGCGACCTGCGCGCACATCTCGAAGCCGGCCGCCTCCAGCACCTTGACCACGCCGATGCGCAGCAAGAGGGAATCCTCGGCGATCACGGCGCGCACGGCAGCTCCACGGCGATGACAGTCGGGCCCCCGGCGGGGCTGCGGCAGGAGAACGTGCCGTCGACGGGCGCGACGCCCTTGGCGGTCCGGGAATTGCCCGGCGTCGGCACCCGCGGCCGCGACGCTCCGTGACTACGGGCTGCACACGGTCGGCGAGGTCGCGGACGTCCCCCAACTCACCCTGCAGCGCCTCCTCGGCGCCCGCCCGGGCCGCGCCCTCCACGAACGCGCCCACGGCCAAGACACCACCACCGTCGACCCCCACTCCCACGCCGGCCAGCATGAGCAGCGAGCACCCCTTCGACCACGACGAACTCGACCCCGCCCAGCACCGGCGCGCCCTGCTCGCCCTCGCCGACGACCTCGGCGCCCGCCTACGGGCCTGCGACCAGATCGCCGCCGGCGTGGCCCTGACCGTCCGCTACGCCGGCGCGAGCTCCACCCGCCGCGGCCGCACCCTGCCCGAACCACCCAGCACACCGTGCTCCTGGCCCGCACCGCATACGCGCTCTACGACTTCCTGGGCCCTACAGCGCGCACGAGTCCGCAGCATCGCCCTTCGCGCCGACGCCCTTCAGTCCGACGACCTAGCCACCCGGCAGCTCACCCTCGATTGCGTCCTGCCTTGGTGGTCCTCACGCGCGCACCGCGCCGCTGGTCCGCTCCTGGCCCGTTCGACGGTTGATGCCGACGATGCGGCTGGCCTCTCTGATACTCACGCCTTCGTGTATCAGTTCGAGGAATCTCTGCTTGACCTCGGGGGCACCCTCTTGCCGTTCGGGCGCCCCCGATAGTGCTTCTGTTGTCCTTCATCGCCCGCCCGGACGGGGTGTTGCGACGTTCATTAGAACCCGAGAGACCGGGCGGGGCTCCACCTGTTGCATGCAAGTGCTCTTTGGAAACGACGTGGTCAGAGTCAGGCGGCGGCCGGTGATGTGCCGGCCGCCGCCTGACGGGAGGATTCAGGTGCGCGTGCGTGAGCGACGTGGCGTCAGTTCGATGCGCTGCCCGAGACCCACGTGTTCCACGGCATGTTCCAGTCACTGAGGCCGTTGTCCGGGGCCAGGGTGGCCTTGTCCGCGGAGTTCTTGACGATCACGACGTCACCGGTCATCGAGTTGTCGAAGAACCATGCGGCGGGCTGCTTGCCCTCGCCGGCGTTCCTGACGTCCTTCAGGCCGACGCAGCCGTGGCTGGTATTGACCTTGCCGAAGACCGAGTCGCCGCCCCAGTAGTTGCCGTGGATGAACGTGCCCGAGGTGGTCAGGCGCATGGCGTGCGGCACGGCTTCGATGTCGTAGGAGGGCTTGCCGTTCTTCTCCGTGAGGCCGACTGTCGCACCGTTCATGCGTATGTGCCGGTACTTCTCGGAGATGACCATCCGGCCGTTGTACGTCGGGTGCTCGGCGCTGCCGGACGAGATGGGGATGGTCTTGATCGTCTTGCCGTCCCGCACGACGGACATCTGCTTCGTTTTGGCGTCGACGGTGCTGATCTGGCTCCGGCCGATCTTGAACGTAGCCGTCTCCTGGACGCCGTCGAGGCTCATCTTGACGGTGACGGTGGAGCCGGGCTTCCAGTAGTGCTCGGGGCGGAAGTCCAGCCGGCTGCTGTTGAGCCAGTGGCCGACGATCCTCTCGCCGCTGCTGGAACTGACGTGGATCTCCGACTCCACGGCGGTCTTGTCGCCGATCGCCTTGTCGAAGTTGAAGGTCACGGGCATACCCACGCCGACGGTCGAGCCGTTCTCGGGGGAGAGGTGCCCGAGGAAGTCGTTGGCCGGGGAGACCTTGGAGATCGAGGCGTTTTCGTATGCGGGGCGGCCCTTCGCGTCCTCGGCCTCCGCGGCGACCTGATATCGGGTGGCCTGTTTCAGTGGGCCGTTCGGCTTCCAGGACGTTCCGTCCGCTGACAGGGTGCCCGGAACCTCGGTACCGGTCGCGACGGCGGTCATGGTCACCTTGGTGAGCCTGCCGTCGCTGACGGTGACCTTCACGAGGTCGTTGATCCCGATGCCGTGGGCTTGGCCGGGCGTGATCTTTATTCGAGCGTCGGAAACTTCCTGGGTGTTCGCCTGATGTGCCTGTGCCTGTGCCTGCGGTTCCGGGTGAGCCCCGGTGTCACCGGTGGTGGCGTAGCTCGTACCGGCCAGGGCCGTGAGTGCGAGGGCCCCGGCCGAAGCCATCAGCACGGTGCATCGCTTGCGTGCGGTGATCAAACGCTTCTCCCAGGCCGCTGGTCGTTGAATCCCCCGGCTGATTGACAGAGGGGCAATCAGCCCTGAGGGAGCTAATTTACTTATTAGTCCGTTTTGATGGGTAGATTGTGGCTGGTTTCACACATTACGTGCGTGTCACTGAGACCCGCCCGACGGCCGGATGGTGTGTGATCGATCCGCTCTCTCTTCGACCGGTGCAGGGCCTATGGCGACACGTCTCGCGGTGACCTGTTTCATCACACCGTTCGGGTGTGGGACCTGCGGTCGAGGAAGCTTGTGCAGACTCTCATTGGGTGCAGCAACCGTAGAGGGCTCAGCGACTGAAGCGACTGAACCTCAGACACTCGGGCGGTGATGTTCGACCTGGCCGACAACGACAAGCTGAAGTTCACCGCGACCAGCGAGGACAGCCGGGTGCTGGACGCACTCGCGCACGCCCAGCGGCACCAGGCGGCCCGCGGCGAGTACATCACCGCCTTCAACGAAGAGGGCAAGGAGGTCGACATCTCCTTCGCCACCCACAACTGGCGCCAGGCGGTGGTCGACAAGACCCGGACCGGGCAGTTCGTGCGCAAGCACTTCGAGGCGATGGTCTTCACCGCGCTCGCCGAGGAGCCGCGCACCGGTGACGTCGCGGTGGTCGGCTCGGAGGAGTACGCCGACTGGTCCGAGCAGCTGCTGGCCTGGGAGGTCGTCCAGGAGACGCTGGGGTCCTACCTGGTGGGGGTCGGTCTGTGTGAGGCGGGCGAGAGCGCCGAGTTCGACGCCAAGTTCTTCCGCCGCAGGCAGTTGGAGGACAAGCTGCGAGGTGCCGCCGCAGCGGCGGACGCCGGGTACCCGGAGAACGAGGGCCTGGGGATCGATCCGGAGACGGGTATCCCGTCGCTGAAGGCGTTCCGGGCTGATGGTCAGCGGCCCTCGGCGAAGCGGCTGGAGCGGGAGATCAAGGCGAGGGTGCCGGGAGCGTTCCCTGAGGGGGATCGTGGCCCGGACCGCGTACTGGGTGCAGTGGTGGCGCCGGTTTGGTCCGCCGTCCGGCAATGAGCCCAAGCTCACCGACCCCTTGGGCCGCTACGTGACACCTATCTCGAAGCCGGCCGTGTTCATCCCGCTCGCCTCCTCGGCGGGGAACGAGCAGGCGCACAACGCCCGCCACCTGGAAGAGGCCGGAGCCGCCGTCGCCCTGCTCGGTGACGTCACGGCAGATCACCTCCGAGACGCCATCGGGCCGCTCCTGACCGATCCCGCACTGCGGGAAACGATGGCGGAGCGGGCCCGGGCTCACGGGAGGCCGGATGCGGCGGACCGGCTCGTAGACGTGATCCTTTCCGCCGCATCCGGCTGACCGCCTGCTACGCGCGGTGTCCGCCGATGTGCAGCGTCGTGCCCGCCTCGATCAGCACGGCGCAGTCGTTGAACACATCGTCGCCCTGGCCCATAGGGTCGGGGACATCGCGGCCGGGGAGGTAGAAGCCGAGTTTGTCGAGCATGGTCGCCCGCGCCGCCGGCCGTCTCCCCCGCCGCCCTCTCCCCCGCCGCCCTCTCCCCCTCCGAGCGCGGCAGCGCCGCCGCTCCCCGCGGTCTCGTCTCCGCCCAACTGCACGCCTGGGCCCTGCTGCCCACGCTCGCTCGCCAGGGCCGCGACCGGAAAGCGGACGCCGCCTTCCAGGAAGCCCTGACCCACCTCGAAGCCGACCCTGCTGGTGAGGCGCCGGGCCGGTTCGGATTCGTTGCAGCCGAGCTCGCGCTGCACCAGGCCGAGGCCCACCTCGCGCTCGGACGCACCGACCAGGCACGCTCGCGGACCGAGGCCTCCGCGGCCGCCTGCACGGCCGCACCCCGGGATGGGCGGCCGCCACCCTTGTTCTGGCCCAGGCGGAAGCCTCCACCCAGCCGTCCGACGCGGCCCAACGAGGCCTGGACGTGCTCGACCGGGTTCCGTCCAGCCGCCTGCGCTCCACTGCCCGTGCCCGCCTGCACAGCCTCGACCAACCGCTCGCCACCCGTCCCGGCGGCCACGCCGAAGACCTCCACGACCGGCTGCGTGTTCTCCCGCCCCCCGTCGACGTCTACGGCACCGTCACATCCTGAACCGCACGCAAAGCGGCCGCCGCTCCCCCAGCACGAACAACGCCTTCGCCTCCGGCCCGATCCAGCAGACGCACCGCGAACTCCGAACCAAGCTCCGTGGCTTGAAAGGGAGTCCCCGGGGAGTCCCGCACGGGAAGCAGTCACCGGACTGGCTGCCGCTCACCGTCGACGGCGTCATCCCGCTCGGGCCGGACAGCTCCGTGCCCGCCCTCAGAGAGGCCCTGCGAACAGCCATGGACCGCCGTACTTTCCTCACCGTTTCCGGCGCCGCCCTGTCCGCGTTTGCCGCGAACTGGGCCGTCAGCCCGGCTACCGCGCTCGGCCAGGCCGGCGACGGGAAACCGATCCGCGAAGACTTCGTCGCCTTCCTGGAGACCACGACCCAGCAGCTCGCCGGCCTTGCCACGGACCAGCGCCACCACACCGCCACGCTGCTGGATGCCCACCTGTCCACGGTGACCGAACTGCTCGCACACGGCCGCTACACCCCCGCCCTCGGCCTGCGTCTGCACACGCTTGCGGCCTCCCTGTCTCATACCGTCGCCTGGCACAGCTTCGACCAAGGTCGCCACCCCCACGCCAGTCAGAGCTGGATCGCGGGTCTGCACAACGCTCACGCTGCGGGCGACAACGACCTGGGCGCCGGCCTTCTGGGCGATCTCGCCTATCAGGCCGCCTGGCGCGACGATCACGCCATCGCGGCCAGCATCCTCAACCACGCCCTGGCCCGCGTCCAAAACCCCGCCGCCCGCTGCCTGCTCCAGCTACGCCTCGCCCGCACCCTCGCCGCACGAGGCGGTCGCAGCGAGCGACGCGCCGTGCTGCGTGCCCTCGCCTCGGCAGAGAATCACCTCAACGCCGCCGGCACCAACCGGCCCGCCTGGTGCGCCTGGGGTCCGAAGCCGACCTCGCCGTCGACTCCGGCCAGGCCCTCCTCGACCTCGGCGACACCGGCCACGCCCACCAGCTCATCACCGAAGGCGAACGCCTGCTGCCCCCGGCCCGGGACAAAACCCGAGGCGTGTTCCTCACCTACCGTGCCGCAAGCTACCTCGACCTCAAGGAACCCGAGCCCGCCGCGGCCGCCGCCACCCAGTCTCTACTCCTGGCCCGTCGCATCGGAGCACCGCGCTGCCTACAGCTCATCGACGACCTTCTCCCCCCGCTTCCAGCACTACCAGCACGCCCAGGGAGTTCCCGAACTCCTCCAGCTCGCTGCCGCATAGCGCGAAACCCGTCAACCTGTCGCTGCCCGGGTCCTCACGACCAAGAACCGTGGGAACCCAGCAGTACTCCGACGAATACTCCGGTGATGAGGAACGGGCCGAACGGGATCGCTGTTTTGCGTCCGGAACGGCGCACGAGAATGGGGCCAGTCCCGTACAGCGCACCAAGTAGGTATCCAGCGAAGGTGCCAATCAGGACGGCCCCCGGGCAGCAGCGCGGCCGCGGCGAGCAGGGCGAGCGCGGCCGCGGCGAACGGCAGGGTGACGATGTCGGGCAGCCGGTGCATCGTGTAGTCGACGATGGCGAGCAGCACCCCGGCCGGGGCGAGCAGCAGCCAGACCGCCAGCTCAGGGTGGGCGCCGGTGGCGGCCGTCAGAACGGCGCAGGCCGCGGCTGAGACGGCGGCGAGGATGGGCGTGCTGGGGCCGTACGAGTCGCCGTCGGCACAGCGGGCCTGCCCCCGCCATCCGTTCACGGCACCTTCGAAGGGGTGGCCGGCAGGACACGCTGCTCGCCACGGTTCATCGGGCGGCACGGAGAGCCGGTACGCGGCACGCGGTATGAGCAGGCCCACACCCGCACCCCAGAGCACGGCCACCGCAATGATCCAGAGCGTCTCCACCCGACCGAGCCTAAGCTCCGCTTCGCGTGTGCGGGTCTACGCAGCCTTGCGTCGGGAGGACGACGATGACGAGTCCGTTGCCGAGGAGCTCGGCGGAACACGCCGCGTCGGCGGGGAAGACACCCGTTCCCGGAACTCGGGTCCGGGCCGCACCGGAGCACCCCCGCATCGGCGGGGAGGACGCGTCCGCAGTGCTCGCGTACGACTCGGACAACGGAACACCCCCGCCTCGACGCGGAAGACCCGGACGTCTGGCTGATGGGACGGCCGACCAGCGGAAGGCCTTCCATCGCATGGCCGCACTACACCGTCCTGCCAGTTGACCGGCAAACCCTGACGGCCTATGACAGGAAAGAGCCTGGAGAACCAGACCACCGCGTTGGTCTCCGCCCTGCCCGAACACCGAAAATCGCGTCGGCCGCCCGACAGCAGTTCCCCCTCGAGGACTGCTCATCGCCCCAGCCAGGACAGCGAGGTTGGATCGCTGATGAGACGTCTGGCCGACCGTGCCTACGGGTGTGTGTCCGTGATCGCGATGATCCCGTCGAGGTGGTCCAGGGTTGCCTGCAGGTCGTCGATCTTGGCTTGGATGCGCTCGCGCTCGGCGCGCAGCATGGCTCGTTGCTCGGCGTCGGTGTGCCCGGCGTCCCAGCATGGCAGGAGTTCGGTGATCCTTCGGCTGGTGAGGCCGGCGGCGAACATCTGCTGGAAGAAGCGGACCAGGGCGATGGCGTCCTGCCGGTACAGGCGCTGGCCGGACGGGCTGCGCTCCGCGACGAGCAGCCCTTGCTGCTCGTAGTAGCGCACGGCGCGCACGGAGACGCCGGCACCTCGTGCCACCTCGCCGATGCGGATCAACCGCTCGGCTGCGGCCACTGCGACAGTCATCGTGATTCCTCTCACCCCTGGCCCTGACGACCAGCACTTGCCTCTGACGCTAGCGTCAGGTTTTAGCGTACAGGCCATGGATATCAACAACTCCGTCGCCCTTGTCACCGGAGCCAACCGCGGCCTGGGCCGCGCCTTCGCCCAGCGGCTGCTCGAACGGGGCGCCCGCAAGGTCTACGCGACGGCCCGCCGACCGGAGACCGTGGACCTGCCCGGGGCCGAGGTGCTGCCCCTCGACATCGCCGATCCCGCATCCGTGAGGGCCGCCGCCCAGGCCGCCCCGGACGTCTCGCTGCTCATCAACAACGCAGGAATCAGTACGGGGACCGACCTGGTGACCGGTTCGCTGGACGGGGTGCGGCACGAGCTGGAGACCAACATGTTCGGCCACCTGGGAATGATCCGGGAGTTCGCGCCGGCGCTCGCCAGGAACGGCGGGGGCGCGATCGTCAACGTCCTCTCCGCCATGTCGTGGTTCGGGGGCAAGGGCGCCAATGCCTACCACCTGACCAAGGCCGCCGCCTGGGCCATGACCAACGGCGTCCGCCTGGAGCTCGCCGAGCAGGGCACGCTCGTCACAGCGGTACACCTCGGCCTGGCCGACACCGACATGGCGGCGGGCTTGCCCGTGGACAAGATCGCTCCGTCGGACCTGGCCGACGCGGCGCTCGACGGTGTCGAGGCGGGCTCCGCCGAGGTCCTCGCCGACCAGTGGAGCCGGGACGTCAAGTCCCGTCTGCCGCTGACGCCGGAAGAGTTCAACGCCGCAATGGACCGCGCCCTGGCGGCGCTGATGGCCACCTGAGGGCCCCTCGGGCCGCACGGACTTCGGTCGGCTGCTTCTCCATCGGCCTCTCGAACCCCTCTACTTGAGGTTGAACTCGTGGTGTCGTGGCGCTGACGACTGCTGGGTTTCCCCTTTCGGGCGGAACACGGGATCGCCGCGGAGAAGGAGGCGCAGATCGTCGCCTCCTCGTGATCAGGACTCGATCGCCAGGAGGGCCACGGGCGGGCCGAGACGATAAGGCGGGGAGGCCGGGGTGAAGTCCTCGATCTGCTCGCGTAGTTCCGTGGGGAGCTGCGCACCGTGGAACTTTGGTCGCGCCAGGTGCCTGCCGATGCGGGCCGCTCGCACGACGATGCCTGTGTTGCGCTGCTCGGCCGGTACTGTCCAGATGGAAGTCAGGGCGTCGGCCGCCCCCTCCACGTGAGTCGGTCAGCAGACGGGCGTATGCGAAGTCGGCGGCCGCCCCCGCTCGACCGTGGGTGGACTGCTCGTCCTGCGCCCGCGGTCCACGGTCTCAATCAGGTGACCTGTCGTCGTACTCATCAGATGACTCCTTCGGGGAGGATCACACCTGATTCATGACACTCCCGCGCACGCCCGGTCCGGTGCGCACCATGTGGTTCATCCCCGCACGGCGGTGCGCATCGCCCCACGAGCGTGCGCACGCACCTCGCTCCGGGTCACCCAGCAGAGGGGCTCAAGAGCGGTCGAGGTAGGGAGTGTGAGTCCTTCGGTGCACAGCGTTGCGCACGCATAAGGGGATGATGCGGGCGGTAGCGAGCGTGGTCTAGGAGAGACGTCCTTCAGAGGCCTTGGCGATGTACTCGCGGAAGGGTGCAATCGCGGGTTGTTGGCGTCCTGCCGCAGGGTCCTGAGCGCCTCGATCCATTCGGCAGCGTCTTCGGGCAGGGTGTAGGGCTGCCCGCTCAGGCGCTGGGCTGGGCGGGGGGCGGCAGGGATGGGGAGCGTGTCCTGCAGTACGACGCGGCGGACCACCGTTTCGTTGAGTTGCACGACCTCACGCATGGGCTCAAGGCTCCTGACCCTGCTGTGCAGGGGCCGGCTGTAAAGGCCGTCTTGATCTGTTGGCTGCTGCGGCGTCTATTACGACGTAATAGACGCCGCAGCGCCTCCGTTTCGGGGGCTCGCGTGACCGGTCCCTGCCAAGCTGCCAGTGCTGCGTTCAGCTGTCTTGGTTTGCGGAGGCCTCGGTGTGCTGGTGCAGGACCTTCTCGAATGCCGCCGGGTTCCGTTCCTTACCCAGCCGGTTGAGCATCTGGAGCATCTCGAAGAAGGCCGGCTCCTCCATCTTCCGCGTCAAGTGCATGGCGATGAAGTACGGGTCGTCGTAGGGCAAGGTGCGCGGCTGTTGCGGTTGCTCCGCCTGCTCCTCGGACTCAGCGACCTCAGTGGGAGTACGCGGTTCGGGTACTGGTGTCCCAGTGCTGCTCTCGTTGTCCCACTCCCCCACCCTGATGTCGTCGGTATTGCCGGTTGCCACACCGTCGGACACCGTCGCTTTGGGTCGTCTGCCGGGCTTGCGGGTCGGCTTCTCTGCTTCCTTCCTGGCGCGCTCGGCCTTCAGTTCTTCCAAGGCCGCCGCTTGCTGGTCGGCCGGCTTCCCGCCGACAGCGCGTAGCAGGTCGATGGGCTCCTGGCCGATGCGCTCTTGGAGTTCTTCGGTGAGGTTGAGCAGTGCCAGGCGTTGTGAGACCCATCCCTGGGACCGGTGGAGGCGTTTGGCCAGAGCCACCTGGCTGCCGTGGATGGCAAGCAGACGATGCAGTGCGCGGGCTTCGTCGAGTTCGTCGAGGGCTTGGCGGTGGATGTTGGCGACGAGGGCGGATTCGAGGAGTTCTTCGGAGGTGTTGCCCTGGTCGTCGCTCACCATGATTTTGAGGGTGGCGAGGCCGGCTTCGCGGGCGGCGGCGAGTCGGCTGCTGCCGTCGATGACGACGTGGCTGGTATCTGGTTCGAGGTCTGCTTCGCGCTCGGGGTTGGCTTTGATGTAGGCGTCGCGGTTCATGACCGTGATCGCCTGCTTCTGCCCGTGTGTCTTGAGGCTGCCTGCGAGGTCGGTGAGGTCTCCCAGGGTGGAGCGGGGGTTGTCGGGGTTGAGGCTGATGCGGCTCGTGGGCAGTTCGGTGGGGGGTGCTACAGCCTCGGTAGGGACTCCGGTCGCGGCGGCGACGGCCTGGCGGCGGGCGCTGACGGGGCGCACCGTGCCGCCGAATCGGCCGGCGCCGAGCTGGTCGGCCTTGCTCATGCGATCTCCCGGGCCAGTGCGCGCATGCCGATCGCCTGCTGTGACTTGGGTGCGTACGAGAGCAGAGGCTGCTTCATTCGTACTGCTTCCTTCTGTTCTTTGAGATCGCCGATGAGGCCGATGACGCGTGGATCCTTTATGTCGACCCATCCCTGCAGGGAGGAGGTGGCGATGAAGCCGCGGCGGGAGTCGTAGAGGTTGACGACGATGCCGAGGTAGTCGATGTCGACCTGGAGGTCGTTGCGCAGGTCGTCGATCTGGGTGGTGAGGAGGTCGTAGGCGTCGGCGGAGCTGTCCTCTGCCTGCACGACGATGAGGGCGCCGGACTGGCCGAGCTTTTCGCCGTCGCGGCGGCGGCCGTAGTAGGCGGCGGCGTCCATGCTGAGTCCGAGGCTGGGGGGGCAGTCGACGACGATGACGTCGTAGTCGGCTTCGAGGGGTGCGAGGGCTCGTTCTAGGGCGGCTTCGCGGGCGCGTACGGCTGAGAGGCGTACGTCGAGGAGGAAGGCGTCGTTGCAGGCGGGCAGCAGATGGAGCCGGCCGTCGAAGGTGTCGTCGGCGATGGAGACGATGAGGTCGCGCAGGTCGCCTTTGGGGTCACCCGCCATGTGGGTGGTGAGGCTGTCGCCGTTCATCGGCAGGGGGGTGGCGCCGAGTTGGTTGGTGAGGTGGCACTGGGGGTCGAAGTCGACGAGGAGGACCCGTAGGCCGAGACCGGGCAGGTTCTCGATGTCGAGTGAGTCACTGGCCGGCTCACTGTCGGACTGGGTTTCGCTGGCGCGCAGGGCTTTGGCGAGTGCCTTGGCCACCCGGACCGCTTGGAGTGAGTTGGGGTCTTCAGCGAGTGCTTCGCCGAGACCTGCCGTGATGGCGGTCTTGCCGACGCCGCCTTTCTGGTTGCAGACGATGATGCGGCGGGTGATCTCGGGGCGCTCGACGTCTGGTGCGGGGTTGGAGTCGAGCCAGAGCTGGACGGACTGGGCCAGGCCCTGGATCAGGGAGACGCGCCGGTCCGTGGTGATCTGACGGAACTCCTCCCACTGGCCCGGGGGGAGGAAGGTCGAGAAGGAGTCGGCGCCGGCGGTGTCGACGGTGGCTGGGGTGGAGGCCAGGCTGCACCAGTCGTTGATGCCCTGTTCGACGGCTGCCTGGATCTCGATGCCGTGCTGGGCGGCCCTGATTTTGAGGTTCTGCCGGAGCCATCCCGGCAGTTTGGAGACGACCTTTTCGCGGTCGCTGGAGGTGGCTGGAGAGCTCATGGAAGACACCTTACTAACGTGCATGATCCTTTGCCGCACCGACACGTTAGCTAGACGTAGTTGGTAGGTCTCCGAGACCAAGCCCTCTGCTCCTGGGCTCTATTACGCCGTAATACAGCCTCGCAGGATCCGGACCGCCCCGAGCCGTCTATTACGCCGTAATAGCGCCACCAGCAAGTCCTGTTGGAGGGCGCTGCCCGCCGTGGCTTCACCCCCTGGAACCGGGGCCGCTACGGCAGAGGAAGATCTGTCAGGGCTTGGGCACGGGGAGAGGTCGACACCGGACGGCGTCGACGCTTGAGTCTCCGGCAAGGGGAGACGTGAAGGTGGGGTCATGAACGGCGACACGCTCCATTCGATCGGCGAACTCGCTCGGCAGACCGGCCTCACGGTCAAGACCATCCGGTTCTACTCCGATCGCGGGATCGTGGTGCCGACGAACCGCAGCCCAGCCGGCTACCGCTTCTACGACATGGCCGCTGCTGCACGCCTGACCCTCGTCCGTACCCTGCGCGAGCTGGGACTGGGACTTTCCACGATCCGCAGGGTCGTGGACCGGAAGCTCACGCTTCCCGAGGTCGCCGCGGCGCACGCCGACGCACTGGACGTTCAGATCCGCATCCTGCGCCTGCGGCAGGCGGTGCTCATGGCAGTGGTCGCGCGCGCGGGTCCACCCTTGAGGAGACCGAACTCATGCACAAACTGGCCCATCTCTCCGCAGACGAACGCCGGCGTCTGATCGACGGCTTCCTGGACGCCGTCTTCGGCGGTCTTGGTCCCGCTCCCGCCTTTACGGGGGTCATGCGCTCGATGATTCCCGAGCTGCCCGACGACCCCGAGGCGCAACAAGTGCTTGCATGGTTGGAGTTGGCTGAGCTGTCCCTGGGCCGAGATTTCCGTGCTGCTGTACAGCGGATGGCCGAGGATCATGCTGCTGAGATGGCCCACAGAAACGCGGTGAGCCCGCGCCGCGACATCGTCGCGGTCGTCCGTGATGAGGTCGGCCCGGCTCTGACCGCCGGGACCGACCCGGCTTCGCCCGAGGCCGGCCCAATCATCGCGGCGTTCACGGCGCATTACGCATGCATCCTTGGCTGCACCGACGGCATCGAGCTGCGCAGCCGACTGTCGTCTCGGCTGCACAGCGTGAACGATCCCTGCAGGGAGAGGTACTTGCGTCTGCTCGCGGTGATCAACGGTTGGCCGGTCCCGGAAAGTCTGGCGCCGGTGCTCGACTGGTCCATCCAGGCCCTGCGCGTCCGGACACCCCTCTGACGGAGCGATCCCACGGCGGCAGGGACGGAGATGAATCGGTATCCGGTGAGTACGCCGCCCCATGCTCGACTGAAGGGCCGGTGAGTACACGCGTCGTCCTCGACACCGCTATGTGGGCCTCGCCTGCTCCTCGTTCTTCGCCCTGGAACCTGGAGGGATCAGTCACTTCGCAAACGTGGGGGAGTGGTGCAGCTTGCGCAGTCTCCGAAGTAAGTGTGATCTTGATCGTCACCCGTCCAGGGCTCATCCTCGGCCACTCTCAAAGTCTCCCCGTCCCAGTCGATCCGAGACCGTCAGTCCGGCGCCTGCCAGTGATCTTCTCACCGAGAAACAGGGCGAAGCTTCTCTGATGCGGCACTGGGTTCACTGAGGCGGAAGCAGACGATTCGGTTCGTTGAGAGAACGACTCGGTTCAGTGAAACGGGGGCGGGCTGGCCACCCGCCCGGGAGGAGCTATTACGCCGTAATGGCGTGCGCGGAGGTAGGGGGCGCCTACGACGGTCGCCACAGCGGTACAGCCGTTCGCTCTGGCCGGGGCGACGGCGCCGTGAGGCATCTTCAGCACACTGCGGGCAGATTAGAGGGCGACGAGCACAAAACCACCAATTGGGACTAGGAGGCTCAAAATCGACTCACAGAATGGGGTCCCTGGGGGCCGTTCTCCAGCGAGCTGGTGTCATCGGTCCTGGAAGCGCGCGAAAGGCCGCGAGAGAGGCGCACACGGATTTTGCTCACCTCCAATGGCATGTAATACGCCGCCATCAGCATGTGGCCAGGCTCTGACTGCGCAGCCTGCCCTTCACTAACCGATCATGTGATCGGACTGGCGCCGTGCTGAGTGGTGCTGAGGGCTGTCAGCGGCGTGCTGTAGCTTGATCGGGAGGCGCGGGGCCGTCAGCGCGGATCGGACGGATGATGGGCGACACGCGACAGCGGCCCCGGAGAGCGGCTGCCCGGCTGCCGCCCGACGTGGCCCTGGAGCATCGCCCGACACCCCAACTGCCTGGACAGCACGTCTTTCGTCCTGTCCAACGATGAGAAGACAGGGCAGGTTCACCCCGGGAACGGGATGTTCGTTCGCGGGCGTCGAACGTGGCTGCGTGGGGCACGGTGGTCAGCCGCTTCCAGGCTCTCGACCTCCGCGCCCTCCAGATCCGGGCCACCGGCCGTGAGGTCGAGATGCGGTTGGCTGACCGTATGCCGAGACGGCTGCCCACCGCTGTGGACGTGGTTGCCTACCATGCCTGCGAAACGGTTCGCGCGGCCGGTGGCGACAAGCCCATGGTCGTGGAACTCGACGCGGACGAGGCCGCGTTGACTCACAGCGACCGGTGTTCCTTCGCTCCGCGCGCCGCGCCCTGGGCACGCTCGCCGCGCGCCTGTACCTCATACCCTGCGCACTCCTGCTCGCTTTGACGCTGCCGGCAGCCTCCGGGGAATCCATGGCAGCTGTCCTCCCGCTCTTCGCCCACCTTCCCGGCCGGCACCGTGCTGCTGTTCGTCCTGCCCCTGAGCACCGTGACGTTCTACCTCTCCATCGTTCTCGGAGCGCTGATCAACGCCCTGGTCATCGGGTGGTGCTCCCTCGCACCGTGCCGGGAGCACAACACGGGAACGGCATTCTGACGGGCGGGCTGAACCGGTGAGTCACGGCTTCGCCCACGGAGCTCCTGGTCCGGGCCTCCGGGATGGAACGGGCGGGCTCAGTCGGTGGAGTCCAGGACTTCGTAGACATGCCTCATGTAGCTGAGGGTGCGCTCCGAGCCGAGGATTCCGTCGCCCAGCCGGTTCATCGTGTATGAGAACGTGACGCGCCGGTCGAGGTCCATCATGACGATCGAGCCGCCCCGGCCGACCCAGAAGCAGACCCGTCCGGTGGGCATGTGCGGCATCGTCCTGGCGTCGGCGAGCGCGAAGCCGATGCCCCAGCGCACGGGAACGCCCAGGAGCAGGTCGTTTCCGTCGGTCTGTACGTCGAGGGCCTTGTCCACCGTGTCCGCGGAGAGGAGCCGGTGGCCGTTCACCTGGCCGTGCCGTGAGATCACGGAGAGGGCACGGGCCATGCCTCGTGCGTTGCCGTGTCCGTTGACGGCTCCGAGTTCGGCACGGCGCCACTGCGGGGTGTCGACGTGCTCGTCCCGGGCGGGGCTTCCGAGCAACGTCTTGGTGAAGATGCCCTCGGGATCGAGGTCGGCGGGCATTTCGGGGAGCTGCGACGGGGCCACCAGCTTGGCGATGCGCGGCCAGTCGGCCTGCCGCGCACCGATCTGGACGTCGGCCTGTGACGGCTTGGCGATCTCGGTGTCGACGAACTCGGTCAGGGTACGGCCGCTGACCCGCCGGACAAGCTCTCCCACCAGCTGTCCCTGAGTCTGCACGTGGTAGCCCGAGGCACTGCCCGGCTCCCACCAGGGCGCCTGCGCGGCCAGCCGGGCGCTCGCGGTCGGCCAGTCGTACAGATCGTCGATGGTGAAGGGCTGCTGCCAGCCGGAGAGCCCCGAGGTGGGTCACCGAACCCCTGGGCTACGCCCTGCGTGTGCCGCCCGAGAGCCGTGACACCGCACGCTTCGAGCGGGCCCTTGCCCAGGCACACCGGTCCATGGAGCAGGGCCGGCCCGAACGCGTCGTGGAAGAGGCCGGAAAAGCCCTGGAGATGTGGCGCGGCACCCCGTTCGCCGACGCCGCGCACCACCTGTTCGCCACCCACGAGGCAGCACGCCTGGAAGAACTGCGGCAGACCACCCGCGAGATCCGCACCACGGCCCTGCTCCTGCAAGGACGAGTCACCGAAGCTCTGGACGCGGCACGGGAAATGACCACAGAGCATCCCCTGCGGGAAACCGGCTGGGCCTTGCTGCTGCGTGCCCTGTACCTCGGCGGCCGGCACCCCGAAGCGCTTCAGCGCTACACCGACCTGCGCCGGCACCTCGCCGACGAACTCGGCCTCGAACCCGGCCCGTCCCTACGCGCCCTGCACCACGGCATCCTTCACCACGACCTGCCACCCCTTCACTCAGCCGATGAACTGAACAGATTCGGCGCGGCATCCGTCCCCGGCGGAGGTGCCGGGCACGGCAGCGAACCCATCGGGCCGGCCATGTCCGGGGTGCCGGACGAGGGCGAGGCAACCGCGCCCGTCGGCGTTGACGCCGACGAACCAGCCGACGCGGCCGATCGGTCCGATGCGAGGTGCGTCCCAGCCACGGATGATGAGGGAACCACGTCGCCGCCCCTGGCGCGCCCGGCACAACTACCGCGTATTCTCCCGGTGTTCGCGGGGCGGGCGGCCGAGGAGGCGTGGCTGTCGGCCGTGAGCGGTGCACCGGGCCGGCCCGGACCGACCGCTGCCCCTGTCGTCGTCATCAGCGGTGCTCCTGGTGTCGGCAAGACCACCTTCGCCGTCCACCACGCCCACCGCATCGCCCCCGCTTTCCCCGACGGACAGCTTTTCGTCAACCTGTGCGGATTCCACCCCCACGCACCGGCCGTCGAACCCGGCAACGCCCTGCACGGCTTCCTCACCGCCCTCGGTGTTCCCGCCCAGCGCATCCCCGAAGACACCCCCGGCCGCAGCACACTCTTCCGCAGCCTCCTCGCCGACCGGCAGATCCTCCTCGTCCTGGACAACGCCCGCGACGAGCAACAAGTGCGCCCCCTGCTCCCCGCGGGAGCGGGCTGCCTCACCCTGATCACCAGCCGCAACCAACTCCCCGGCCTGATCACCACCGACGGCGCCAAACCCCTCACCCTCCCCCTGCCCTCGCAAAGCGAGGCCCACCAAGCCCTCGAACGACGCCTGGGAACCGAACGACTGGTCGCCGAGCCCACCGCCACAGCCGACATCATCCGCCTGTGCGGACGACTTCCCCTGGCCATGGCCGTGGTCGCCGCCCGCGCCGAACTCGATCCCTCCTTCCCCCTTCACGCCATCGCCGACGATCTGCGACACACCCACGGCGGCCTCGACGCGTTCACCGGCTTCGACACCACCACCGACGTACGCACCGTCTTCTCCTGGTCCTACCAGTCCCTGGACGAGCCCACCGCCCGGCTCTTCCGCTTCCTGGCCCTGCACCCCGGCCCCCACATCACTGCCCCCGCCGCGGCCAGCCTCACCGGCCTTCCCCTCTCCCGAACCCGCCGCGCACTCGCCGGCCTGGTCAGTTCCTGCCTCGTGGAACAACCACTGCCCGGCCGCTACAGCCTGCACGACCTCCTGCGTGGCTACGGCACCGAACTGACCCACACCCACGACACCACCCACGAACGCCACCACGCGACCCTCCGGGTCCTCGACCACTACATGTTCAGCGCCTACGAGGCCAACCAGCTCCTGAAACACGACACAACGCCCGAGCTCGACCTCGGTGCACCCAGCCCAGGCGTCACCCCGGAGAACGTCACCACCATCAAGCAGGCAACCCGATGGCTCACCGACGAACACCGGGTGCTGACCGGCCTGCTCCACACCGCCGTCAGCCAGAAGCTGGACCACCACACCACCGGGCTGGCCTGGTCACTCAAGGACTATCTCCACCGCCAGGAGTACTGGCCCGAAGCGATCACGGCACTGACCCCCGCCCTCGAAGTGGCCCGGCGCCAGAACGACCGCCTCGAAGAGGGCCGTTGCCTACGCCACCTCGGTGGCATCCACGGCTATCTCGGCCACCAGGAACAAGCCCTGCACCACCTGCAACTCGCCACCACGATCTTCGAAGAGCTCGACGCAACCGGTGAACAGGCCCGAGCCCACTACGTCACGGCGTGCGCGCTGTTCCTGTTCGGCCGGATCCAGGAGGCCGTGACGTCCTCGGAGCGGGGACTGGAGCTGTCCCGGGAGACAGGTGAAGAGCTGTGGTTGGCCGAGTGCCTCGTCGAACTCGCCTGGTTCCACTCCAACCTGGGGCAGCTCGAGAAAAGCCTTCAGTACAGCGAGGAGGGCATCGCCTTGTTCCAGCGCCTGGACGCGCCGTGGCAGCTGGCCCAGGCCTGGGACATCTTGGGCCACAACCTCCGTCAGCTCGGCCGTTACGAGGAATCGGTGGCCACCTACCAGCGGGCGACACGGGCGTTCGAGGAACTGGGTGACCACAGGAACGCCATCGGCTCACTGATGCGGCTGGGCGACACCCGGCTGGCCTCGGGCGACCGGAAAGGCGCACGAGCGGACTGGGTCCACGCCCTCCAAAGCGCCGACGAGCGAGCCATGTCGCACAGCGCCCAGCAGGTCCGTGACCGGCTCACCGCCCTGGACATGGATGCGGATCCCACGCCCATCGTGCCGGAGAGGGCGGCCGGGGACCATCAGCTCCCGGTGCCGAGGAGTGGTGATCCTGGGCGCCAAGTGTATTGAGCGGACGAGCCCGAGCCGGGAGAGGGTGCGCGTCATAGGTGGAGTTCTCCTTCCGAGATGGTGCCGTGCTGCGGAGCAACACGATCGAGGGGCGCCGGCAACCGCCCTTGTCGTCCACGCGGGCAAGCAGCCCAATGGCGCACAGAGTGAAGGGGTGGACGACGGGTCTGTGCGCAACCGTGTCGGACCTGGGCACCGGGTCAGCGAGCGAGCAGTCGCCGCCTGGCCCGCAGGCCCCGATGTGCAGGCGTTCGGTCTGCTGAACGTGGCGCGCGGCTCTCCGGTTCATCCCGCAGTCGATGCCGTCCTCGGCGCCGTCACGGGCGAGCCGCGCCTGTAGCATCTCGCGCCGGTGGTCGGCCCGAAGTTGAGCGTTGCTGGGGATGGGCGGGAAGGAACCGTCGAGGATCCGGACCTGGCGGCCGCCGTGAGATCGTCGGCGCCTCCTTGGAGATCTCGCCGAGGACAGCGCCAACGCTCTTCCGCCACCGGCCGACGGCTTCCTGGTCGATGGCCTTCCAGGTTTCCCATCCGCTAAGCCACATGTGCTGACCGTCGGCCTCCACTCAGCCCTTACGGGCCCGGTGTGCGAAGTGGGCACTCAACACACGTGACGGACGTCGCGACACGAGCGGGCACCCGCTCCGCCCCCCTTCGGCCCGAACGGCACGGCGGCGGTCCTTCCGTGTGCGACTCGGCCCGAAGCGCGCTCCGCAGCGGATGCCAGGGCCTGGCCGGGGCGGTCAGCGAGAGACGCCAAGGGGCACGACAAGGAGACGACAAGGTTTGGCCAAGGGCTCCCTACGAGGGTTGAGCCACTCGCCCGCGCATGCGGGAGGCACGCCACAGAACACTTGAACAGGATTGGGCGCCACCATGAACGGGATCATGGAAGCGGGGACCACCACCCTCGCTCCGGCTCGGGCGCATGCCCGGAACGTCACTTCGGACGCCGACTGCGATGCCTTCATCCGAGACGTCTACGATCAGTACGGACTTCTGCTCGTCCGGTACGCCACGCGGCTGCTGGACGGCGACTGGCACAAGGCGGAGGACATCCTCCAGGAGACCGCGGCCCGTGCCTGGAAACACGCCCGGTTCTTGGGCACCCGCGGCGACCACATCCGGCCGTGGCTGTTCACCGTGGCCAGGAACCTTGTCATCGACCACCACCGCGCTCGGCAGATCAGGCCGCTTGAGCTGATGCCGGTCGAGGACCTGGACACATCGTGGGACGGCATGAGATCCACGATCACCTCCCACGCAGTGCTGGTAGCACTGCGTGAGCTGAAAGAGCAGCATCGGACCATTATCGGCCTCATGTACTACCTGGAATGCAGCGTGGCCCAGGCAGCCGAGCGCCTCGGCATCCCGCCCGGCACCGTCAAGAGCCGCGCCTTCTACGCCGTGCGCGCACTGCGCAAGGCCCTGGAGAAACAAGACGTACTCGGCGAAATAGCCATGGCACGGGCGGTGGGCGCCGCCCGGTCCTCGACGACCCCCTCCGGGGCCACCGAGCGTGCCGCTCGCCGTGCTGTGCCGGGGTCATACTGGACAGTTCCGCGGACGGGCAGTGACGTCGGCCCCTCGGCGACTCCGACAGCAGAGGTGCCGAGGACGACCCTGGTCCGGCTGGACCGCCCGCCCAGAAGGTCGTCGAGCTGAGTGTGGGAACACCGGCCCGAAGCCCTACGTCTGGACGAAGACCGCAGACGAGATCCTCGAACGCCTCGCCAGCTATGTGAACAGAATTCCTGACTCAGAACACTAGCGGAACGCTGACCCTGGGCCCGGTGGCGCGCTGCCTGGCAGAGGCGGAGGCATGCGCCGGAGCGGGGTAAGCGACCGCAATCCGCGAACCCTGAGCCCGTCCGCGCTCGCCCCACGGCCCCGCGGAATCAGGTCGCCATGACGTTCAGGGGCATCCGTCGCCGACGCCAGGCGGTCGGCGACGGTCTTGATGCCACGCGTGGTGATCCAACCGTGGTGGTCCCTGCTGTCAACCACATCGTGGGGCCAGCGGGCGTCTGCAACTGTGATGACAAGCGCGACGCCCGGCGATTCGCAGTCACCGGGCTCTCATTCGTCGGACGTGAACAAGACAGAAGGCGGCGAGGAGGGCGGTCGCCGTGAGGCAGATCCACGTCTCGATCCACTGCAGGGGAAGGAACTGCTGCGGGTCGAGGTCGCGGCTGTAGGTACCCGTGATGTGCCGCGTGTGCTCGCACCGCTGCAGGGCCTCCCAAGTGCTGGGCGGGCAGGGGGACGTGGCGGTGAGTGAGCCGTCCGCGTGGGTGTAGCCCTGATCGAGATGCCAGGCATTGAGGGTCCGGTCGGGGAACGCGTCGCCGTCCGTTCGCCTGACGGTCGGGGTGAGCAGATGGGGCCTCAGTTTCTCCAGTCCGGTCTGGAGGGCGACGGTGACGGCGGCCGAGACGGCGACCGCGGCGAGGACACGGCGCAGCAGCAGACCGACGGCGGCACCGGTGGCGAGGGCGAGAAGGAGATGCGCGATGCCTGCGGGGCCGGTGTAGGGCAGATAGGACCAGTCGCTCTGGGGGGTGGTGTCGCGCCATGCCGTGCCGAGCGGGCCGGTGGCGGTGCGTCCATGCCGGATGGTGGACCACCACCAGGTGACCGGCGCGGTGATCAGGAGCGCGGCGACGACGGTGACGGCTCCGGTCACGCACAATTTGGCGGCGGCCCATTGCCGACGGCTGACGGACTGGGTCCAGACGAGCCGGTGGGTGCCGTCCTTGAGGGTCTGCGCGAACAGCGGGGCGCCGAGCAGCGCGCCGACCGCGACGGGAAGGAAACGCAGAGGCGCCCTGGCCGCGGTCATGACGGTGCTGACGGCGCGGGGCGTGCCGTCGCACACCGACGGTCCCCCGGCGCCGAGGGCGCGACCGTGCGGGCAGTTCGTGGCCCAGCTCTCCACCGCGCCGACGAGCTGGCCGTGCTGCCACACGCCCCAGACCGCGGCCAGGGCGGCGAGGGCGAGTGCCGTCCAGTGGGCCACGCGGTGCTGCCGCCAGGCCAGCCAGGCGAGTCCCGCCGCAGGGCCGACGGCCAGGCGGCGAATGACGATGCGTACGTTCACCGCGCCGGCCGGTCCTGAGTGTCCGGAGAGCCGGGTGCCGGGGCCTTGGCCTTGGCCGTGAAGCGTCCGGCGATCAGCGGTGCGGCGTGCGGATTGCGCAGATAGGCCAGCAGGATTTCCTCAAGGGACGGTGCGGCGGTGCTCGCGGCGCCGTCGGTGGTGAGCGGGAAACGGACCAGCACGCTGAGGACACGTCCGCTGCGGCGCGTCTCGATCACCGTGCCCATCTGCGGGGGTATCGCCGGCGTGGCGGCGTCGGGGCAGGTGAAGGTCATCAGGCTGTGCGCCGCCTCCACGAACTCCGTGTCGTCGGCCAGGAGCACGCGTCCCCGGGCCATCAGCAGGACGTGGTCGCACACCAGGTGCAGCTCCGAGAGGGCGTGGGACGACATCACGATGGTGGTGCCGTGCTCCGCGGCGCGCTTCATGAGGACACCGGTCAAGGCAAGGCGACGCTGGGGATCGAGGTCGGCCATCGGCTCGTCGAGCAGCAGCAGCTCCGGCTCTTTGCCCAGCGCCAGGGCGAGCGCGACACACGTGCGCTGACCGGCGGAGAGGCGACCGACACGGGCCCGCAGGGGTATGTCGCAGTCGTCGATGATCGCGCGGGCTGCCGCTTCACTCCAGCCGGGGTTGAGTGCCCGTCCCAGGTACAGCGTCTCCGCGACGGTGAACCCCCTTTCCAGCGGGCGGTCCTGGAGCAGCACGCCGACGCGGGGCAGGACGGCGGGGGTGCCCGGAGCACGGCCGAGGACACGCAGGGTTCCCGCGTCGACGGGCCGCAGCCCGGCCGCCACGGTGAGCAGGGCGGTCTTGCCTGAGCCGTTGGGTCCGACGAGACCGACGACGCGTCCACGGGGAACAGTGAAGTCCCCGCCACGCAGAGCCCATTCGTCCCGACCGCGGAGGCCGAGGCCGACAGCTTCAAGTGCGGGAGAAGCGCCCGGAGCGTCGTCGCCGTAGGAGCCGCTGTCGTGGGAGCCGCTGCCGTAAGGGCGGTTGTCGTAAGGGCCGTCGTCCTGGTGTGCGGCGGACGGGTCGAGGGGGTGGTTCATCGCTCCTCGATCACCGTGAGCCTGCCGACCGGGGGGAAGAAGACGTCGAGTTCGGCGGCCAGCAGCGCGGCCACGTCCTCGCGTTCCAGTCCGCCGGCGCGGGCCGTGGCCATCCAGACACGCAGCTCGTCACGCAGGGGCGAGCCCGCCTGCGTGCCCGGCTGCGCGAGTGATGCCCGTACGAACGTCCCCCGGCCCTGGCGGGTGTCGACCAGGCCTTCCCGCTCCAGCTCCCGGTAGGCCTTGAGGACGGTGTTCGGATTGACCGCCGTCGCCGCGACCACCGCCGAGGCCGACGGCAGCATGTCACCGGGCACGAGCTGACCGAGCCGCAACGCCTGCTTGGTCTGCTGAATGATCTGCTGATACGGAGCCACGCCGTTGTGCCGCTCGATTCGATAGTCCACGGGCCCACTATCTCACCACTAGCTGAGTAGTGGACCTGTTTTGAGCCGCCGCGTATCGACGCTCTCTTCCCTCTGCACCTTTCCTCGCAGCTCACTGCCCCTCCAGGCGTGCGTGCCCCTGTGGCGCGAGAGGTGTTTGACACGAGCGGGGCCCCCACCTAAGACTCAGTCCACTAAGTAGGTAGTGGACTGATTGAGGGAGTTTCGCCATGCCCACGGACATGGACCGTCCCCTGCGGACGCTGAGTCCTCCCGCCTCCGCGACCGCTCGGGCGAACACCGTCGAGGTCGTCTCGGGGCTGCCCTCCGTCCGTCCACGGGCCCGGAGTCGCATCGCCCGGTCCTCAGTCACCGAGTCGGTCCTGCTCTGCCTCCTGACCCTGGTGGTGCGGCTGCCGTCCTTCCGCCGCCCGTTCTGGAGCCCGGACGAGGGCTACCTCGCCACGCAGGCGACGATGCTGCGCAACGGGGGTCACCTGTACGACGACGTCGTGGACCGCAAGCCGCCACTGATGCCCTGGCTGTACGAGGCGTGCTTCGCCGTGGCGGGGAACAACGGACTGGCGGCGGTACGAGTGGCAGCGGTCGTTTCGCTCGGTGTCACCGCGATCCTCATCGCGCGGACGGCGAGTCGGCTGCTGGGCGCCTGGGCGGCGCTCCCCGCCGGGGTGATGACGGTGGCGGCCTCCGCGGCACTGCCCGCACCGGATGCGATGGCCGCCACCTTCGAGATCTTCATGCTCCCCGCGACCGTGGCAGCGCTCTACTTCGGGATCAAGGGACGCTTCCTGGCTGCGGGACTGGCCGTCGCCCTCGCCGCTCTGACCAAACAGGTCGGCTTCGCACCCCTGTTACCGCTGATACCGCTCGCCCTCGGGCGGAGTCGACGACGTCGGGACACGGTCGCTCTGGCCGTGGGCGCGGCGGCTCCCGTGGTGATCTGCGCCCTCGCCCTCGGGGCGCACCGCTTCACCTTCTGGGTGTTCCTCTCCTCGGGCTCGTACGCGACGTCACCGCTCGGCGCGCTGCACGTGGCAGGCCGGGCCGCAGCCGGCTTCGGCAACCTGCTGACAGCGTTCGCCGCCGTGGCGATCCTGCTTCCACTGCTGCCTTGGCGTCGCCATTCACGCCTTCGCTCGGCACGGCTCCGGCGGGACCGGACGGTGTGGCCCCGAGGCGAAACGGGGCCCGACGCCAGGCTCTCCCGCAGCCTCGACCTCCTGCTCGCCGGATGGCTGCTCGCGTCAGTCATGGCGGTCGCGGTGGGCTGGCACTTCTACGGCCACTACTTCCTCCAACTCGTGCCGCCCGTAGTGCTGTTGGCGTTGCGGGTGGTCGACGCGGTCTGTGGAACCCCGCCCGCCGGGCCTGCTCTGCTGCGTCGTCAGGTCGGCCGTGCCGGACGGCCGGCGACCGCTCTGGGCGTAGCGGTGTGCTCGCTGCTGGCCGCCGCCTGGTGGACGGCCGGGGCGTGGCAGGCCCGGCCCCCGCAGATGGACAAGTCGGTGGCGGTGGCGACCTTTGTGCGCGACCACAGTGCACCGGGGCAGCCCGTCTTCGTATGGAGTATGCACCCGGAGATCTACTGGCTGTCCGACCGGCCTCCGTCGAGCCGCTACCTCACGGCGGGACTGCTGACGAACTTCAGCGGTGGCGGCGATATCCGTCGCGTCGGCCCCTCCTACGCCGTCCCCGGCACCTGGCCCGTCTTCCGCCGAGAACTGGCCCACACACCGCCGTGCGTCTTCGTGGACGACTCGCTCGACACGCCCTATCCCCTCACCGACTACCCGGAACTGCGCACCCTGTTGGCCGACGGCTACCGGCAGGTGGCCGAGATCGAGGGCGCACGTGTATATCGCAGGGACGTGTGCTGAACGGTGTCCTGCCGCTGGGGTGCATGGCCATGCATGAGAAGGCCCACGGGCTTGACCAGCGGTACTACCGCCAGGCCCTTGGCCTGGCCAAGGCCGGGGGAGACCAGGTGACGTACTGCCGGACGCTTCGAGGCATGGCCCCTCAAGCGGCCAACCCGAAGCTCGCGAACGAAGCCCTCAGCCTGGCGGACACGGCGGCCGAGGCCGCACCGTCAGCCGGCCCACGCCTAGTGCTGGGTTCCTCTTTCGCTGGGTGTATGTCCTGGTGGCGGGGGAGTCGACGGTGCTCGGGGCGGGTGCCGGACGATGGTGCCCAAGCGGCCCGAGTCACGGTCGCCGTTCTGACGGCCGGACTGGCGCATGAGCATGGTCGCCGAAGCCTCCGTCCGCCACTGGACCGTCGCCTTCAAGGCCGTCCAGGCCGGCCACACCCTCATCGCCCTGCGCAACGTCGACGCCGCGATCTTCTGGACTTCGCAGGTCTTCAGCGGCTTGACGGGGGAGTACCGTCTGGGTCGCTGTTCTCTACTCCTGCTGTTCCGGGAAGGCCGTGATGCGTGGCGTGCGGGGAGCGTTAGCCCCCGCATCTACGTCGACGTGCGGGGCCGCGAAGTGTGGAACGCAGCTCGGGTCTGAGTGGCCGTCGGCGCGACCCGGTGAGCGCGGGGCAGGAAGATCGGGAGTCTCCACGGCCGCGTGGAGCGTCGTTGCGCGGTCGCGGGGAGGGGAGCCTGGTCGACTCCGAGGGGCTCCCGATCCTCTCGTCGAGACCCGCGGACTCAAGGGTGGACCTCTTTACCGGGACGTGGGCGGGGTGACGGTGCAGGGCAGGGTCCATCGTTGGTGGCCGGTGGCGCTGCATTCGGCCCACAGACGCAGGGGGTGCCGGCGAGTTGGTTTTCGCGGCTGCGGTCGCGGTCGTCGCGGATGGTGAGGACGAGGCGGTCGAGGACGCGCAGTCCGGCGGGGCCGTCGAAGCGCACGGCGAGCCGGAGGTGCTGGTCGTTGCGGATCTCCAAGTGGAGGCGGGGGGTGAGGTCGGTGTGCCAGCGGTCGCGCTCGATGCGGGCGACGGAGTCCGCGGTGTTGTTCGCGCGGCGTACGGCGAAGAGCGCGGCTGCGGCGGCCGCGGCGCTGAAGACGGTGCTGAGGACGGCGAGCGAGGTGTTGGCCGGCGTTCGTGGACGGAGTGGAGGCGACGGACAGTTGATGACATGACCGGCGCGGCTCCCCTGTCACGGCGACGCGGGCCTGGGTTCCCCGGGTTCGCGCACCGCCGCCTCGTGGAGCTTCTCCATCTCATAGCAACCGGCGCCGTCCGGCTCGTTCCCTGGGAACTCGACAACCACACTGCCGTCCCGCGCCATCACGGTTACGCGCGTCCCCCAGTCGGCACTCTCCCCGCTCCCGCTCCGCCATTTCTTGCGGTGAATGGTGAGCTCGGTCCAGCGATAGGCCCGCAGGACGTCGCCGGTGGCCACCACGACTCCGAGCTGGAAGCAGTACAGCCGGGGGGTGGGGCCGCCCGTGCGCCGCTCGTAGCGGGACACGAAACAGCAGCCGATCAAGAACACGGTCCAGAGTCCGCTAAGCGGGGCGAACCAGCCGTGCAACCAGCCACCCTCCCCCTTGAAGATGTGCACGAGATCGACCGTGGTGCCCCATCCCTGCAATACGCCAAGGGGCCCGGCGAAGGCCCACAGGTGCGAATAGGCAGGGCACGCGAACCTCACATAGCTGCCGTAGTCGGCGTCTTTCCCCATGGCCAACGCCTTGTCCCGTTCGCGCACAACACTTCCCCCGGTTCGAAGCCCTGGACGGTTTTATGCCCGGCGAGAGGGGCCCCGAAGCTCGAGCCTCGATCGCTGCCGATGGGATGGCACACCCTGCGCGCGCGAGCCCATGCCCTTCGCCGACCTGCCGCTCGCCGCTCCGAGACCATGATCCGCTGGCCAATGATCGGCCTCATGGTCCGCCGACTCACCCGCGGCCGGCCAGCGACGCGTCCGGGCCCGCGCTTGCTCCGGCGAGACGTTCCGTAGCTACGCCGGCCTTCCCTTCCGTGGGACACGTCCTGCGTCGGTGCTCTATCGAGCCAGGAACCGTTCAACCTTCTGTTGCAGGTCAGGCGGCAGGTCGGTCAACTTCGAGATGATCACGCGAAGCTCTCGGCCGAGTCCGGAGGACTCGGTCCAGACCGCTGGGTTCCTGGTGAGGACCGCGGACAGCAGATCACCTTCGTACATGTGTCCTTCTGCCATCGGGTTGTCCCGCAGCACCTCCAGTGCCAGTGGCAGGAGGTAGGGCAGTCCTGTGTCCTGCCCGATCAACAAGCGCATGTCCTCGACGGTCAGCTCGCCGATCGGCCGACGCCGCAATGCGTGTGCAGTAGCGACAAGGCGGGTGGCGTCGGCTGACGGGGCTGGCCAACGGTCGCGTTCAAGCTCTTCAAGGGAGCGGTCACGATTCAGGGGTCGCGTCACCGCCCGATTGTCCTATGACGAGATCTCAACGCGGTCTGAGGACGGGGCGTTCTCGTTTCGCCGCGGCCAGGGGGGCGCTCCGAGGCCATCACTGTCGCTGTCCGTAGCGTCGCCCTGTTCCGGGACCGCCCGGCGAGGCGGCGCGCGTTGCCGTTGACACCCGCGGCTGGTCTCGGATCTCCAGAACCGCCTTCACCGCCTCGCGGCGCGCGCTGACGAAGTCGAGCTCGGGGAAGTACTCACTGCGCGGCGTTGATGAGGGGGATAACGCGCGGCAGGACGCCAGAGCGCGGGACTCGCTGGTCTGGTATTCCGGGTGCGCGGGCGACAGCCAGGTCCGGGTCACCGTCGACCCGAAACGGTGTGCCTCGCTGCGCAGGGCTTCGAAGCGGGCTCGAGGCCGTGCGGTGGAGCCCGCCTTCACGTAGGACACCGCGCCGGTGATCGCCAACACATAGATAACTCCGGTGCCCTTCGCAGCCCGGTTGGGGACCGGTCGCTTCTTCATGTAGTGCTGCAGCCAACCGCGAGGGGCGTCGTACACCAGGTGCAACATCCCTGCCCTTTCGCTCTGTTGGCGCACAGTGAACCGGAAGGGTCTGACAGCAGACACAGGCCTGCAGCCGGACGCGCAGACGCCCTACGACATCAACTCCCGGAAAGCCGCCAGACCCGTGCCCAACTCACGCAAAGATCCTGGCGGCGGTGAAGCCTGCGAACATCTGCGACCTGGCCTCCGGGCGAGGGCAGCACGGGGCCGTCCCACCGCCACGCCCGACTCCAGACCCAGCTACTGAGGAGGGCCTCTGCACGTTCAGTCCCTGCCGTTGGGTCCCACGTAAACGTGCAGGTCATGGGGGCAGACGACTCCAGCAAGGGACCCAAGGGACTCTAGTTGGGAGTTATGAGCGACTCCTGTGTGCGTGCATGCGCGGGCGCATCTGTAGAGATCTGTATACGTAAGTGGCTCATAATTTGAGTTTTCAGTCCCTACAGTCCCTTCCAGGTGGCGCAGGCACTCTTGACCTGCGGAAACGTGCAGGGACTGAATGGAAGGGCTAGCCCTTCCGCCTCCCCGCTCAGGCCCTGCGGGAGGCAGGAGTCGCCCCGGCGGATTCCGGCAGATGGGCAGTAGACCCCCTTTCGCGGCGTAGCCCCGGGCGTGATAGGCGCCGACACTTCGATGCGCTGCTCCTCTTCTCGGCCGCGAAACGAGGAACTCCGGTCCCTTGAGACCCTCCTAATAGGGGCATTCCGTGCATAATTTGCGAGTCTTGATCGACTTCAAGGGTCTCAGGGACCGGAGGGACCCAAAAACCGATACACCGCCACGCGGGGGAGCTGAGGTACCAGCCCGGCCTGAGGTCCTACACTCTCTTCCGGAAGCCAGTCCCTACAGTCCCTTGGGTCCCTCAATCCAGCACACAGCCAGGCCCGTCCCGAGCTGCGTCTGTCAGGGACCGAAGGACCAAGACCCTCGCCGAAGGACAGACGCGTGCCCGGCCCCGACGTGACGAGAGTGCCCGCCACTGCTGCGCGGGCGGCTACATCCCACGCTGTGGCCCGCTGGTGTGCCGAACAGGGCTGGCCGGTCCACCCTTTGGCGACCGGCCGAAAGACGCCCGCAGCCAACTGCCCGGCCTGCAAGGACAAGCACCACCCGCCAGCGCGGTGTGTCTGTATCCCTGCCGGTCGCCCATGCCACGGATTCCACGCCGCGACGACCAGCACGACACGCATCGACACCTGGTGGTCCGATCACCCTTCCTGGGGCGTCGGCGTGGCCTGCGGCCGTGCCGACCTGATCGTCATCGACATCGACGCACACGCCGCGCCGGTCCCGGACCGCAGCCGGCTCTTGCCCGGAATCGCCATCCACGACTCCGTCAACCTGGAAGGACTGGCTTCCGGCTTCGACACCCTGGCGCTCCTGGCCGCACTGCGCGGCCAGCCCAGTCCGGCAGAGGACGACAACACACTGCGTGTGCGTACCCCCTCCGGCGGCCTGCACGTGTGGTACCGAAACCCTCACCCCGCCATCCGGTTCCGCTGCTCGACCGGGTCCAGCACCAAGACCGCACTGGCCTGGCAGGTCGATGTCCGGGCCGACGGCGGCTACATCGTCGCTCCCACCACCCGCACCGTGCACGGCACATACCTGCGGGAGGGCCCCTCCCATCTGCCTGCGCCGCTGCCCGACTGGCTGGGCGAGGAACTCGTCCGAACCGGACACACGATCCAGCGGCCGACGGCCACCTCCCGGCCCGCGATCCCGCGCAGCCGCCGTCCGAGGACCCCGGTGCGCGCACACCGGGTCCTGGACCCGCTGCTGCTGGAGGTCGCCGAGTGCGCGGCCCTGCCCGAGGGGGCCGCCTTCACGGAAAAGCTCAACAAGGCCGCCTACACGGCCGGGGGACTGGCCATCGCCGGACACCTCGACGAACACACCGCGCGCGCCCTACTGCGCGAGGCCGCCGAGACCGCGCGCCCCTGGCAAAGTGCCCGCAACGAACGCATCATCGACGACGCCCTCGCCGCCGGGTCCGCCCGCCCGCTCCACCTCGAAGGACGTTCATGAGCAGCGCCGAGACGCCGCGCTTCGACGCCACCGCTGCTGCCCAGCAGATGCTGGACCTCGAACAGACCGGCCACCAGCCACCCGCGCTGCCCGCCCAAGCCCACACCTCCCCCCTCGCCAC
The DNA here is from genome assembly GCF_056435735.1 of Streptomyces sp. NPDC043878. Lineage (NCBI taxonomy): Bacteria > Bacillati > Actinomycetota > Actinomycetes > Kitasatosporales > Streptomycetaceae > Streptomyces > Streptomyces sp. NPDC043878. Next base: position 146,580 of record NZ_JBWKDW010000021.1, read on the forward strand.
GCCGACACCATCCTGGGCGCTGCCGGCGCCGCTGCCCGGAACGCTCACCGACCGCGGCAACGCCAAGCTGTTCGTCAAGCTCTACCGCGATCAGTTCCGCCACGTGGAAGGCCTGGGCTGGTTCTCCTGGGACGGCTACCGCTGGAAGCGCACCGGCGGCGAGAAGGCTGCCCTGTGGGCCGCGGGCGAGATGGCCGAGGACATGCCCGACACCGACCCCCGCGGCCTGTTCAGCGACCGGGAACTCCACCACCACAAGAAGCGCACCCTGTCGACCACCGGCATGAAGGCTCTCCTCACCCAGGCCAAAGCCTCCCCGGACCTGTCCGTCGACCCCGACACCCTCGACGGCGACCCCTACGCCCTGTGCACCCCCGCCGGCGTCGTCGACCTGCACACCGGCCTGCTGCGCAAGCCCGACCCCACCCGCGACTTCCACTCCCGCGCCACCAGCGTCGCTCCCCAGCAGACCGAGACCCCGCGCTGGCACCGCTTCCTCCACGACACCTTCGGCGACGACGCCGAAGGCCAGGAAATGATCAACTTCCTGCACCTGCTGCTCGGCTACTCCATCACCGGCGATGTCGGCGCCCAGGTCCTGCCCTTCCTCCACGGCCACGGCAAGAACGGCAAGAGCGTCCTGCTGGACGCCATGATCCAGATCCTGGGCGACTACGCGGACGCCGCACCCCCCGGCTTCCTCATGGACCGCGGCGCGTTCTCCGAGCACTCCACCGAACTGACCGAGCTTCACGGCCGCCGCCTCATCGTCTGCAGCGAGCTCAAGCCCAACGACAAGTTCGACGAGGCACGGGTCAAGCTCCTGACCGGCGGAGAGAAGATCAAGGCGCGCAGGATGCGCCAGGACTACTTCTCCTTCGCCCCCACCCACCACCTGTGGCTGCTGGGCAACCACCGTCCCGAGGTGAGCAACGGAGGCTTCGCGTTCTGGCGCCGCATCCGCCTGCTGCCCTTCGAACGGACCGTCCCCGACCACCGCAAGATCGACAACCTGGCGCTCGAACTCGTCCGCGACGAAGGCCCCGGCATCCTGCAGTGGCTCATCGAGGGCGCCCGCCGCTACCTCACCACCCGTGACAGCCTCGAAGGACCCGACCGTGTCCGCATCGCCACCAGCGCGTATGCCAACACCGAGGACCACATCGGCCGCTTCCTCACCGAGTGCTGCACCCGCGACATCGAGGCCCAGCCCGACCTGCGCGTCGAACAGGGACTGCTGTACACCGCCTACGCCTCCTGGTGCAGCACCGGCGAAGGCATCCGCCCCGCCGGCACCCGCGCCTTCGCCACCCGCGTCCGGCAGGAAGTCGGCCTCGCCTCACCCACCGACATGATCAAATCCAACGGCCGCAAGTACTACCCCGGCCTCGCCCTGCTGGACGCCCCGTCATGAGCCAACTCCCACACCTGTGCGGCCAACTGCCCCACACCAGCCGAAGCCACCAGCAGGACCAGCGGCGCCTACCCACCCGCATCCGCCCGACTTACCATGGACCCGCAGGGCCACGTCCAGAAGCGGGCGGCTCACCACACCACGAGGCGGGCCGCCACCGGGCCCGGCAGACGAAGGAGGGGCTACAGCCATGAGCTCGCTACTGACCGAGGGCGATCTCACCCACGAAGAAAACATCGTGTGGCTGGAAGACCCCGAACACCTCGACTACGTCCGCCAAGCCCTCGACAAGACCCGCCGCCGCAACACCAAACCCCCCTACGCACGCGACGGCCGCATGGTCGGCTACGCCCTGCTCGACGACCAGGCCGACCCCGACCCGGACAGCGGCCTGTACAAGCGCCGCGTCTTCTTCCTTCTCCCGCACGACCGCGACAGCCTCCCCGGCGGCCTCTACCGCGAAGGCGCCCCCGGCGAAGCCGTCGACCCGCGCACCATCGAGGTGAAGAAGGTCGGAGAGAAGACCCCACGTTCCCAGAGCGGCCCGGCTGCCATAACCGGTTCCCGCTCCTGACGGGCGGCAGCGACGAGGACTTGTCCGGCCGATCACGTTGCTGTTTAGGGTGCGAGCGTGTGTAAGACGAGCGTGAGCAACGAGACCAGCGGCATGGTCTGCCTGTGGGTCGAGCCGTGGGGAACCGATCACTGGATGTGTCCGGGTGAGGAGTTCACCGTGGTGACCGAGACTCAGCCGGAGCAGTCGCCGTTCAATGTGGTCGTGCATGATCACCGCCGCGTTCGCCGTCGAATCGATCCGCCGCTGGTGGAACAGGTTGGTTCGGAGGAAAGCAGGCGCCGCCCTCGGTCCGTGGTCAGCCCTCCAGGCTGCCGATGGCCTCGGCCAGCCACTTCTTTTCCTCAGTGCCGGTGGCGCGAGCGATGCGCAGCATGCCCTGCTGGAAGAGGCTGGGCGCTTCCTCGGCTCGCACTGGCTCGCCATCGCGGTAGAAGAAGCTCGCCGGGATGTTGAGGAAGGTCTGCCGCCGACGCAGGACCGCGGCCTGCTCGGCAGGGTTCGGGAGATGGTGCAGGAAGGCGAGCAGAGTGAAGAAGCGCTGCCCGTCGGTGATTTCGGCTTCCTTGGGGTGCCGCAATCGAGCCAGTAGTTCGGAGCGGCCCGCCTCGGTGAGGGACAGGATCCGGCGGGGTGCGGCACCGCTTCCAGGCTCGGTGCGCTGCTCGACCAGACCCGCTTTCACGAGCCGGGAGATGGCCGGATAGAGCGCTCCGTCGCTCACCGGACGGATGTGGCCACTGAGGCCCTGGATGCGGGCTTTCACCTCGTATCCGTGCAGGGACTCCTCGAAGAGGAAACCCAGAATTGACAGCTCCAGCATGCTCCGAGCCCCTTCCTGTGCCTGTCAGCGCGCTTGCCCGTCCCGTCCTGCCATGCTATCTCTTTTCGCTGTACCTCGATTAGAGGTACAGCGAAAAGAGGAGTGCAGTCATGGGGGCAGCAGAACACCGGCGCAGGCTGGTGTCGCTCGCGTATCCGGTCTACTTCGAGCTTCTCGCGGGGGTCACGGCCGGGATCATCAACATGGTCTGGGTGGCGCGGCTCGGCGGGAGCGCTGTTGCCGCGGTGGCTGTCGCCACGAATGTCGAGAACCTGCTGCTCGGCGTCATCCTCGTCGCCGGCTCGGGCACGACTGTGCTCGTCGCACGAGCCAGAGGAGCGGAGGATTCGGCAGCGATGCGCTCCGCGGTGCGCGGCGGATGGGTCCTGTGGGCGCTCGTCACACCTTTGGTCGCCATCGGTGGATACCTGTGCCGCGAACCGCTCGCCCACCTCGTACTCGGCGGCAGCGGGGGTGACTCGCTGCCCCTCGCCACTGGCTATTTCTCGATCGCACTGCCAGGAATCGCGGCGTTCTTCGCCACCAACGTCGTCGACGGCATCCTCAAAGGTGCGGGCGACACCCGCACCCCGATGAAGCTCGCGATCCTCGCGAACGGACTGATTCTCGGGCTGGATCCCTTGTTCATCCTGGGATTCGACCTCGGCGTGCGTGGCGCGGCGATCGCCACAGTGCTGGGCCGGACGGTCGCGCTCATCTGCGGTTTCGTGGCGCTGCACCGCAACGGCGTACTGCGACAGGCCGCCCAGGCGGCCCCGCAGAGGGCCGGTTCACTCACCGCCGATGCGCGCAAGACGGCTGCGACCGGGCTCCCTATGTCGGCCGACTTCGTCGTACGGATGGCGGGGGCGCTCGCACTCGTCGCCGTCGTCGCCCGGATCGGCGTCAGCGAGGTCGCCGCGTACGGAATCGCGACGAAGGCGATGTACGTCGCGACCATGGCCTTCTACGCGATACGCCAGGCCGCCTCCATCCGCACCGCCCACCTGCTCGGCGCCGGACGCGACGAGCGGCGGGCCGTCGGGCGACAGGTGCTGGTCCTTGCCGGCGCACTCGGGCTCACGGCCGCGCTGGCACTGCTCGCTGCCGCGCCGTGGATCATGCGAGCCTTCGGCAGCGAGGAAGAGGTGGCCGAGGTAGGGGCACTTTATCTGCGCTGCCTGGGGCCGTACTTGACGCTTCTCGCGTGCTTCATTGCGCTGGGCGGGGTGTTCGAGGGCAGCGGTGGCAGCCCGGCCCTCGCGCGGATCACCACGTGCGGCGTAGCACTCCAACTCGCGCTCGCATACAGCCTGTCGGGTTTGGGCCTGCCCGGCATCTGCCTGGCCATGGCGCTGGCCATGGCACTCCAGTGCGCAGCCATCGCCCGGATGTATCGGCGCACGGAACAACCGACAGCTGCCGACTGCGACCACAGTGGTCTGAAAATCTCCGTCACAGAACCCGACAGTCCTGTGCCCGACAATCGACTTGCCTAATGAAGGAGCTGAAAATCTCCGTGGGTCTCCACCCACTCCAGCGGTGGCAGGTCTTCGGTCTGCCGGACGAGCTCGCGGACGAATTCCTCATCACCCGGGAGCAGATGAGACCGCGCCCCGGCCAGGTGCCGACCCCGAGGCCCGGCACACCTGGATGCGGCAGCGCAGCTTCATCTGCCACTGGCTCCAACGAACCGACGAGCACCCCTGCTACCGCCAGCTCAAACCTCTCCTCGACGACCACGCCGACTGGCTCGCCGACGCCATCGACAACAACTGATCCCACGTGACGACGCATGTCAGACGCCACCGACAGAGGAACCGGCAGGGCCCAACTCACAGCCGCCCGCCGAAAAGAGGAGGCAGGAGCCAAAGCACCCCTGCCAGGATGGCTCCGCTTCATCATGACCAGAAGGGACCGAGGATCACCGTGGGCCGTGCCATTACCCTGATTCGCTCCGACTCCCTGTCCGACGTCGCCGAGTACGCCTACGCGGCCGCGGCGCCCGCTGAGGCTCGGTTCATCTTCCTTGCCGGTGCGTGTCCGCTCAATGAGGACGGCTCCGCAGCAGCGATTGGGGACTATACGGGCCAAGCAGCGAAAGCCATCGAGAACATGCAGGTTGCCCTCGCCGCCGCCGGTGCGTCGCTGCAGGATGTCATCAGCACACGGGTTCTCGTTGCATCCACCCGGAGGGAAGACCTGGTGACCGCCTGGGAAGTGGTCCGCGACTCCTTTGGCGACCACGATGTCCCCAGCACGTTGATGGGCGTTACCGTACTCGGCTACAACGACCAGCTCGTTGAGATCGAAGCCATCGCCGCTGTCCTTGATTCGTAGTCACTCAGCCGAACCCGAAACCATCGGTCACGCCGCACCGGTCACACGCCCAGCACGCCAGCTCAACTGCTCTATCTCACCTGCTCGCTGCCTGGTATCCAGCCGGTGACAACAAGCCTGCCTTGGTGACAAGCATCGTGCTTCGGCTCACACGAGCGGGTTCCGGGCGCCGGGCCGGCGTCAGGTCAGTAGTCCCTACGTTGTTGCACGGGATGAGCGAGCCATTCGTAGGGTTGGCTAACCCAGGGTGCCGGGTGTGGCTCTCAGTAGTCTGCCGACCGTGTGGCTGATCTCGATTGGCCGCCCGGCACCCCCTGACGACTCGGCTGCTGATTAGTAATTGCGAACCGATCGCTGAGTAGGGACTGGCCAGCGAGGTCGTCTGCGGGATCCGCATGGCAACGATCCGCGGAGAGCACGTGACAGTGATCTGGGCCGGCGTCGACGCCGGTAAGGGCCATCACCACTGCGTGGTGATCGACGAAAGCGGCAGGCATCTCCTGTCGCGTCGTGTGGCGAACGACGAGGAGGAACTGCTGCGGCTACTTGCTGACGCCCTCGTCTTGGGCGAGGACGTGACCTGGGGCATCGACCTGGCCGATGGCGGCGCCGCTCTGTTGATCGATCTTTTGCTCAGCCACGGCCAGCGCGTGCTCTACATCCCCGGCATGGCGGTCAATCGAGCCTCGGAGGGCTACCGGGGCGAGGGGAAAACCGATGCCAAGGACGCGGCGATCATCGCTGATCAGGCCCGGATCCGCCGAGACCTTCAGGTTCTGCGACCTGGCGACGAACTCGTCGCCGAACTCAAGATCCTCACTCGTCACCGTCGAGACCTGACAGACGACCGCACCCGTGTGGTCAACCGCCTGCGAGGCCACCTCACCGGTGTCTCCCCGGCCTGGAACGGGCCCTGGACCTGACCAACGTTGGACCGCTGATATTGCTCACCGGCTATCAGACGCCGGCAGCCATCCGCCGAGTTGGTGTCCGCCGTCTGGAAACCTGGCTGCGCAACCGCAAGGTCCGCGGCGCCGCCCAGCTGGCCACGGCCGCCATGGAGGCCGCTGAACGCCAGCAGACCAGCGTGTTCGGGGAGAAGCCGACAGCCCAGCTGGTGCACACCCTGGCGAAGGAGGTGGTGCGCCTCAATGGGCAGATCGCCGACAGCGACAAGATCATCGAGGCCCGGTTTCGCGAGCACCGGAACGCGAAGGTGATCACGAGCATGCCCGGCATCGGGCCTCTGCTTGGCGCCGAGTTGGCCCTGTTCTCGTATAGCTACGGCGAACGGACATGTAGCGCTGTGTGTGCTGTGGTCGTCGTTTCCCCTCGCCTGGCGCCTCGTTGGGCTGAACGAGTGATCTCGGGCGTGGGGCGAGGAGTACGGGTGCGGCAGGACTGGGAGCCGGAGGACCTGATCGAGGTCTGGACGCTGCTGGAAGACGACATGAAGCGGGTGCGGAACAAGTCCGGGGCGACTCGGCTCGGGTTCGCGCTGCTGCTCAAGTTTTTCGAGGTGGAGGCCCGGTTCCCCGAGTCGGCCCAGGAGGTGCCGACCGCCGCGGTGGAGTACGTGGCCCAGCAGGTCAAGGTGCCTGCGGAGGCGTGGGCGGACTACGACTGGCAGAGCAAGGCGATCCAGAGGCACCGGGGCGAGATCCGGGCGGCGTACGGGTTCCGGGCGAACACCGAGGAGGACCAGGACCGGCTGGCCGCGTGGCTGGCCACCGAGCTGTGCCCGGTGGAGCTGTCCCGTGACCGGCTCGCGGCGGCCGTGGTGGCCCGGTGCCGCAATGACCACATCGAGCCGCCGGCGCCCGGGCAGGTGCGGCGGCTGGTGGGCCGGGCGGTCACGGACTTCGAGGCCCAGTTCTGCCGCAGCAGGTTGGAGCGGATCTCGCATGCGACGCGCTCCCGGCTGGAGGACCTGGTTGTCGGGAGCGGGGGCGAGACGGGCGAGGACGCGGCCGGTGCGGGCTCGGTGGCGGGCGGCGGACGGTCGCACTTCGCCGAGTTGAAGACCGATCCGGGGGCGCCGGGGCTGGAGAGCCTGCTGGCGGAGGTGCACAAGCTCCAGCGGGTGCGGTGGCTGGAGCTGCCCGCGGACCTGTTCGCGGACGTGTCGGAGAAGCTGGTGGACGCGTGGCGGGCGCGGGCGTCGAAGGAGTACCCGGCGAACCTGGAGCGGATGACACCCGCCCGGCGCCTGACGCTGCTGGCGACGCTGTGCCATGTGCGGCAGACGGAGATCACCGACTCACTGGTGGACCTGTTCATCCAGCTCGTACTGAAGATCAACACGAGGGCGGAGCGGAAGCTCGACAAGGAGCTGAATGCCGAGCTGAAGAAGATCCGGGGCAAGGAGGGCATGCTGCTGCGGGTCGCCGAGGCGGCGCTGTCCGAGCCGTCCGGCACGGTGCGGCGGGTTATCTACCCGGTGGTCGGCGGGGAGAAGACGTTGAAGGCGCTGGCGGCGGAGGCCGCGGCGAACGAGGCGCGCTACAAGGCGCGGGTCCGTACAGTGCTGCGGTCGTCGTACTCGGCGCACTGGCGGCGGATGCTCTCGCCGCTGCTGGGCTCGCTGGAATGGAAGTGCAACAACACCGCTTACCGGCCGGTGATGGACGCGATCGACCTGCTCAAGCGGTATCTGGAGCAGCCGTTGAAGGAGGGGGCGTTCTTTGATCCGGCGGAGAGTGTGCCGCTTGCGGGGGTGGTGCCCGAGCAGTGGCGGGCGGCGGCGGTGGACGACAAGGGGCGGGTCGAGCGCATCCCGTACGAACTGTGCGCGCTGGTCGCACTCCGGGACGCGGTGCGCCGGCGGGAGATCTGGGTGGTGGGGGCGAACCGGTGGCGCAACCCGGAGGACGACCTGCCCGCCGACTTCGAGGACAACCGGGACGTGCACTACGCCGCGCTGGGCCAGCCGCAGGACTCCGGCGAGTTCATCAGCGCCCTGCAAGAGCGGCTCCGCACCTCACTGGACTGCTTCGAGAGCGCCTTGGCGGAGGGCACGACGGGTGGGGTGGCCATCGTGAAGAAGCACGGCGAGCCGTGGATTCGGGTCTCCCCGCGGGCGAAGCAGGAGGAGCCTGAGAACCTGGTGGCGGTCAAGGGCGAGATCGAACGGCGCTGGGGCACCATCGACCTGCTGGACATCCTGAAGTACGCCGAGTTCGACACGGACTTCATCGCTGAGTTCACCTCAGTGGCCACCAGGGAGAACCTGTCCAAGGACGTGCTGCGGCGCCGCCTGCTGCTGGTGCTGTTCGGTCTGGGCACCAACACGGGCATCAAGCGGGTCGCGGTGACCGGCAAGCACGGCGAGTCCGAGGCGACGCTGCGGCGGGTGCGGCACCTGTTCGTCAACCGGACCAACATGCGCGCGGCCCTGCGCAAGCTGGTGAACGCCACCTTCGCTGCCCGGGACGAGATGTGGTGGGGCACCGGTACGGTGTGCGCCTCCGACAGCCGCAAGTTCGGCGCCTGGTCCTCGAACCTGATGACCGAGTGGCACCAGCGCTACCGCGGCCCCGGGGTGATGATCTACTGGCACGTCGAGCGGAAGTCGGTCTGCATCTACTCCCAGCTCAAGAGCTGTTCGGCCTCCGAAGTCGCCTCGATGATCGAGGGCGTGCTGCGGCACTGCACCGACATGGACGTCGACCGGCAGTACACCGACACCCACGGCGCCTCCATCGTCGGCTTCGCCTTCGCTCACATGCTCGACTTCAAGCTGATGCCGAGGCTGAAGAACATCGGCTCCGCGAAGCTGTACCGGCCGGCCGCCGGGCAGGACGAGGAGTGGCCGAACCTCGCACCGGTGCTGTCCACCAAGACGATCAACTGGGAACTGATCGCCCAGCAGTACGACCAGATCGTGAAGTACACCACCGCCCTGCGCCTGGGCACCGCCGAAGCCGAGCAGGTCCTGCGCCGCTTCACCCGCGGCGGCCCCAAGCACCCCACCTACCAGGCCATCGAAGAACTCGGGCGGGCCGTGCGGACCGCGTTCGTCTGCGACTACCTCGCCGACGTCGAAATGCGCCAGGAGATCCACGAAGGGCTCCAGGTCGTGGAGAACTGGAACTCCGCGAACAAGGACCTCTTCTACGGCAAGGACGGCGACCTGGCCGGCGCGGACAAGGAGTCCCAGGAGGTCAGCATGCTCGCGCTGCACCTGCTCCAGTCCGCTCTGGTCCACGTCAACACGCTGCTGGTGCAGCACAGGTCCTCGCCGATCCGAAGTGGGCCGACACCCTCACTGACGCGGACCGGCGGGCGCTCTCCCCGCTGTTCTGGACCCATGTGAATCCCTACGGCCGGTTCGAGCTGGACATGAACAGACGCCTCGACCTGGACCTGACCGCCCGGGACGCCGTGCCCGGGCCGCGCGCCCCCGAGGGTAGACCGGCGGCCCTGGGGTGAGGAGCTGGGGCTCCGATCGCCTACGAACAGCATCGGGTCACCAGCACCCTCGCCGCATAACGACACAAACAGGTGTCCACTTCACGGGGGATGGTTCAGTCGGCGTGTCTTCGTGGGCCGCGACAACCTCCTGGTGCGAGCATCTTGACGCCGTCGCCGCCGAACTCGATGGCCGCCCACGCAAAACGCTCGGCTGGGAAACCCCAGCCGAGCGCCTGCATAAACTGCTCGCGGCCTGATCGACACGACCACGTGTTGCAGCGCCCCCTGAAACCGCCGTGGTAGAGGGCCTTACGCCCGTGGCGGGACAGCAGACGAGCTCAGAGCTGGGTTTCGCCGCCGTCCACGGCCAGCTCGATGCCGGTGGTGTACGTGGCATCGAAGGCGAGGAATGCGGCCGCCTTGGCGAACTCTTCGACGGTGCCGTAGCGCTTCATGGGGTTGCTCGCGGTCCGCTCCGCCCTGAACTGGTCAGCGGCCTCTTCGGACAAGTTCATCGTTTCCAGAATCCCCGAGTCGATGGGACCCGGGCTGATCGCATTGACACGGATTCCCCGCGGAAGCAGCTCGCGGGAGAAGGTGCGGGCCATCGAGCGCAGCGCCGCCTTGCCGGCCGCATAGACGCTGGTGTCCACCATGCCGATGACGTTCGCGATCGAGGTGGTGAGGACGATGCCGGCGTTCGCGCTCAGCAGCGGAGCGAGCTTCTGCACAGTGAAGAAGGCGCCCTTGACGTTAATCGCGAACAGCTCGTCGTACACGTCCTCGGTCGTCGACTCGAGGGGCGTGAGAGGTGAGATGCCGGCGTTGACGAACAAAGCCTCGATCGAGCCGAGCTCGCTCTTTACACGGCCGGCGAGCATATCCAGGTCGGACAGTGAGGCCACATCCGCCCGGACGGCCACGGCATTCTCGCCGAGCCGCTCGCGTGCCGCGTCGAGCTTGGCCTGAGAACGGCCGGTGATCACCACGCGGGCTCCGCCTTGCACCAGCAGCTCCGCCAGCGCGAGCCCCATGCCGCTGCTGCCACCCGTGATCACCACATTCTTGTCGCTGTACTTACCCATGCCGAGGTTGCTCCGTTCCCTCATCAAAAACGTGGTGATATGTCTGGATGTCGCTGTTCATGAAGCGAATCAGCCGAGGGTTTCGATCTTCATGTCGCCTGTGGTGACCGTGCGGATGTGATCGCTGGCGAGCAGGCCGTGCGGATTGCCGAGGTCGATGGCGCTGACCTCGTCGAGGCGGGCCAGCTGGGAAGGAGTGAGGTCGACCTGCAGGGCGCCCAGGTTGTCCTCCAGCTGCGCGATGGTGCGGGCGCCGATGATGGGTGCCGTCACGCCCGGGGCGTTCAGGGTCCAGGCCAGTGCGACCTGGGCGGGTGTGTGGCCCAGCTCCGAGGCCACCTCCTTCACCACATCGGCGATGGCGAGGTTGCGGTCGGTGACCCATCCCAGGGCGACGTTGAGACTCTTGCGGTTGCCGGCGGTTTCGCCGACAACGGAGCCCGCCTGGTTCTGGTCCTCCCGGCTGTACTTGCCGGTGAGCACCCCGCCGCCCAGCGGGGAGAAGGGGACCACGCCGAGTCCCATCTCGCGTGCCATCGGGATCAGGTCACGCTCCGCGGTGCGCTCGATCAGGCTGTACTCGGTCTCCAGTGCGACCAGTGGCGACCAGCCGCGCAGGTCGGCGATCGCCTGCATGCGCGACACCTGCCAGGCCGGGGCGCTGGAGATCCCCACGTACAGCACCTTGCCCTGCCTCACCAGGTCGTCCAGGCCCCGCAGGATCTCCTTCACCGGCGTCCTGAAGTCCCATACGTTCACGTAGAGCAGATCGATGTAGTCCGTGTTCAGCTGCCGCAGACTGGCTTCCACCGACGCCAGCATGCTCTTGCGGTGGGTACCCCCGGAATTCGGGTCACCGGGCTGACGCAGCGTCGAGTACTTCGTCGCCAGCACCATCTTGTCGCGGTTGGTGCGGGCGAATTCGCCGAGCAGTCGCTCGGAGCTGCCGTTGGTGTAGGTGCTGGCGGTGTCGAAGAAGTTGCCGCCGAGCTCGGTGTAGCGGTCGAAGAGCTTGCGCGCCTCGTCGCGCTCGGCGCCCCAGCCCCACTCGGTGCCGAAGGTGGCCGTGCCCAGCGCCAGCGGTGAGACCCGGAGTCCGGAACGGCCCAGCAGCCGGTAGGTGTCGAGAGTGAGTGCCATCGTGTTCTCCTGTGAGGTGTGGTTCGTGGCGTTCGAGAGGTGCGGATTGGTGGTCGACTCGCCCGGGTTTCAGGCGCCGAGCCCGTAGCCGCCGGCCACGGTGATGTCCTGGCCGGTGATGTAGCCGGCGGCGTCCGAGGCGAGGAAGGCGACTGTTTCCGCGACCTCCTGGCTGGATCCGAAGCGCTCGAAGGGGATCTTCGAGCGCATGGCGTCCCGGCCGCTCTGGGGCACTCCCAGCTTGTCGAACAGTGGGGTGTCGGTGGCCCCGGGGCTCACGGCGTTGACGCGAATCCTGCGCGGGGCCAGTTCGAGCGCGAGCGAGGGCAGCATGGCCAGCAGCGCGCCGCGTGTCGCCGCCCCCACCGTGGCGCCAGGGGTGCCGCGACGGGATCCGATGCCGACGGTCAGCACGATCGAGCCGCCGTCGTTCATGAGGGGAAGGGCCTTTTGGAGGGTGAAGTACTGGCCCTTGAAGTTGAGGTCGGCGTGCTCGTCGAACGATTCCTCCGTCACCTCGGCAACCGGTGCCGGACGGAAGATCCCGGCGTTGAGGAAGAGCAGGTCCAGCGATCCGAACCGCGCCGAAACCACCGACATCAGGGCGTCGGTGTCGGAGAGCACGCGCCCGTCGGATCGGACGACGAGCACGTCGCCGGGGAGCTCGGACCGTGCCCGCGCGAGGGACTCGGGATTCTGTCCGGTGACCGCGACCTGGTACCCGCGGGAGTGCAGCAACTCGGCCGTCGCTCTGCCGATCCCGGTCGTCCCCCCGGTGATGAGAGCTGTAGGCATGGCAAACCTTTCGTCGCTGAAGGGATGGGTGAGACCACCCGTAATCGGGGAACTCCCCGGTTGTCTCACCGTACACTGAACCGGGGACATCCCCGAATCATTCCCGAGCCTCATCCGACACTCACGATCGCGAAGGTCATGACACCTCCACGCAGCACCCTGCGCGCCGACGCGCAACGCAACCGCGAGCAGCTGATCGCCACGGCCGCCGAAGCCTTCGCGTCCGGACGCGCGATCTCGCTGGATGCGATCGCCAAACGCGCGGGAGTGGGGAACGCCACCCTGTACCGGCACTTCCCCACCCGAGAGGATCTGGTCGAAGAGGTCTACCGGGACCAGATCCGCCCCTTGCGCGAAGACGCGCGCACCCTGCTGGCCACCGAGCCGCCCGCACAGGCCCTCCACGCGTGGATGCTCCGATTCGCCGACTGGGCCGGCGAACGACGCGGCATCTGCGAGGCCCTCGTCGCCATGAGCGCTTCCGGCCGCTTCGGCACCGGACCGGTCTGCGACGAGGTCCAGCAGATCCTGGCGATGGTGCTCAAGGCCGGCGCCACAGCAGGAGAACTGCGCAGCGACATCGACCCGGCCGACGTAGGCGGCATCCTCGCCGGTTTGCTTTCCGTAGCCGGCGCACCCGAGCAGCGCCCCCAGCTGAACCGCATGCTGGACGTCGTCGTCGACGGACTCAGGCCCCGCTGAGCGACACGCCAGCGGTTCGGCGAGGCGGCGGGCCTGTGCCGGACGACATGGCTGCTACCACGGCGGTCGTGGTACCCCAGACCTTGGTGAGGACCCACGGGATGGTCGCCTGCGTTCGGCTCGTTCCCCGCCTCGCGACGACGCCTGAAACGGCTCGTCAGGTGTTCCTGCCGTCGCCGCTCAAGGGGGACCACCGAGGTGCGCCGCTCAAGGGGGATCACCGAGGGGGACCCAGAAGCCGCCAGTAGTTGATCTTGGAGGCGTCAGCGCTTCCGGCGGGCGGCGGGGTCGCGTTCGGCGACGTGTCGGGCGACTGCGTCGACGCCGGGGCGGGCGTAGCGTTCCAGGGAGCGGACGGAGGCGTGGCGGGAGCGGGCCAGCAACATCGGGGTGGAGGTGCCGCCCTCAGCGTCGTGTGTCAGGGCACTGTGGCGTAGCCGATGGAGCGTCCAGCCGTTCAGGTCCTCGATGTCCTCGGGCGAGGCGAGAGGGTTGGCCAGTAGTCGGGTGTTCTCCTCGAAGATTTCCTCGGCCCGGCGATAGGAGAGCCGGGCCCGGCCGGTCTCGGGGCACACGTCCAGCGTGGGTGTTCCGGCCGGGGCCTTGCGGTCGGTGAGGAACAGCGGGCCGCGGGTGCGACGGGCGATCAGTCGGGGCAGGAGTTGGGCGGTGCCGGACTGCCAGTGAATCCACTCGATCGCCCCGCCCTTGGCGGTGATCCTGCCGCGCTTGTCCTGCGGATATAGGTCCTCCACGTTCAGGCACAGCACCTCATCGGCGCGGGCCGCCGACTCGTAGAGCATTTTCCAGAACGTCTTCTCCCGCAGCGAGACGTCCAGCCGCCACAGGGCGGCGATCTGTTGCTCAGCAAGGGCCTTGGTGCGGTCGGGCGGTGCCGGCCGTCGCTCGATGCCGATCGTGGGGTCGGATTCGATCCATCCCTGGCGCTGCCACCAGCCGATTGCCTTGCGCGCGATGGACAACTCCCGGTTGACGGTGTCGGCGTCCATCTCGTCCGCCCGCGCCGCCGCCAGTTCGGCCAGCACCTCGGGCAGGGCTGGGTCGTCGATCGCGGTGAGGGGGAAGACGGGCGGCTTCGCGCCTCGGCGGGCGGGCCCGGTCGGCGCCGGTTCGCCGGCGAGCACCCATCCCCATGTCGTCAGCGAGATCCGGTAGATCCGCGAGGAGGACTTCGCGATGCCCGCGCCGGTGAGGTACCGCTCGACCGCTGCGGTGTACGACGAGGGCGGGGCGGACAGAGGCATCACCCGGGCGCGCGGCAGCCGGAGCGCGCCCCCGCTCCCGAGTTCGGTCACTGGTTCGATTGTCACGTCCGTCCCGCCCTTCCAGTGCTGCCGCAGTAAATCCGGTATTTACTGCGGCACCATCCTGGCGAGTCACTAGGCGCGCCGGAAGTCCGATAAGTGAACCTCGAAGCTGAATCGCTGCCACCGCCGATCGCTGTGCCGTCGACCCTCGCGCCCGCTCCAGCCCCGAGCCTCACCCTGCGCTACATGTCCGTTCGCCGTAGCTATACGAGAACAGGGCCGAGTTCCTTGCGTCGACCGGCGGAGACATGGCGGTCTTCGGCACTCCAGATCGCCTGGCCGGCTTCGCCGGCGTGGCGCCAGCCCACGCGACTCGGGCCGAATCAGCGGCAATCTCCACCGGCCAAAGCGATACAGCAGAGGGCTCCAACGGGTCTTCTACACTTCAGCGTTGATCAGCATCCGCTACTGCGACGAGTCCCGCCGTTTTTACGACCGCAAACGCGCCGAGGGCAAACGTCATACCCAGGCCGTGCTCGCTCTCGCCCGCCGACGGGTCAACGTTTTGTGGGCCCTGCTCCGTGACGGGCGGTGCTACGAACGGACACCACCCGTCACGGCAGCGGCTTGACAACAAGATTAGTAATCGAGGTCGAGGTAGTCGATGTCGTTGAGGGTGACGTCGGAGAGGCCCATGGCGCGGGCTCCGCCGTCTTGGAAGTAGATCTCTTTGAATCCTTCGGCGATGATCGCGCGCATCTGCTGGTCGCTGGCTCCGGCGTCGCGGGCGTTGAACAAGCGCTGTGCGTAGGTGGGGGGGAGGTGGACGGTGAGCCGTCGGAAGCGTCCGTCGTCGGTCGTACCGATGGGTGCGGTGTAGCCGAACCGGGCCCTGGTTTCCACGGTGATGCCCGTGGTGGTGGCGGCCTGCTTCCGGCGGCGTCTGCGGACCTGGGGCTGCCAGCGCGCCCGTACGGCGGCGTCGATCCGTTCGGCGATGGCCTGGGGCGGGTGTTTGCGTTCGCCCTTGCGGTAGCGCTCCACCGACCGCTGGCTGACCCCGATCTCCCGGGCAACGGCTTTCGTCGTCTCGAGTTGCTTCATCAGGAAGTTGATGCGCGCCTGGAGTGTCTTGGGCGGCTGGCGGGTGAAGCTCTCCCGGTCGGCCCGCTCGATGGCGTCCTCGATCTCTCCCACAGCGCCTACTCTCCTTCGTCGAGGACGGCGTCGCCGCCCTTGATGTGGCGGGCGGGGTTGTAGCCCTGCTCCATGAGGTCGACGGCCCAGAGCATCGACTGGACGCCTTCGAGCTTGGCCAGGCCCGGGGTGGGTCCGAGGCGGAACCCGCCGGGCTGGGGCTTGCCGGAGGCGGCGTAGGGCAGGAAGTCCAGCGGCGAGGGGCCGGGGCTGGGGTAGACGACGCAGTCGGAGAGTACGGCGAGCGGGTACAGGCCCGTCATCGTGGCCATGTTGCGCAGTTTGCGGTGCATGTTGATGCGGGCCTTGCTGATGACGGCGGCGCGGATGTCGGGCCGCCAGGTCGGCCTCTGAAGGGCCGGCCACCGCTCGCCCTCCTTGTACTTCTTGCCCTGGGGGCGTTCGCGCAGCTTGCCGATGCCGCCCTTGACGGTGGCCTTGATGGCGGCGAGGACGGCCGCCATGGCGGGGTCGGTGTCCTTGTGCTGCTCCATCGCGGTGAGGAAGGCGCGGTCGTCCAGGTCCCGCGTGACGCCGAGGTCGGTGAGGGTGTCGACGTAGGCGGTCTTGAGCCGGTCGTGCCACGGGTCCAGGTACGCGCCGGTCTCCCGTCGTAGGTATGCCTCAATGGGCTGGACGTTGTAGCCGAGTTCCTGGGCGTAGGCGACGGTGTGCGTCTGATACCAGGCCGGACCCGTCGGCCGGGTGCCGTCCGGCGTGAACGGCGAGGGCAGACGCGGGTCCACCTCGACGTGGGACAGATCCACCAGCCAGCTCCCGGGGATCTTCGGGTTGAACGTCGGGGCGTGGAAGTGGTCCGGGGCGGACAGGCCGACGACCAGGCGGGCCGCGGCAGCGAGGAACGCCGTGTTCAGGTCCAGGCCGACCGCGTACGGCAGCGTGCATTCCTCATCCGTCAGCAGGCTGACGTCGCGCACCCACTGGTACGCCTCCTCGTTCAGGAACCCGCCGTTCCAGCCGGAGTTCACGACGACGGGGTGCTCGGCGGTGGCCTCCGGCGGGGCCGGGTCCATCGGCTCCGTGCCGAGGGAGCCGGGGTTGTGGCCGGGCACCCAGTTTCCCGTCTGCGGGTCCTGCACCGCGCGGGTGGGCGGGCGCAGCGCTGTCATCAGCTCCAGCCCGGACACGGCCGTCGAGCCGCGCGGGGTGATGACCCGCTGGGCGTAGATGCCGAGGACGCGGGCGATGTCGGCCGGCTCCATCTGCGTTACGCCGGGCCAGGACCGCTCATCGAGGGCGTCCCACGACAGGATCGCCAGCTGCACGCACTGCCGCTCGCGCCCCTGGGCCTTGCGGTAGATCCTTGCCCATGGCCCGAATCCGCGCTGGGTGAGCCGCCACTTCGCCTTCACCACCTGCGTGACCACCGGATGATCCTCGCGCAAGCGCAGGGAGCGGCGCTGCTCATGGCCCTCCAGGCGCTCGGGCAGTCCGAGCTTCACGGCGGCCGCGGCGGTGAGCACGATCAGCGGGTCGCTGTCCTTGCCGTTGCGGTGCAGACGCGCCGCACCGAGCCCGGATTCCCTGAGCGTCCACTCCACCAGCTCCACCACGCTTGTCGCCGGGCAGTCGAGCACGATGCCGCCCGTGCCGTACGCGCAGCCGTCACCGTCCAGGACTGCGAGGGGCCCGTGCGGGAAGCGCGGGTCGGCTGCGGGCTTCGCAGCCTTCTTCGCGGCCGGACGCCGCGATGTCGCGCCAGCCAGGGTGGCGGGACGCGCCGGTTCCGCACCTGGAACGTTGGCAGGCTGAGGGGCGTTTGTCGTCTCCAGCTTGGACGCGGCCGGTGCGGCGGACGCCGCCGGTGCCGGCGCGGCTGCCGAGGCTGCGCCGGGGGCCGGATACTTCGCCGCCCACCCGTTCAGCAGCCGCTGGTAGGCATCAAGACGCGGCGACTTCGGCTCGCTTCGGCCGTTCTCCCAGTTCTTCACCGACTGGGTCGTCGTCTTCAACGCGGTGGCCAGGCGGGCCTGGGTGATGCCGGCAGCCTCACGCAACCGGGCCCGCTCCGCCGGCGGCGGCAGGTGCGGCTCCTCGTTCAACAGAGCGTCGACGGACGCGAACAGCTCTTCCTCAGATGCCATTCCCTGCCCCTTCACGTCAAGACCCGATACCGCTTAGCCAAAAACTTATCCCATTCCTTAACCGGGAGCGCGGTGGCGGCCGTGAGCAGTGTGACGCGGCGCCATCGTGGTCCGGCTTGCTGACCCGTCGCAGCGAAGGCTGAGCGATTCTCACCGAAGTTTGAGTGCTGGACCGGCAGCTGAGTCTGGTACTACGGCTCGGACAGAGCATCCTGGGCGTACCGGCCTTTCCCGCTCATACCGTCAGGCCGGCCGGGAGGGGAGCAATGGACGCCGACGACCGTACGGGGTCATACCCGTGGTCCACCACGTCACCTCAACATCTCGACCAGATGGCCGGCGGATGACCAGATGGCCGGCGGAATGCTGCGGGCTGCCTGTGGAGCGCACCAGGAGCTGCGGCGAGACTCTCCGGATCCGGCTCGATGGGCGTCGGCTCTCGATCTGCTGATGCGGCAGAGACAGGCGATGTTGGGACCCGATCTGCCGCACAGGAAAGGTTTGTCCGTGCCGCTCTCGCGCGCCGGGCCGGGACGATGTACCGCACGCCGGGGAGCAACGGATGGCCAACGCCTTCGATGCCGCCGGGCGGATGATGCTTCCGCACGCCTCGCCCGAAGGCTGGGCCGCCACCGTCGCCACCGACTTGGCCCGCGGCGACAAGGCGCTGGAGACGGCGGTCAAGGTGGGCAAGTACATTCTGCACCCCACCCCTTTGGCCCTCGCCAACGACGCGACCCGCATCGTCGGCGATGCCCTGCACGACCTCAACGTGCGCCGTCTGCAGGAGCTGACCCACTCGCTTCGCGGCTACGCGAGCGCCACCGGCCCCTCCCACCCGGTCATGTCAGCTGAGCACGACCGTCCGTCCGTGAGGGAGCCGAAACGACCGGAACGCCCTGACTCGGAGCCGCGCATCAACGTGGGGCTTCACCGCTCGCCGGTGACGACGCCGGAACGCCCTGACTCGGAGCCGCGCATCAGGCTGGGGGTTCCCCGCTCGCCGTCGACCCGTCGACCGGTGGACTCCGTCTTGCCGGTCACCAACTTCAACGGCGTCGACCTCGACAACAAGCTCGGCTCCACCGAACTCAACTTCCGCCGGGTCAACACCATCCACGGCGACCTGGGCGCCACCACCACCGTCACCTACGACTCACCCAACCCGTGCAGCGCCGACAACCCGCCCACCCAGTCGTCGAATACCAAGGACTGCTTCTGGCAGAAGTGGACCCCGGAAGGCGACACCGCTTCGAAGAGCGGCTGGTTCAAGAAGTTCCTGGTCACCAAGGTGACGGTCGACCCGACGGTCACCAGCAGCCAGGACGGCGCCCCGGAGATGACCACCAGCCACGACTACCAAGGGGGTGCGGGCTGGCGCTTCACCAACGATCCACTCACCGCGGACGCCGACGAGTCCTGGTCGGACTGGCGCGGCTATCAGCGGGTCGAAGTCACCAGCGGCACCGGCGCGGTCAAGCACTCCACCTTCCACTGGCTCTACCGCGGCCTGGACGGCGACCGCACCGCAAAGGACACCTCCGCCACCCGCTCGGTATCGGTCACCGACGGCGAAGGCACGTCCTATCCCGACTCGCCATGGCTGCAGGGCAAGAGCATCGAAACCTCCGACCGGGATGACGCCGGCAGTGCACAGGCACGGGTCTTCCACCACTACTGGACGCACGACACAGCCCAGTACACCGGCCTGCCCGACGCCCGCTTCGTGCGCGAAGACCAGACCACCACCCAGACCAAGATCTCCTCCGGCTGGCGCACCCACGTCACCCAGGACGAATACGACGCGAGCACGGCCACCTCGGCCACCTACGGTCTGCCGCTGCGCTCCGGCGACCAGGGCGAAGAAGGCATCGCCGACAACCGGTGCACCACCTACGGCCGTGCCTACAACACCGACCTGTACGACGGCAGCCCCATCCAGCGCTGGATGGTCCTGGTGGACGAAAGCCGCCACTACGCGAGCGGCTGCAGCGAAAGGACGGCATCGAACCAGGACGGCTGCACCTCCGCGTTGTTCGACAACGCCGCCACGGTGGACACGAACAAGCCGGTGGACGGCAACCCCACCTCCACCAGCGCCGGGATCCCGGACGCGGTTGACGGCTTCCCCCGGGTGGCCACCCATACCCTTCAGTCCGCAACCACCTACCTGTCCGCGTACGCCTACACGGACGGCCTCGGCCGGAACCGGGAGCGGCAGACCTCCCTCCCCGACGGCACCGATCCCTCCACCGGGCAGGAGGTTCCCAACCGGCAGGTCGCGGTGACCCGCTACGACACGGCCGGCCACGTCACCGGCACCTCGGTGGTCTTCCGCAACCAGGGCACCGCGGGCTCCGGAGGCCCCGTCAGCCCCCAGGTCGCCGACCTGCCCTCCTACACCGACCTGACCCTCGACTGGGCGGGCCGCACAACGGAGTCCAAGCTCTTCGTCGGCGACGGAACAACGGCCCGCAGCGTCAACGAGGGCCACCTGCTGACGGCCTACCACGGCGACTACACCACCGTCACGCCCGCCGCGGCCGGTCCCACGGACACCTACAGCGACGTGTACGGGCAGACATCCAAGGTCGTGGAACACAGCGCCAGCTCGACCGCAGCAAGCCCGTGGACACGACCGTAGGCGTCCGCTACGGATCGGTCGGTGACCTTTCTTTCTCCATCGGCTACGGCCCCTGGCAGGAAACCCTCAGCCAATTCGACACTCCTGAGATCTCTCACGGAGGTGCTCAAACATACGAGCTCTATTTCATGGCCGAGCACCCGAACGTCCCTCTCCCACATTTCCGTTACAACCATGACGGTGTGTACGAAGTGATGTGTGATCTCAACAACGACGACTGGGTAGGAGTCGTCAATGTCCTTGGGGACAACGCCGAGCTAGTGCCGCATCAGGCAACGTTCGCCCTGCCGCGATGCAGCGCTCAGTTGCTGCGTCGGGCGGCCAGAATGGTGACGTGGCTGAACGGGTGCA
>NZ_JBWKDW010000022.1:0-81896 GCF_056435735.1 Streptomyces sp. NPDC043878
AGCACAACCCGGGAAGGACATGAAGCCGACCCCCGGGGAAAACACCAGCCGGCACCGAGCACAGGCCCCGGGAGAAAACACCAGCCGAAAGCCGGGAACGCCACACCGGCGTGCCGACACACAGGGCCAGCCCCACTACCGGCCGCAGACGCCGAAACAAAACGCCGAAGCCCAGGCCGGCCCCACTACCGGCCGCAGACGCCGGAAAAAACGCCGAAGCCCCGGCCAGACAACCACCAAACCAGACCGGGAAAAGCGCCAGAACCACAACCCGGGACACGCAACCCAGCCCAAGCCCACCAGGACACCCGCCAGAAGCCGGGCCGACAACGCAGACACAAGCCCAGGGCCAAGGACCAAAACGGAAGCCCACCGAAAGCACCGAACACAGACCCGAGGAAAACACCACCCACAAGCCAGAAAACGCGCCGACCCAAACCGGAGGAAGCCCCCACCCAAAGACCGGGAAAGCGGGCCCCGACCAAGACCGGAGGAAGCCCCAGACCAAGGCCGGAAAACAACCGGCCGAAGGACAGAAGACGTGTTCGCCTCCCCATCCTCGCGGCAGGCTGCCGCGAGCATCCCCGCCAGCCGCCACGCCCCCCGCAGCCCCGACTGCGGCCCGAACGACGACTCGTCCAAGAGCGGCGACACCTGCGGCCCCGCCTCCAGCATCACCCGGATCACCCCGGGCTGAACAGGGAGAACCTCGCTGGACCGGGAACCAGCGGCACCACAGCCCGCCGCCGGCACTGCCAGCCGGCCAGAATCCCCCTGGTACGGAGCGGAAGGCCCGGGAAAGCGCCGTGCGGACGTCCTCGCGCGCGATGCACGGGGCCTTCGGCCTGCAGGGCGCGAAGGCGCCCGGGGGCCGAGCGCGAACGGGCCAGCAGGACGCGAAGGCATCCCCCGGGCGACGCGACGGCCTGCCCACCACGGCACCAGCAGGAGCCACCACCATGACCACCCACCCCGGCCATCACACCAGCCGGCCCACACACCACACCAGCCACCCCGGCCACCACACCGGTCGGCGCGCCTACAGTGACCGCTACCGCGCTGGTCAGCGGATCGTCCAGCCACCGTCCACCGGCACCGTCGCACCCACCACGAACGAGGCCCGGTCACTGCACAGCCAGGCCGCCACCTCCGCGATCTCCACCGGATCCGCCATCCGCGGCAGCGGAGCCGCACCCCGCAGCAACTCCTCCGCCCCCGGCTCCTGCTCAAGCCACCCCTCGATCATCTCCGTCCGCGTCGTACCCGGAGTGATCGCATTAATCCGAATACCCCGGGCCGCGTACTCCGCCCCCGCCGCCTTCGTCAGCCCCACCACCGCATGCTTGGACGCCACATACGGAGCAGCCACCGGAGTAGCCACCAACCCCGCCGTACTACTCGTATTCACAATCGCACCACCCCGCCCCAACATCGCGGGAATCTCATGACGCAGACAGTTCCACACCCCCCGCACATTCGTATCCATGATCACGTCATACACATCCTCACCCATCTCATGCAACGCCACCTGCCGCGCACCCACCCCCGCATTGTTGAACGCCACATCCAACCGCCCGAACCGGCCCACCGTCCGCGCCACCGCACCCGCCACCTCCCCACCCCGCACCACATCAGCCACCACGTAATCAGCCTCAAAACCCTCCCCCCGCAACTCCCCCACCAACGCAGCCAACCGCTCCTCCCGCCGCGCCACCAACATCACCACCGCACCCTCACGAGCGAACACCCGCGCAGCCGCCGCACCAATCCCACTACTCGCCCCAGTAATCAAAGCGCACTTACCAGCCAGAAGACCCTCCACCACCATGATCAGCAAACTACCCCCAAACACACCCCCACCACCACGAAGCCAAACACATGGCCTAAACCCCACCCCCACACCCCACCCACCAACCCGACACACCCAGCCAAAAACAACCCCCACCCCAGACCCTCCCCCCACCCCAGGCCCCGCCCTCACTCCCCAACAACCCACCCAACACACGCCCCCACCCACCCACAGCACCACAAGCTCACCGCGTAGACAGCCCAGGACAGGAACCCGGAAACACAACACGCCACGAGAAACCCAGGACAGAAACCGGAGACAGGAACCCTAGAACGGAACGGGGAAACGACGACCTCAGGACAACGAACTCAGGACGAGACCCGAGAAGCGGAACGCGAAACACGGGGCGCGGGACGGAAACCCGGGGAGCGAAACGCGGGGCGCGGAGCTTGGGGCGGGGCCCGAGGAGCCAAACGCGGGGCACGGAGATGTGACGCCCAGGACACGCCAGGAGCGGGACACGGCGTGAGGGTCAGGACAGGGGCCCGGGAGCGAGACCCGGAGCCAGAAGCTCAGGGCGGAACCCGAGGCAGAAGCCCAAGACGCCCGCGGCATGAGGACCCAGGAAGCCCGCGGCATGAGCCGACGTCGAGGTCACCGGGGACCAGGCCGCCCACCCCCTGAACTGACCGACCTCACACCACCACGACACAAGAACACTCCACACCCACACCGACACCGCCCGGCACGCACCCGCCAGACCCCGTCAGACCCGCCGGGACCATGCGGCCGAAAGCACCCCCAACAACCCACACAACCAACAAGACTTGCACAAGCAGTAAGACCAGACCCATGGAGCCGCACAGGATCTACAAGGCCCGCACCACCAGCAGGACGTACAACACCCGCAGACCCCCAGCGCCCGTCAGGATCCGCAAGGCCCGTACAACCAGGAGGACTTGAGGCACCCGCACCCGCACCCGCACCCGCACCCGCAGGAACCCACAGCACCCTCAAGTCCCGGGAAACCCGCATCACCAGAAAGACCCGCACCCGCAGCAGGAGGACACACACATGGCAGCACAGCGCATACTCATCACCGGCGGCATCTCCGGATTCGTCGGCTCCCACGTCACCGCACTCCTCACCGCCCACACCCCCCACCCACCTGCACTCCGCCTCCTCGCCCACCGCGCCCAGCCCCCGAAACCCGCCACCACCAGACCCCAACCCCCCATCACCACAACAGACCTGCGCCCCCGCACCACAGACCTGCGGGCCGGAACGCTTCAGCCGCACACCACGGACCTGCACACCCACGGAACAAGCCTGCCCGCCGTCAAAGGAAAGGCGCCAGGCACCGCAGGGACAGCCCCGGACCCGGCAGGAAAAATGAGAGCCGGCCAGACAGCCCCACACCCCACCGCAATCAACCCCCGCCCCACCGGGACACTGCACACCACCCGCCCGCAGCCACCCGCCCCCGACATAGAAATATGGCCCGGCAGCCTCACCGACCCCGCCTCACTACGCGGCGTGTGCGACGGCATCGACACCGTCCTCCACCTCGCCTCCCACATCGGAAACGACCTCCAGCAATGCCGCGCCGTCAACGACACCGGCACCGGCGCCCTCCTCGCCGAAGCCGAACACGCCGGCGTCCAACGCTTCATCCACCTCTCCACCACCGCCGTCTACCGCGACGGCCGCCACGTCGGCCTCACCGAACTCGAAGCGCCCCTCGGACCCACCTCCCCCACCAGCATCACCCGCCTCGCCGGCGAACAACGCGTCCTCGCCGCCGGCGGCCTCGTCCTACGCCCCCACCTCATCTACGGCCCCCACGACCAATGGCTCACCCCCGCCCTCACCCACTTCATGAAAACCCTTCCCCACTGGGTCAACCACGGCCACGCCCTCCACTCCCTCATCAGCGTCCACGACCTCGCCCACATCATCACCCTCCTCACCCACCACCCCACCCTCCCCACCCAACCCATCCTCCACATCGCCCGCCCCCAACCCACCACCACCAAAGAACTCTTCACCACCCACGCCGACACCCACCATCTCCCCCACCCCACCGGCAACATCACCCACACCCAAGCCCAAAACTGGCCCCACACCCACCCCAACTGGCAACGCCACCTCTCCCTCCTCACCACCGACCACTACTACGACACCACCCCCCTCTACACCCACCTCAACACCCAACCCACCACCCCCTTCACCCACGACTACACCACCCACACCACACCCCACCCCACCACCACCACCACCTGGACCACCCACAAAGCAAACCCACCAGCCCACACCACCTGAACACCACAGCGCCACTGCGCTCGGGCGGTGGCCAGCACGTCGGCGGCGGCCTTGCGCAATGTAGGGCAGGCACATCCGGCGCATCAGCCAGTCCCACTCCTCGGGTAGGGCCGGGGCCTGGGAAGACGTCACGGTCGTATGTTCTTTCCGTGGTCTGGACGGGCGCCGATAGGCTCGACGGGTGATCAGATTGGCGGTACGTGGTGACAGCGGGGACTACGTGGCTCGCGCCAAGGCTGGGGTGGTGTAGACCGCCGCCTTCGAGGACCTGGAGTCGGCGGACTTTCCGATGCCCTGGGACCTGACTCCGTAGGGTGTGGCTCTTTCGTAGTGACCTGCTCGGTCAAGCGGTGAGGGCGTATCCGTCCTGGTGGCGGGCCTGCCGAGTGCGGAGATGTTCTTGTTCGATGTGGTGAAGCCAGTACTCATCGAAGTCCCGTTGATGATTACGGCGCGGAGCAGGAGGAGGGCTTCGGCACCCTCGACGCTCCACCGGGCTCCGGTGCTGCCGAAGCGGTTCGCCGGTCATGCCGTGACGGCCCACGGCTGCACGCGGTAGGCCGTCACGGCTGGTCAGAACCTCTCAGTGGCAGGCTTGTAGCGGCTCCTCGCCACAGCGGGGGTGCCTGCCCAACCACCTGGACTTCGCGATCTGCTCCGTCTACGGCTTCAGCAGTTGTAGTTGCCCCGCTGCTGGAATTGGGCCTGGCCTGATGGAATCCTGACCTTGAGGCAGCCTCCGGCGCTGTAGTACCGGTTTGCCGCGATAGACAGGACGGACGAGGTCAGTCCAAGAATTCCGCAAGCAGCAATTCCGATCACGCTCGTCCTGAGGATGCCTGCGCAGAAGCTGAAGACGGCGGTGGCGAGGTAGCCGGCGTCCCGGGCATTTGCGGTCTCGGAACGGTTCAGGTAGATCGTGCCGCAGAGATGCCACCAGCATGTCCACTTCCACCTGGGATCGGCCACCACGGGAAATGTCGGTGAGACGGTGGCGCCCGAGGCGTTGGTGACCGGGGCGAGGTTCACGTGGAGAGTCAGTGTGTTGCCGTTGACGGTGTAGGTCGCCGGCCAGCTGACGCCCGCCGCGTCCGTGGCCCATGGCTTCTCGATGATGGCCAGCTGAGCGGCCAGGGTGTTCCCGTCCGCGTCGGTGGACTCCTTGACGATGCTGACGGCCCCGTCGTCATCGTCGTCACCGGCGACCATTTTGGCACCACTCGGCATGGTCACCGGGAAGTCGAAGGATGTCGGCGATGAGCTGCCGTTGAGGGTGACCAGGGCTCGGAAACCGCCGTCGTCCGTGGGCTGGACCGCGGTGGAGTATCCGCTCTGGGCACCCGCGTAGACGACCGTCCCGGTCGCCGACCGCGTTCCGGTCCCCGTGGCGGGAAGTCCGACGGTGACAGTTCCGGAGCTGGTGGTCACAGAGACGCCGGAGGACGCCGTCCTCGGTACGGTGACGGTGCCGGTCCCTGTGTCGTCGGTACAGGAGGAGACGGTGACATTGCTGGCGTCACTGGTGGTCTTCTGGTTGATGTCGGTGACGCCGGTGACCTTCTCGATGGTGGCGGCGGTCGTTCCGGGGGTGGACGCGGTACTGGTGTCGGGGTTGCCGAAGTAGCTGTAGGCGTCGACCGAGACGGTGACGGGCGAGGCGCCGGTGTTACTGAGCACGACCTGCCCGGCGCAGCCGACGCGCGCGGTGGTGAAGGTACTGACCGGGGTGTTGGCCTGGTAGGAGACTGTGTTGTATCCCGCGTCGGTCAGTCCGGCCGAGGAGACGGTGAGCAGGCCAGCGTCGCTGCTGGTGGCGGTGAGGTTGAGGCCGACCGCTGCGGGCTTGGACGTGGGGATGCCGCCTTGGCCGAGCACGGGTAGGGCGTACTTGTCGCCGGCGGCGATGGTGACGTTGTCGGCGATCCGGGCCGGGGTGAGCGCGTGGGTCAGCGCGCCGGCGGCGGTGTTGGAGAAGTACCCCGTGGCTGCTACCGAGATGGTGACTGGGCTGGAGCCGAAGTTGTTGATGTTCACGATGCCGGAACCGTTGGCGTCCAGCAGGGTGTTGGCACCGATCTTGGCGATCGCGAAGTTCTGGGCGGGGGTGTTTGCCGCGTAGTCGAGGGTGGCGTCGGCGGGGGTGATGTCGCCGGCGGCGTAGACCCGGACGGTTCCGGTCCCGGAGCTCAACGCGGCGACCGACAAGGAGACTGCCTGGACCCCGAGGGCCGGGATCGGCCCGTTGTCCAGTGGCGACATCCGGTAGGTGGAGTTCGCCGCGATCGTGACATTGGTCAGGATCTGGGTGGGCGCGACCGGCACGTAGGTGCTGCCCGTCGTGGAGGAGGAGGTGAGGAAGGTGTAGCCCTGGTTGTCCAGGTACACCCGGGCGGTGGAGGACCCGGTGTTGACCAGTTTGATCCTGCCGTCCGCGCCGACTTTGCTGATCACCAGGTTCGCTCGGTAGTTCGCGGTCCCGTAGCTCAGTGCGGTCGCGGTGGGCTCGGTCTCGTTACTGGCGTACACCTTCAGCGATCCGCTGCCGGTCTCGCCCTCGGCACTGAGGTTGAGCGCCACCGAGGCGAGGTTGGAGGAGGGCAAAAAGCCCTGGCCCGCGACGGCGACCGTGGTTGTGCTGTTCGGCGCCACCACCACGTTGTCCATGATCCGCCCACGGTTCAGATACCACTGCCCCGCAGGGGAAACCGACGCGGCAGCCTGCGCGTGGGTGGCCGGCGCCGCCAACGGCACGAGCACAGCGGCGGCCAGACTGGCCACCGTTGCCAGCCAAGCAACCCCTCGGCGGCTGCCGACAGGTCTGACCGGTTGCATGGCCGCCATGGCAGCACCCATCCATTTCCGTCTACGTCGAACGGTCACGTGAATTCCCCTCAAGAGGGCGGACGGACCAGAGGCGCCGCCGCCGGTCAGATCGGACCGCTCCGGAGACGGGCGATCGCGGATTGTGGTTTTGATCCCATCCAAAGCAGAGCCCGCCCGAGGCGTTGTTGCCGTGGGTGAAAGTTAGCTGGAGGGGCCGTTGCCTCTCGCCCAACCGTGGGTTGAACTGCGCCTGCAACCAGGGTGGTTGGCGGTGTACAACCTGGGGTGTAGCTGGGGCGGAAAGCCCACTCCCGGCTCCGCATCCCGGTGCCCAGCACCAGGCGGCCCATCGCCGCATTCCGCCCCGGAGACCGGCCGCGGAACGTCGAGCCCTCCAGCGCCTGCGGCGGCGGGTCGCCGAGCTGACGCAGGCGATCGAGCACGAGGAAGCGATGCTGTCGCGTCTTGTGATCACTCGGGAGACGGTCACGGAGATCCTCGGCCAGGCCCCGGCCGAAGGTGCGGGCCCGGGCGCGGGAGAATCGTTGACTCAGGTCGGACAGGAGTCCAGGGCCTCTGCCGGCTCGCCGAGCGCGGCTGGCTCGGCCTTGAGGGACCGGGGATGTTCGTGCTGCCGCCGCAGGCGGCCGGGTCCGTCGCGCGGAGTGTGGGGAAACCGGCGCGCTGACGGGCTCTTCCTCCTACCGTCGAAAGTGCGACCAATCGATGCGCCAGGAAGAAGAGCCCGATGGAACGGTACGACACTGCTGTGGCAGCTGACCCATTTGCCCGCGCGACGATCTGTTTCCAGGAGTTAACCGGAGTGCTCGGCTCCCTGGGGGCGGGCCGGCTCACCCACGACGAGTTGGAAGACCTGTTCACCGAGCGCGGCCGACAGCTGATGCGGAAGTTGCTGCAGGACCACCTCGACCTGCGTGCCCTGCGGGAGGAGGCCGATCATGCCGCCGCTGCCGTGGTGGTGGACGGGCGGGCGCGCGTCGAGCGGGGCCACGAGCGGGCCCTGGCCACCGAGGTGGGCCCGGTCACCGTGCGCCGCCTGCCCTTCAGGGCTCCAGACAAACCGAAGAGCTACCCGGCCGATGACGCCCTGGCGCTCCCGCTTACCCGGCACAGCCTCGGTCTTCGCCGCCTGGCGGTGATCGAGGCGGCTCGCGGCTCCTACGACGACGCGCACCGGGCGGTCGAGCGCCGGTGCGGGCAGGTGGCCGGCAAGCGGCAGCTGGAGAAGCTGGTCCGGGCCGCCGCGGTGGACGTGGCCGCCTTCTATACGAAGCGCACCCTGGTGCCGTCCACGAGTGAGGTGCTGCTGGTGCTCTCCGCCGATGCCAAGGGCATCGTGATGAGACCGGACGCGCCGCGGCCGGACACCACGAAAGCCGCGGCGGGCAAGAAGCGCGGACGGGGTGTCTTCCGCACTCGCCTCGCGTCCGGGAAGAAGAGCTGCCGCAAGCGGATGGCCGCGCTGGCCTGCGTCTACGACGCCGCCCCGGCACCCCGGCGCCGCACGACGTGATCGCCGTGCCCGGTGGCCGGACCGGCGGCCGTGCGCTGCGCAAGGGACCGCGTGCCCGGGCCAAATGGCTGACCGCTTCGGTCGACCGTGACGCCGCCGCGGTGATCGCCGCCGCGTTCGGCCAGGCCGAGGCCCGCGACCCCGCCCACCGGCGGTGCTGCGTGGTGCCACTGCTGCTGGCAGAACTCGACCGGCTTTCCGCCGCCCGTGGCGGTGGCTGACTCGCACAGGCCCGCGAGTTGTGCCAGGCCGTCCAACGTGGCGCGGTGGCCCAGCCTGTCCGCGTGCGCAGACTGACTGACCAGGAGGGGCAGAAGCGACAGCAGATCGTGCGCCGGGGCAGCACCAACTCGGTGCGTTACTGACTTCGGCTCGTCAGGGTGAACTTTTGTGAAGCCCCTGATGGTCCAGGGGTGGTGGCTGTATCCCGTGGTGTGTGAGGTATGCGGATGGGGGCGGGCTGGCTGCTGAGGGACGGCTGCGCCGGGAGTCGGTATGTTGCCCGGCGCTGAAAATGCCGACGAAGGCGGCGTTCACGATGCCGACGGGGTGTGACGGCGAAGCCCCGCCGGTGGGCATCCTGGCGGGGTCGTCGGTAAGGTGTCGTTTTCTTCGGCCAAGTGCCGGTGGTTCGGCCCGGGGATCAGCGCGAGCGCCAATCGCCCAGGCCGCGATGCCGGCTGCGGCCTGATCTCACAAAGCGGTCTGCAACGTCACTGACTGACTCGCGAAACCGTTCCGTTCGTAGAAGCGGATCGCATCGGCGTTGCTGGAGTACGCGGTCACCTCGGCGAGTTCGGCCCCCGCTTCCTTCGCCCAGGCCGAGAACTGCGCGACTAAACGTGCTCCGAGTCCGCCGCGGCGGTGGGCCGGCTGGACATACATGCTCACGAGTGTCGCGATCTTGACCGGCCTCATCGCAGGTCCCTCAGCCACGGACCCGGTGAGGTGTCCGACGACCTGCCCGTCGCAGTCCGCGACGAGAAGGAGCCTGGTCGGGTCGTCTATGCCGGCGGCGAAACGTGCAGGTCCGAACTCGCGAGGCCAACTCACGTCGACGCTCGGATCTCTCGTCCCGGCATCTTCGGCAAACAGCGCGTTACTGCACGCGACCAGGCCATCCACATCGGCTGGTTGGGCACGGCGGACGATGACCGCATGCTGCTGATCACTCATACCGCGTGACGGTAGCTCAACGCACTGACATCCACCTGTGCTCTGAGACCGGCGGGACACCGGGAAGTGTGAAACGGACATCTCAGTCGCCGACAACCTCGCTCACGGACACGCGGGCGGCGGCCTCGTCGACCAGGTTCTTACCGGTGGCGAACGCGGCGACCAGTGCCTGCAGGGCAAGGTTGTTGACCGCCCGGGGATAGCCGCGCGGGGTCGTGTGGATCAGCGTGAGGGCGTCCTCGGTGAACAGTTGGTCCGGGCGCCCGGCAATCTTCAGGTGGTGGGCGACGTAGCTGGTCGTCTCGGTCGAGGGCATGCCCGGCATCGTGTAACGCAGAGCAGTCCGCTGCTCCAGAGCGGCCAGGAGGCGAGCTTCATGGTCCGTCTCAGGGTGGGCTGGCCGACCAACAGGCAGGACAGTGGGGAGTCCTGGTCCATGCCCTGATTGGTCGGCATATGGACGGTTTCCAGCTGTTCGTAGGACAGCAGGTGGGCCGCGTCCGCCTCTGCCGTGAGCACCGGCGCCTCCATGCGCTGCACGGCCCTCCCGGACTCGGCCAAGAAATCGTCGGGAGGGCCTTCGCATGCCCTCCTCATCGGCAAGGTGTCGCCGCCAACGAACACCCCGACCCCACCGGCATGCGTCCGAATCCGTCGGCACACAGCATGCCTTCAACTCACCACCCACATAGGCATCTTGAGTGTCGTTGAATAGTCGGTACGGCTGCAGGCGGCCGAGTTGTTCGAGCAGAAAATCGAGCCGTCAGAGGTGGGCACAACGCCTGCGGGCGAGCCCGAAGTCGGCCTGCCAGTGGCACCAGTTGTGGCGGGAGGGCGATGTGCGGGCTCTGGCCTCCCGTGGCCCGAGCGGATCCCGGTGCCGTCTGTCCCCGCGCTGTCTGGAGAAGCTGGCCGCGTATTTGGAGCAGGGCCCTGTCGCGCACGGCTGGATGGAGGACCAGGTGTGGACCGCGGCGAGAGTGGCCACGCTGATCGGCAGGAAGTTCCACGTCTCCTACAGCCTCTCCGGGGCGACGAGGCTGATGCACCGTCTCGGCTTCAGCCCGCAGGTCCCCGCCCGGCGGGTCGCCGAGCGTGACGAGCAGGCCGTCATCGTCTGGAAGGAGGCCACCTGGGACGAGGTAAAAGAGCCCGGGCGGCCTGCGGAGGCTACATCCGTTTCGAGGACGAGGCAGGCTTCACCCGCCGGCCGCCCAAAGGACGCACCTGGGGCCGACGCGGAGTGACCCCGCAGGTGACGGTCAGTGGACGACGCTCGGGACGCCTGTCCGTGGCCGGGCTGATCGCCATGCGGCCCGGCTCCCGCACCCGGGTGTGCCACCGCCTGCGCACCCACCCCTCGGGCAAGGGCAGACGCCGCAGCCTGGGCGAGCGCGACTTCATCGCGCTGATCGACGGCACCCACCAGCTCGTGAAGGCGCCGATCGTGTTGGTGTGGGACCGCGTGAACACCCACGTCTCCCACGCCACGCGTGAGCTGATCGCCGAGCGTGCATGGCTGACGGTGTTCCTGCTTCCCGCATACCCACCCGACCTCGATCGGGTGCGGTTGGTTTCGAGTGAAGCTGGGGTTGTGCAGCACATGGCATCGCGGGCTGTAGGGGCACGAAAGGGGCGGGTGGCGGGTGTGGCCGGTTGCCGACGCGGCCGACCGTGCGCGGTGGGAATACACCCCGTTCGTGAGCGTGGGACCGCTGCGTTTCGGTATGAGCTACGAGCAGGCGGCCGTTGCTGGGGAAGCCCAGGGGTTCATCTGCACTGTGCTCCAGAGCGAGACGAGGCACGGCGCCCTGACTCGTTCCCCCAGTCAACGCTTACCCCCAACAGCGTCTTACCCACCATCCGTCGTCGGGCGACGCGAAGGGGTCGGGCCAGGTTTTGGCGATGTAGAGGTCGTCGAGCGGTTTCACCAGATGCCGCAGTTCACGCGCCGCCCGTGGCGGAAGAGCGTGCATTGCCGCTTCCAGAACTGCCCGCTCGTCGGTCGTGTAGAAGGGGTTGCACATGGGGCAACCGCAACCGCCGGAGAGAGCACGACCGGGGCGGCGGGCTGTTCGTGACCACTGCTGCAAGGCCTGGGCTATCGCCCCAGGCCAGAGCCGATCGTGTTCGAGGCGGGAAACCGCGCCGGCAAGCTTGCCAGAGCCACGGGGTAACCCAGGCGTTGGTGTTCCACGCGTCTGCCGCCTCGGGTGACGTCCGGCGGCGCGGACTTGGGACGGCCGATTACGCGGCATCGTCCTTTCTGAGCTTGTTGTTCACGGGGCGAGTATGCCGGATCCGGGGACTGCTTCGCACCCCGGATTGGGCGTCGGACGGGTCGTCTCGCCAGTGCGCCGGGGCTTGGTTCCCTGCTTGTGGTGGGCGGGTCGGGTGTAGGACTCGCCGGTGGTGAGGACTCGTCCGACGTCGTAGCGGGTGGCGGGTTGTCGGTTCTTCGAGCCAGGCGGGCGGCCGGGGGCGCGCCTGGTGGGTTGCGGTGCACCAGCTGGCGTGCCCGTCTTCGCCGGCAGGTTCCTGAACCCCCGCCTCACTCGGGCCGGGGTGAGCCTGTTCGGTTCCGCCGGCCGCTCCCACGGCCACGGAGGTGTCTCGCGAGCGAGCGAGGCGGAGCTGAGCGGGTGCGGCCAGGACGAGCCAGGTCCAGTGGTCGGCTGCTTCCGGATCCCGCAGACGGGGCCTGGTCCAGCCGAGCGTCTGCTTGAGCAGCCGAAACGTGTGCTCCACGTCGAACCTTCGCGGGAATACCTGCCAGCACCGGTCGGCGTCGTCATGGCGCCACCGGTGCCGTCGTCCATGGCGCCACCGGTGCCCGACCAACGGGCGTGCACCCCGCCACTGGGCAGTTTCACGACTGTCAACCGGATCACGGTGCCCTCGATGATCGGCAACGGCCCGCGTGGTCGAGCCACGCCGCCCAGCGGGTCAGCCGGAGGGGGAGCCGGTGCCAGGCTTGTGCGGTGGCGGTCCCGTATCGGTCGGTGTTGGGGACGGAGACCGCGGTGGCCTCGCCCCACGTGGCCGGGTCACCGAAGACGAACTCGCCTCCGTGCTTGGGCGGGCGACCTCCTTGCGGAGGGCAGATCCACGGCACAGGGACGAGCTTGCGCATGACCCGGTCCGAGCGGAGCCGGCCCGGCACCTCGACGGGAAGCTCCGTTCTCAGCTCCTCAGGATCCAGTGTCTCGTGTGTCCAAGATCAGGCGTCAAGGCCCAAACGACAAGCCAAGACTTCGCCTTGCTTCGGTTGGGGCTGATGGACCGCCCCAACCGAAGGTCCAGGACGCGGGGTTAGGAGTAGTCGCCGCGTGCGGCCCGGCGCGGGATGCCGCGTTCCCGGCCTGTCTGGGTGCCGAGTTGTCCTCGTGGACGATGACGATGGTGTCGCCGGCCGGCTGGGCTCGTTTCTGGGCTCCGTAGGAGTAAAACCAGGGTGGCCAGGTGACGTTGCGGGGAAGAATGGCCGCCATGACGTACGAAGGCTCCTCCATCGACCCGGCCAAGCCCAGCATCGCCCGCGTCTACGACTACCTGCTCGGCGGCAAGGACAACTACGCCGTGGACCGTGAGATCGGCGACGTGTTCAAGCGCGACCTGCCCGGCTCGGTGGCCATCGCCTTCGCCAACCGCGCCGCCCTGACCCGGGCAGTCAGGGAGATCGCGAAGACCACCGGCATACGGCAGTTCATCGACCTGGGCAGTGGCCTGCCGACCGCGGACAACGTCCACCAGGTCGCGCAACGGCACGCTCCCGAATCCCGCGTCGTCTACGTCGACATCGACGACCAAGTGCTGGTCCACGGCCGCGCACTGCTGGAGAACAACGACCGCACCCGCGTCGTCGCGGTCGACGTGCGCAACCCCGAAGGCATCCGCACCCACCCCGACACCCTCGAAATCATCGACTTCACCCGGCCCGTCGCCGTCATCCTCAGCGCCATCCTCCACCACGTGAACGACGACGAGGACCCGGCCGGCATCGTCCGCTACTGGCGCGACAACGTCCCCTCCGGAAGCTACTTCTTCATCAGCCACTTCCGCTCCGGCAGCAACCCGGAGACCGCGGAGGCCGAGAAGGTCCTCCAGCAGACGTTCGGCCGCGGCCGCTGGCGCACGGACGCGGAAATCGCCTCCCTGCTGGACGGCCTGGAGATCCTCGACCCCGGCATCGTCCCCGCGCCCCTGTGGCGCCCCGACGAGAGGGACAACCCGTGGAGCAGCGGCGAAAGAAGAGAGCTCACGGTCTGGGAACACCTCATCGCCGCCGGACTGGCCCGGAAAGCGTAAACCTGATCTCCGGATGGCGATCGCCGGGCGGTTACGCCTCGGCCGTCACATCGCCGGGGATGGCCTTGCGCTGCCCAAACCGCATGTACTTGTCGATCTTCCCGGCGAGTTCCTGCGCGGACTCACAACAGTTGTCGATCACCACGAGCAGCAGCGGCGCCCCGTCCTCGGGCACGGTGAGCACCATGTCCGCCTGGGCGCCGCCCTTGCCGAGGTTGGACCACGTGCCCGTCGTGGGCAGCGCCACCTCGGTATGCGTAGGAGACGATGGTGCCCAGCCCGGCCGGGGCATCGACTGCCGTCTGGGCGGCGGCGAGGACGTCGGCCGGCTCGCCATCGAGCTCGGTCAGGTCCGGCTGTGTCGTGCGCGCTCGGGATGAACTGCCCCGGCGTGGATCTGCAGCAGCCGCAAGGACGAGGCACCCGAGGCCGACTTGCCTCCGAGTGCACTCCGGCCGCCACACTGATCGTCACCGAAATCCGTACCCGTGACAGAACGGCGGCAGCAGATGGCGACAACGAGCAACGCGGGACATCCCCTCCCGTACGACACCTACCGTGAGGCGATCGAGAGGGAGACCCGCCGGTTCGCCGACGCGGTACGCGGCGCCGACCCCACGGCTGCCGTGCCCTCCTGCCCCGACTGGACACTGGCCGAGCTCACCCGGCACGTAGGCTCGCTGCAACGCTGGTTCTGCACCCTGCTGTCCCGGCGCGTGCAGGAGCCTCCCCGCAACCGGGACGTCGAGTTGGGGCTGCCCGACGACCCGCGGGACTACCCCGACTGGGTGACGGCAGGGGTGCCCGACGTGGCGGCCGTGCTGCGGGACACCGACCCCGACGCGCCGATGTGGACATGGGGCGAGGACCGGCATGCGCGGTTCTGGGCGCGCCGGATGCTGTTCGAAACGCTGGTGCACCGGGTGGACGCGGAGCGTGCCGTCGGCCGGCAGCCGGACGTCGACCCGGTGTTGGCGGCGGACGGAGTAGACGAGTTCCTGGTGAACCTGCCATACGCGGGGCTTTTCGCGCCTGGAGTGACGAAGCTGCGCGGCGACGGCGAGACGATCGCTTTTCGGTGCACGGATGCGGCCGGCGAGGAATGGCGGGTACGGCTGGAGCCGTCGGGCTTCCGGCTGCTGTCCGGCAGGGTCGCCGAGTCCGTGCCGGACACGGCGGCGGTGCGGGGGCAGGCGGCGGATCTTCTGCTGCTGCTCTACGGCCGACGGTCCTACCAGGAGACGGTCTTCGACGTCTCGGGAGACGCCACGGTCCTCGACCGCTGGATCGACCACACGGCCTTCTGATCCCAACGGCCTGCCGGAGCGCCGTACATCCGCCCTGTGCGGTCACCGCACAGCGGGGCCCATCCGGCCGGCGACGGGGGCGGCACCGGCGACACGCAGACGGCGATTTGCTTATCGTCGCAGTTGACTGGCTGCAACAGTCGCGTTCCCTGCCTGCTCGGGTGTCGAGTGAGTCCTCGTGATCGCCGAAGTCATCAAGGATGCCCAGGCCGACGAACTGCCCGGCAAGCGCGGGCGACGACCAGTCTGAGCGTCGGGCTTGCGGCGGGCGTCCTGAAGCGGGGCAGTCGCCGCAGACGTCGGGGTCCCGCCTGCGGGCAGGCGGGACCCCGACGTCGCTCGAAGGTTGCACGGGCACCTTCGAGTCCCGGACGGCAGTACATGCTTTCGATGCCGTAGTGCGAACGGAACGCAGTCCACCGCTCGTTCTCCACCCTCACTCTCGACAGGCCCAGCACCCGGGCGACCGGTGGCCCGCCCGAAGTACACGGGCGAACCTGGTGTGAGGGCTTCGGGAAAGGCGGGCGCCACTCGTGCGGTAGCCCGTGTACGCGTACCGCCACACGAGTAAGGTGACACCTCATTTCAACTCCCCTTCCCTGCGCTGGAAGTGACGGGATCTCATGGGTTTGGTGGTGCAGGACCGCACGTTCCTGGAAGCCCTTGACTCCGAAGCACGGAAGGATCTGCTCCGCATCGGCGCCGAGCGGACCTTCCGGCCGGACGAGCACCTGTTGCTGGAGCAGGACGACAGCACCCATGTGCTGGTGCTGCTGGAAGGGTGGGCGGTCGTGTCGACGGCCACCGACCGCTCGTCGGCCCGGCTGATCCTCGCCCTTCGGCGGCGGGGTGAACTCGTGGGCGAGATGGCAGCTCTGGGCAACGCCACCCGGAGCGCCACCGTCACGGCCCTGGGGCCGGTACGAGCCCTGGTGGTCTCCGGTGTCCGGTTCCGCGCCTTCGCCGCGCGCGACCCGCGGGTCGGGGCGTTGCTCATGGCTCAACTCGTGGCCCGGCTCGCTTCCGCCGACGAGGAGCGCCGGGCGCTCGCCTCGCTGACGGTGATGCAGCGCGTCGCCGCCAGGCTTCTGGAGCTGGGCGAGCTGCAGGGCGGCCCGGGCAGCGGACAGGCGGATACGCCCGCTGGGCCGGGGCAGCCGCGGACGAACCGTGGACCGGTGCCTGGCGCACGGGTGCGGGAGCCGGACGGAGGAGCGCGGAACGCAGGAACACCGGAGGCGGGCGTGAGAGGGCGGGCGCCGAACGGGGCGGCGCCGGCTCAGGGGCACGCGGCCGCCGACGGCGCCGGTGCTCACCGCGCGCGGGCGCCGGAAATCCGGACGGGTCCGGACGGACCGCGCGCCGTTTCCGGGCCGGGTACCCCGAATCGTGGCCCGGCAGGGGTCCAGCCCTCGGGCGACGAGCTCCCCGTGCTCGCGGAACTGGCCCAGCACGACCTCGCGGATGCCGTGGGCGCCACCCGTGAGGCGGTGGCCAAGTCGCTGCGGCTGCTGCGCAGTGCAGGAGTCGTACGGACTCGGCCCCGGCGGATCGAGCTGATCGACCGCGACGCGCTGCGGCTGCTGGCGGCCGGAGGGAACATCGGGTTCCCGGCCCACTGATCCTGGCCCTGTTCCTGTTGGTGTTAGCGGTCCCGACGGTCCCGCTCCGTCCCTCCTCACCTCGGTACGGCGTCGCGCCGCCACGCCACCCGCCGACTGCCTGCTGTCGGCGCACTCCGCTCCGGGGCCTCTTCGCTCCGGGGCCTCTCGCTCCGCGCCGTCGTCTCGTGGGTCCGCCGTTTTCCGATTCGTATGCCGGTGGGTACCTCCTGCCCTCTCCCCCTCGACGGAGCGCCTGTCAAGAGCCCCCACAGGTTGTGTTGGTGTGCGGAGCGAAGTGCGGCCCCGCTACGCACGGCGCGCATTTCGCGCCCGCGCTCCATGTGCTGCGACCGGATGTGTAAACGACCACATCCAGTGGCAGCGGGAGCCGACATGCTGACGTGCAGTCACTGAACGACAGGGGAGGACCGGATGACCGGCGGTGCCGTCTACAAGACCTTGATGAGCGTGGATGCCCGAGGATCCGGGACGTACCTCAACGGCGCGAAGCGGCGGATGCGCGCGCAGATCTACGACCTTGCCCACTCCTCCTTCGCCGCTTCGGGGGTCGCCCGGGGCATGCTCCACCTCGAGGACCGGGGGGACGGCTTCATCGCCGCGGTGGACTCGCGTATCCCGCCGGTGCAGATCCTCGGCACCTGGCTCGCCGAGATGCACCAGCGGCATCGGGTCCAGAACGAGGACCTGGCGCGTCGGCTCGGACTGCGTGTCGGACTGCACGTGGGTCCGGTGGAACACGACGACGAGGGGTTGTCGGGCGAGGCCATGGACCTGGTCTGCCGCCTGGCGGACTCGTCGACGGCGCGCACGGTGCTGGAGCACTCGGGCCGGGATCTGGTCTGTGTGGTCTCCGACTCGCTCCACCACGACGTGGTCCGGCACGGCGGGCGCTTCGTGGAGCCCTCCTCCTACCGCCGGGCACAGGTCACCCTCAAGGAGGGGCGGACCACCGCCTGGTTCCACGTGCCGGGGGAGCCGAGACCCGCGCTGCCGGGGGACGAGGGTTTCGGCATGCTTCCCGCCGACGAGCCCACGGGAGGACACGGGGGCGGCGCGTCCGCGGGAGCCGAGGCGGAAGGCCGGAGACCGCGGACGGGCCCGGGGGACACCGCCCCGCCCGCGGCCGGCCGGCCTTCCGCCGACGGGCGCCGCCGGACCGGTGGTCCGGACGACTGGCCGGTCGACGCGGAGGCCGGCGCCCGCTGGGACATCCAGGTGCACGGGGGCACCAGCGTCGTCCAGGACCGTGCCGTGTTCCACGGACCGGTCGGCTTCGGTGGCGCCAACCCGCCCGGAACCGGCGACCACGACACCGAGGAGACCCGTTGAACGGCGACGACGGAGGCGGGGGGCCCGTCGCGCTCGGGGGCACGTCCCCTGCCCAGGACCGGCCGCGGCACCGGGGGGACCACCCGGCCGGCGCCCACGGCGGCGCCGAGCGGGGCACGTCCGGCCGGAACGGGCGGGGGGCGGGCCAGGAGTACGGCGGGGGCGCCGACCGCGGTCCCGCCGGGCACGACGACACCCCGGAGCGCGATCGTGATCCGGGACGGGACCAGGGCATGGAGGGCGACGCGCACCGGGAGGATCCGGAGGCGCACACCAGTCGCGAAGGCGCCGAACAGGAGCGCGCCGAGTGGCAGGCGCGGCAGGAGGAGCGGTTCCGCGAGGCGATGCGGGATCCGCTGGCCGAGGAGGGCGTGCCCGGGGAGGCGCGTGCCGCGACCCGCGCCCAGCGCGCCGCGCAGGCGCGCTTCGACGTCCGCGGCAACAGCAGTGTCTTCGACCGGAGCCGCTTCGCCCACGCGCACTTCGGTGACGTCTACGTCGGAGCGCGGGACGGGGCGGTTCCGGTCTTCGGGGACGTGCCCGAGGACGAACTGGACCGGCTGCGGCAGGTCTACCGGCCCCCGGCCGGCTATCCCGCGCTCAAGAAGGTGCTGCAGGGGCGTCGTGTGGTGGTGCTGGGCGGTCCGCCCGGCACCGGGCGGCTGACGACCGGGCTGTGCCTGCTCGACGAGCTCACCGCCGCCGCCCGCACCACCGCGTCCGGCCCAGGGAAGCTCTCGGGGGCACCGGCGCGGGAGGCGGAGCAGACCGACGGCGGCACCGGGACCGGAAACCCGGCCGGGGTCACGTCCCAGGGGCGCGTCACCCGGCTCGCCCCGTCGGACCTCGGACTGATGTCGGACGACCCCGACGCGGTGGCCGGCGGCGTCCCGGACGGAGGTGGCTTCATCGTCCAGCTGCCCGACCTCCCCGGGGACTGGAGCGCGCCGCAGGAACTGCATCTGGACGCCCTCGCGGCGCGGCTGGCCGTGAAGAACGCGTACGCGGTGCTCGTCGTCTCCCCCTCCTCGCCCGCGGGGTACCTGCTGACGGGACGTTACGGCCGGACCTGTCCGCCGGCTCCCGCCGGGGAACTGCTCGCCTGGCAGTTGATGCGGCATCTCTGCGACGAACCCGGTCCGGACGCCGTCACCCGCGGCGAACAGATCCTCGCGCATCCTCTTTTCCTGGCCTCGCTGGGCATACGGCCGGAGGCCCTGCGCCCGTCCGAGGCGGAGTCGCTCGCACTCTGGGTGGCGCGACACGTACGCGGCGAGATGCGCCGCGAGGA
Source organism: Streptomyces sp. NPDC043878 (assembly GCF_056435735.1). Lineage (NCBI taxonomy): Bacteria > Bacillati > Actinomycetota > Actinomycetes > Kitasatosporales > Streptomycetaceae > Streptomyces > Streptomyces sp. NPDC043878. The sequence goes on from NZ_JBWKDW010000022.1 coordinate 19,505, forward strand.
ACTACTGGACGCCTGCGCCGAGATCGCGCGGCAACAGGCGCGTGAGTGGTTCACCGGGACGGCCGACCCGTTGCCCCCGGCCGGCGGTCCGGCCGCCGACCGCGGCCGCGTGGCGGCGGCCGACCGGACGGACGACGGCCAGGGCCGGGTACGGGAAGCCGCGTTCCGGATCGCGCTCGCGGTACTGGACGGAGAGGCGTTCAGCGCGGTCGCGGACGCCGCCGAACTGCTCGCGCAGCAGATCCTCACCGCGCGCGCTCCCGACCGGACGCACGGACGGCCGGTGTTCGCCGAGAACCTCGAGGGTCTGCTCGCCGCCTGCCGGGCCGAACTGTGCGACGGCGAGGAGGAGTCCGTGGGCGGCGTGCCGGTGCCCGTGCGCACGGTGGCGTACCGGGGCGAGGCGCTGGCCGCCTCGGTACTGGCCGAGGTCTGGCACCGGCACCATGCCGCACGCGGCCCCGTGGTCCGCTGGCTGCGCGCACTGGCGGGCGACACCCGCCCGCAGGTGTGGGTCCGCGCCGCCGTGGTGGCCGGCGAACTGGCCACCGCCGATCTGGGGTACGGGTTCACGGAACTGATCCGGCCGCTTGCCGTCGCGGGTGATCCCCGACGCCGCTTCTTCGCCGCGACCGCTCTGGGTCAGGCGGCCGGCCGGGAACCGTACCGCTCCGCGGTGTGCGCCGTGGTCACGGACTGGGCGGACGCGCCGGTGGCGGCGCTGCGGTGGACCGCGGCGCTGACGCTCGGGTTCGGCCGCGTCGTGGACGACACCCGCGGCGCCCTGGACCTGCTGTGCGCCATCGGCAGCCGCGACGAGGGCGCCCAGGCGCTCGTCGCCTCCTACGCCGCGGCCCGCCTCGCCACCGGCAGCCGGGCCGGCGAGGCGGTCTCCTTGCTGCGGGAGTGGTCCGACGACGCCTCCGGCGAGCGGCTGCGCCTGGCGATGCTCTGCGCCGTACGCCTGTTCTGTGCGCGCACCGACGACATGTGGCAGCCGGAGGAGGCGGACGAGTCGGCCACCGGTTCACCGGCGGCACCTTCGTCGCCGGCCGAGGCGGCGTCCGCCGCCCGGACCGGGGCGACCGGCGGTAGCCGGGTCCCCCACCGTCTGCCCGGGATGCAGCGTGGCCCCGGTCCGCGCGCCGAGGCCGGCCGCGCCCGGTCCGTGGCCCGTCCGCCGGTGCCGCGGGCGCTCACCTCCCTGACCGACGCGGAGTTGGCCCGCCGTACCCACTGGCCCCTCGCGCTCGCGCTCGCCGTGGTGGTGGAGGGCGCGGCCGAACCGCTCGCCGACCTGCTGTGGCGGGCTCTGGACAGCCATCTGTCGGCCGAGGCCGCGACCGACGGCCTGGCCATATGGCTGCGGGCCGCCGAGGCGGACGCGGCACTCCCGGGGCACGGACCGCGGACGTACGTCTTCGAGTCGGACCCCGGAGAAGCGGAGGCGGGGCGGGCTGCGGCACCCGCGACGAACAGCGGGGCGGCGACGCCCCCGGGCGAGATCCTCCAGGCGCTGCTCTGGCTGCTGCCCCGGATGATCCGCGACCGCCGCGACGCCGTGCGGCTGCGCTGGCTGCTGACGACCATGGCCGAGGCACCCGACGAACCGATGACCGACGTCTTCGAGCGCCGTGTACTGGCCTCGATGGCAACGATGAGCGGCGGCCCCAGGGGCCGGGGGGAGGAACAGAGGTGACGGTGGGTCCGGAGGAAGAACTGATCATCCCGGAGCACGTCGAGGGGCCGTTCCTGCGCGAACGGATCCTGCGGGAGAGGGGGTTCCGGCACGCGGGCGTCCAGGTGGCCTCGGTGCTCTTCTACCAGGACGGGGGCTGCAGCGTGATCACCGCGCAGGGCGCGGACCACACGGACCGGCGTGGCAGATGGGCCCGGCCGACCAGTGTGTGCGAGATCGCCCGAGGCCGCCATGTGACGGCGTTCGACGTCGAGCTGCCCGCTCTGGGCGCCGCCACCTTCTTCGAGACGAGGGTGAAGCTGCGCTGGGAGGTGACCGACTTCCGCCTGGTCGCGGAGAAGCGACTGTCCAGCGTGGAGCAGGATCTGGGCCCGGAGATCGTCGACCGGCTGCGGGACGTCTCCGCTCGGTACGCCGTGCATCACGCACAGGAGGCCAACCGGGCCGTACGGTCCGAGGTCGCGGCCGGGAAGTGGGCCGACCTCGGCCGGGAAGTGGGCCTGCGCACCCGGGTGTTCGTCGAGGTCGGTACCGATCGCGCGCACATCGACTTCGTCGCCGGGGCGCGGTCGGACGACGCCGAGGCGCAGCGCGTCGCGATCCGTTTCCAGGGCTTCGCCGCGATCGCCCAGGGCTCCGACGCCGAGAAGTACGCCTACCTCATGGCGTCCGGTGACAGCGAGGACGTCTCGGAGCTGGTCAAGATGATGATCGAGACCCAGGCGGAGGAGCAGCGCGAGAACCGGGAGTTCCTGGTCCGAATGGCGCGTGAGGGACGCGTCAACACCCCGGAACTCGACGCCTACATCCGCCGCATGGCGCTGCCCGACCAGCGGTACGGCTACCCGGCCCACGAGGAGTTCACCACCCGCGCCACTCTGCCGCCCGCCCCCGGCACCCGGGCCCGGCCGAGCGGCACCGGGCAGGTGCCCGCGCTGGAACCGGCCTGGCCCGACCGGTCGCCGCAAGCCCCCGGACCCGACGTGTCCGTACCCGACGGACGCTCCGCACCGCCCGGCGCCGCCACGGACGAGGACCGCACGGGCACGCCGTACGCGTCGGACGCGGGATACCGGCCCGGCGGGGAGCGGCCGGCTGGCGCTGCCCGGGACCCGCGTCCGGGACAGCGGCCGGCGGCCGACGTCCGGACCTCGCGTCCCGCGCCCCGGCCGGACGAGGACGACTGGTGGGGCGAGCCGGAGGAGGTGACCGTGTATCAGGTGGAGCGGGAACCGGCGCCCGTCCGGGCCGGTTCCGGCGCACCGCACCGGTCCGGGCCGCCGGAGGACGAGGACGACGACTTCTGGTCGGAGGGACCCGGGGACAGTGCGTGGAGTTCGGGCTCGCACCGGCCCGGACGGGGTTCTGCGGGCGGCGGCAGCCGGTGACCGGCACGGGCGGCGTTCCCGTCACGGGGATCGCCGTCGGTACGCAGGCGCGCTTCGTGGCCGAGCGTCTGCTCGCCGCCGTCCGTGAGGACATGGGGCGTGCGGATGTCAAGGCATCGGTGCTGCTCTCCGTCGCGCTGGGGGTGCCGGCCCTGTTGACCGGCTTCGGGCAACGGCTGCCCGCCCGTCCCTCGGCCCTGTGCCTGGTGCTGGTGGGAGCAGGCGCCCTGATGTGGCTGATGGGCTCTGTTTCACTCATTCGGGCGATGCTGCCGCACAGCGGAACTGAGCGGGTGGGGCCCGGCATCACCTTCTTCGCCGATGTCGTCGCGGTGCACGAGGCGTCAGGGGCGCAAGGGGTGGCCGACGCGGTGACCAGAGCGTGTGAGGACGTCACGGCCTGGCTGCTGACCCAGGCCGTCGACACCAGCCACATCCTCGCCCGGAAGTACCGGTGCATCCGCTGGGGGGTCGGCTGGCTGCTTCCGGGGACTCTGTCGGCCGCGGCCGGGCTGCTGCTCGGCTGAACCGGCCGCATCACCCGGGGACGGACAGGGACGACCGCCATCAGGGGCGGCGATCCGTCCGCGGGCACAACGGACGTGCGTACGGGCCACCACACGGTCAGCGCGCCCGACATACACCTGTATGACGTGACAGTGAAGGGGAGCACGTGGACACACACATCACCGCACCGGTTCGCGGGGGGCCGGTTCGCGCACCACGCGGGAGAAGCGGTTACGCGGCTCGCGCCGCGCGCCGCGCCGCGGCTGTCCTGGCCGTCCTCCTGCTCGCCCAGCCCGCCCCGCCCTCCTCCGCCGCCCCGGCCGGATCCGTCACCGCGCCGGCCGCCTCGGATCCGGTGGAACTGGCCGTCGCGGTCGACGAGTCCGGCAGCCTGCGGCCGTCCGACGTCGAACGGGAAAGGGACGCGGCCGGCCGGATCGCGGTCGGCGAGATATCCGCGGCCTCCCGGCTCACCGTCCTCGGCTTCGCGAGCGCGGACAACGACGAGCAGAGCCCGGTGGACGAGGTGTGCCCGACGACCGAACTCGACGCGGTGGCCCGGGAGAAGACGGGCGAGTGCATCGCCGGTCTGGCCCGGCGCGACGAGGGCACCGGCACCGGCACCGACTTCCCCGCCGTCATCGGGCAGGCGGTCACCCGGCTCGGCGAGAACGGCACGGGCAGGCCCCGCATCCTCTTCCTGCTCACCGACGGCCGACTCGACGTGGCCGACAGCCCGGCCTACGGCGCGGATCGCGAAAGCCGCCGGGAGAACGGTGAACGCGAGCTGCGGAAGGCCCTGGCCGAAGCCGCCCGCGCCAAGGTCCAGATCTGGCCGCTCGGCTTCGGCGAGGGCATCGACGAGCGGGCCCTGAGCGCCATGGCGGCCGGCGGCTACCAGGGGGGATGCGCCGACCTTCCCGCGGCCCGTCCGCGCGCCGCGGTCGTACCCGACTCCAGGACGCTGGGCAACGCCCTGCAACGTGCCTTCGCCGGCGCCCGCTGCCTGGTCACCGACCCGCCCGTGGAGGACACGCCGCCCGCCGACATCTCCCTGCGGCTGTCCCCGCTGGCCACCCTCGCCTCCATCGTCGTCTCCAAGGGCGACCCCGAGGTGAAGGCCGCCTACTACGACCCGCGCGGCAGGAAGGTCGAGCCCGGCACCCGTGCCGACGGCTCCACCTTCGAACTGTCCGGGGCGGGCGGTGAGGTCGAATCCCTGCGGATCACCGACCCGCGGCCGGGCGAGTGGCAGGTGCGTCTGGACGCCCCGCAGGGGCACCGGGACCGGCTCGCCAGCGTCGCGGTGCAGTGGCGCGGCACCGTCCGCTCCTCGATCGTGATGACGCCCGCCTCTCCCAGGCCCGGCGAGCGGGTCCGGATCGAGCTGGGTCTGCAGACCCGTGACGGCGAGGGCGTCAGCGACCCGAGAGACCTGAGCAGACTGCGGGTCTCGGGCAGGCTGACCGGCGACGGCTTCCGGCCGCGGGACCTCGTCCTCGGCGACCGGGGCGACCAGGGCGACAGCAAGGCGGGCGACGGCCGGTTCACGGGTACCGTGCGGATCCCGAAGGGCGCCGACGGTCCGCTCAAGGCGGTCGGCGTGCTCGGGGCGATCGGACTCACCGCGGACCACCGCCCGTTCCTCACCGGCACCGCCCCCGTCAATCCGGACGTCCGGGCCGAACTGCGCATCGGCGACGCCGAGGCGCACCCCGGGGACAGCGTGCCCTTCGTCCTGATGGCGTCCAACGACTCCACGGAGCCACGCACCCTGCGCCTGTATCCGCGGGACACCGAACCGGGAGCGGTCACGCTGTCCCCGGCGGAGGTCACCCTGGCCCCCGGCACGTCCCTGAACCGCGGCGGGCGGCTCACGATCGGCCACGGGCAGCGTCCGCACCGGCTCACCGCAAGAGTGGAGGTGACGGACCGGGACGAGCGTGGCCGGCCGCTCGACGCGAAGCTGGTCACCATCCGCGTCACCGCCGTGCCTGCCTGGTGGCAGCGGGTCTGGGAGGACTGGTGGTGGGCACTGATGGCCGCCGCCGTCGCGGTTCTCGGTCTGGCCGGGTACGCGGTGTGGCGCCGGCGGCAGCGCGCCACCGACATCGATCCGGGCGGCCTGCGGCTCCGGCTCACGGTGCCCGGCGGTACGGACGGACGGACGGCGAGCGAGATCACGGTGCCCCACGGCCGCGGTCCCTGGTACCGGTTCGACGTACTGGACGAGTACGGCGCGGCCCCACGGCTGGCTCCGCGCCCCGGCGGCGAGTACGCCCTCCAGCGCGATCCGGCGGCCGGTGCCCGGCTGCGCACGCCCGGCGGAGCGGAGCAGGTGCTGCGGCTCGGCCAGGACATCCCGCTCGACGGCGAGGCACGCCTGCGGGTGGAGCACGACACCGGGGCCGGAGCGCGTCGCGGCCCCCGCACACCGGCCGTTTCGCGGTGGCTCGCCGACCTGCTGCCGCGTCGTCGCAGGCCCCCGGCTGGGCCCGGCGGAAACGACCGGGACGAGAAGGAGCCCACGCCCCACGACCCGTATCCGAGGTCCTTCTACGACGACGACCTGAGCGACGCCCTCTGAGCGCCGGGGCCGGACCGCGCACCGTACCGGTCCGGCCCCGGCACCCAGCACACGACCCACGGCAGGTCCACCGAGCGGACCTGGGAGCCACGGAACGTCCGGAGTGCGCGAGCACCCGACAGGGGGAAACCAAACGATGAAGATCTTCCAGCCGATGCTGTTCGTCGGCCTCGGTGGCACCGGCGGCCTGATCGGCGCCGAACTGGAGCGCCGGCTGCGCGCCGAACTCTGCGGGCCCGACGGCACCGCCCTCACCGGCAGCGGCGGTCGCCTGCCCTACGAACTGCCCGGCTGTCTGCAGTTCGTCTACGCCGACTACAGCGAGGCCGAACTGGCCCGGCTGCCGCACCTGAGCGCCGACAGCGCACTGCAGCAGGCGTACGCCCGCACCTCGCGCGCCACCCACGACCTGCTGCCCGCCGACTTCGACAGCTCGCCCGAGGTGACGCGGATGCTGCGCGCCCTGCTGCGCGAGGAGGTGGCCGACTGGCTGCCGCCGCACACCGGAGAGCCCAAGATCAACCCCTTGCGCAACGGGGCGGGCCAGTTGCCCACGGTGGGCCGCGCGGCGCTGTTCGCCACCCTGGCCGACGGGCCCGCCCCGGTCACGACGCCACTGCATCGCGCCATCGACGCGATCGCCGGCTCCGGCGGGGAACTGCAGGAGGTGGGCGGCGGCTCGATCAACGGCTGCGACGTCTTCGTGGCGTTCTCGGTCGCCGGGGGCACCGGCGCGGGCATCTTCCTCGACTATCTGCACCTGATCGGGCAGGCGTTCAAGGACAAGAGGTTCAGGGGCGCACGGATCTACCCCCTCGTGGTCATGCCCTCGGCCTTCCCCGAGGCCAAGGGCGGTGGCCGGGAGGCCGAGCTGAACGCCGCCCGCGCCGTGGTCGACCTCGCCCGCCTGGTGGACGAGCAGAACGCGCCCGACGCCGGCACGGAACTGGGCGACATCGACCTGCAGGGGTCCCTCCGCATCCGCTACCCGCAGATCCACCCGGTGTCGCTGCGGCCCGGCACCGTGCCCACGGCCTTCCTGTTCAGCCCGACGGCGGGCATCCGCCCCGACGACCTGCGCCGGTCCATCGTCTCCCTGGTCCTGTCCCTGGTCGGCACCGATCTGGACCTGGGCGACGCCAAGGGCGGGGGCCGCGACGACGACTACCAGACCTTCGCCAGCAACTTCGTCAACGGCGACATCAGCCGCCGTACGCGTTCTGCCACCGGCATCGGTCGACAGGGCATCTCCACCAGCCTGGTCGCCTCGATGACGGCGCCGCTGGACGAGCTGGCGGAACTGGTCGCCGCGAAGATGCTCGCCCGGGCCGTCGGGCGGCTGACCGACACCGGCGTTCCGGTCCCGCACGAGACGGCGCCCCTGGTGCGCGAGATGTTCACCGCCGCCGGACTGGGCGAACTGTGGCGGCGCGAGCCCCTGGAGGTCGTCGAACCCGACCCGCCGCCGCGCGGCAGCGGTGACATCGAGAGCGCCCTGCGTGACCGCGTCGAGCAGATGCGGCGGCTGCTGGCGGACCTCGAACGCCAGGTGGCTCACCGCATGCCCATGCTGGTGGAGGGTTTCGCGCCGCGCGGCGCTGCCGAACAACTGCTGCACAAGACCGACCTGTTCACTCTCGGCCGGGTGGTCGCCGGGATCCCCGGCGACAGTGACCCGGTGGCGAAGCTCGGCTTCCTCGGCATGCTCGACAAGCGCCGGCAGGACCCCGACCGTCCCCGGGGAGTGGATGTTCAGCCGCCGTCGGTCCCGCGGATCAGAGGTCGTGCGGTAGGCCTGCGGCCGCGCTGGGCCGACGACGAGGTCGCGGCGGTCGTCGCCGCCCAGAACCGCTGGTACAAGTGGCGGGCCCGCACTGTCTGGCACCGCGCGTGGAGCGAGCAGGAGGCGCGCTGGCGACAGGCCGCCGGCCTGCTGCAGAACGACGTCCACGCCGTCGGCGAGGCATTCCGCAAGCACGTGAACGACCAGCCGCGCGCCTACGCCGCCCAGGTCAAGGAGTTGTACGACGACCGCACCGGCGTCTCCTACCTGCTGCCGCCGCAGGGCAATCTGGGCCGCTTCTACCAGGCGCTGATGGAACGTCTGGTCGAGAGCGACCAGCTCGGTCCCAACGGTGACGAGGCGGCTCTCCTGCTCAAGCTGGTCGACGCGGATCTGCGCAGGGCCGCCTTCGTCGCGGGCAGGCACGCGCCCGACGCCGCGGTGGCCGAGGTCAAGGCCGCTCTCAAGCACCGCGTCCAGCGTCTGTTCGCCGAACGCCCCGACGGGCAGCGCTCCCGTGCCCTGCTGCCGAGGATGAGCACCCTGCTGTCCGCCGCGGCGGGTGACGGCGAGGCGGCCGACCAGGTCAGCAACCGGGCCCTCGAACAGTTCCGCTACAAGCTTGCCGGCCTCCTGCCGGCCGCGTTCACCCCGGAGGGCAACGGCCGGCTCAAGGTACTGATCACCTATCCGGGCACGCGCCGGATGGCCGTCGACAACTATCTGGAGAAGGAGTTGCGGCTGCCCGCCGACAGCCGCCGCACCATCGAGTTCCGGGCCGTGGACACCGACTCCATCACCGTGGTGCTCTTCCGCAGCGAGATGAGCCTCACCGAGGTGCCCGAGGCTCGCAAGGTGCTGCGCCAGTGGGCCAGGGCCCAGGAGACCCGCCGCGACGAGGACGTGCTGCGCTGGCGGCAGCGGCTCGGTTACCGCGACGACTGGCTGGCCAGCACCGCCGATGACCGCACGCACATCCTGAACCGGCTGCTGTGCGCCCTGTGGAACGGCCAGATCGACTACCAGGGCGACCCCGCGTCACCGCTGCGGCTGCGGATCCGGCTGCACGACGACCGGAGCCCGGACGCCCCCGGTATCCAGTTGCGCCTCGACGAGTACCAGGACGAGATCTCCAGCTGGGAAGGGCTGCTGCGGGCGTACGAACGCTGGGCGCTGCTGGCGGAGGAGAACATCGTGCAGAGTTACTGCCAGGTGGTGATGAACACGCTGCCGCACGGGCTCGGGACCTCCGGCAGCGAGCCCTCGGAGCTGTACCTCAAGCTCGTCCACGAGGTGGCGCCCCGTCAGTTGGCGCTGCTGGAGGACCGGGAGCGCCGCTACGGCGCCCGGGTGGCCGACTGGACGCGCAGGTTGCGCGAGTTCTGGGCCGAGACCCTGCCCGGAGCGCTCGACCTGCCCTTCCCCGAGGGTGAGCACGCGGCCCATCCCACCCTGCGCGAGCTGGAGGAGTGGGTTGGCGAGGGCCGCGCCGCCCGCGGACCGTCCTTCGGCGGTGGGGCGTACGGCAGCCGGGACGAGTGGGACCACCGTCAGTCCTGGGAGCAGCGGGAGCGGGCGGAGCACACCTCCCGACGGGCGCCGACAGGACCGGGAAGCGGGGCCTGGGACCGGGCGGCGTCCGGCCCCGGGCAGCAGGGGGGCGCGCCGCGTCCGGTTCCGTACGGCGTCCCCGGTCCGGAGGCGCCGGCCCACCACGGCAGGCCCGTCAGCGACAGCCGGCCGGGCGACGTCCCCCGGGCCCGCCCCGCCTCCTCCCCCGACTCCGCCGGCGCCTTCGCGCCTCCCGCCGCCGGAAGCGACCGGGCCGCCCGTCCCGGCTCCGTCCCGCACCTGGGTCCACGGCAGGACGCGGCGGGCCGGCCGGTGGCCGCGCCGGGCGGTGGCGACCCGGGCGAGCCGTGGCCGTCCGCCCCGCCGAACAACACGCGACCGGATCCGTGGCCGGACCCGGCGGGAACCGGCCCCGGCCACCGGGCGGCGCCCCTCGCGGGGCATCGTGTCGGAAAGGCGGAAGCCACCGGTTTCGACGGGGCCACGGACCCGTGGCGACCGGATCGGGACGACGTCACGCCCGCGGCCCCTCCCGCGGGCCGGTCGGCCACGGTGCCGGCCCCGGCCGCGACCCCCGCCGGACGCCCCGTCACGGGACAGGCCACCGCCCGCACCTCCGCGTACCCGGCCTACCCCCGTGAGGCCGAGTCGGATTCGGGATGGCCGGGCGCCGGATCTCCGACGCCGTGGGGCATCGCCGGCACGGACGGCGAGGCCGACTGGCCCGACGAGGAGACCGCGCCGCATGTCGGCGACGGACGAGAGAACCGGGAGAACCACACGTGAGCCTGACAGGAGCTCCGGTGGTCGTGCTCGACTTCCGTGACGGCCGGGACGTACCGGTGGACGGGGCCGCGCTACGTCGGCACATCGGCGAGCGCCTGCCCGACAGCGGTCGCGTCGATGTCGGAAACCTGCGCTTCCTGGTGGTGGACGAGCCGGACGGGCTGACGGCACATGCCGAAGCGTACGAGCTGGTCACGGCCACTCCGACCCTCGGCGCGGTCCGCCTGCTCTGCCTCGTGGTGGGCGGCCTGCCCCACCCGCGCAACCGGACCGCCTCGCCTCCGGACGCCGGGCCGCCGGCGGACGGCGCGGGCCGCCGACTGCGGCTGGCGTCGGTGCTGCAGTCCTCCGGCACCGGGGTGCTGTGGGCCGCCGACCCCCGCGCGGGGCACGACCCCCGGACGGCTGATCCGGCCGGGGAGACGGAGGCGGCGCTGGCCGCGCTGACCGAGCTGCTGCGCGTACCCGAGGTCTTCGACGAGGTGCTGACCGAGCTGCGCGACGCTCCCGTCTCGGTCGCCGTCCTCTCCCTGCGGGTCCTGGAGCACGATCTTTCGGCCGCCGTGCGGGACAACGCGTGGGGCACCGCGCTGAGCCGCTTCGCCGGTGGCGACGCGCCGGTGACCGCTCCACCTGCCGCGCAGGACCTGCCCTCGGGCCTCGCCGAACTGCTCGGACCCGGTCCCGAACAGTTCGCGGCGTCCTTGCTGCGCCCCGGCGGCCGCTGTGAGACCGCCCGCCGGACCTGCGTCCGCGCGATGGACGAACTCGACGAAGCGCGCACCGAGCTGGGTTCGGCCTCGGCGCTCCTGACGGGACGCCGGACGGCCGAGCAGGTGCCCCGGACCATCGAGCGGGCGGTCGACGCCCTGCGCCGCTACCGGGAGGGCTTGGCCGGTGTGCTGCGCGACAGCGGCTCGCCCGGCATCCCGACCGGTGACGCTTTCGCGCGCCTCGCCGACGCGGGTGTCGAACTCCCCGCGCAGGACGGCCGGTTCCGCGCCGACGGCGCGGACGAGGGGCTCAAGCGCTGTACGACCCGACTGCTCACCTCCGGCCTGCCGTTGCGTGCCGTCGCGGCCCGGCTGTCCACGCTGGCGGAACGGGTGGCCCCGGTGCCCGCCGCCGCTCGGCTGCACGACCTCGAACGCGCCTGCCCCGAGGAATCACTGCGGCGGGTGTCCGCCGGGCTGCCCCTGTATTTCGCCCGGGCCGGTGCGGGTGACCTGACGCTCAGCGCCGTCCTGGCCTTCCTGTCCGCGCTGTGGCCGTGGCCCGGGACGCTGCTCGTGCTGGCGACCGCGGCCGTGTTCTTCGTCGGTGGCGCACGCGCGGCCGCCACCCGTCCGGGCCGTGCGGTCGGTGGCCGGGCACACCGGGCCGACGCCGCCCGCGCCGCCGCCCTGCTGCTCGGTGCGGCCGCGGCGGTGGGGCTGGGACGGCTCGTCTCGGTGCCGCGCGAAGTGGGGCTCGCGGGCGTGCTGCTCGGTGTCGTCGGCTCCGGCCTGTGCGTCGCCGCGTGGTGGCGCCGAGGCATGGCCGACTGGTGGGACGCGACCGGTACCGCGGACCTCCGCGCACGTCTGGCGAGCCTCGACGCCGTCCTGGCCGACGCGCTGCGCCGACAGTGGTGGGCGTCGGACGAACGCACCCGTTGCGCCGACGGCGCCCGGACGCTGGCAGCCGTGCTCCGCGGTGCGGCGGCCGAGGCGGAGGCGGGGCATCCCGCCACCGGTGGACCCCGGACCAGCGGTGGTGACCCGGCCGGGCAGGACGGCTGGTCGAACCCCGACTGGGAAGACTCCCCGGGAGACGGCTCGCCGTGGACGGACGCCTCCTGGGACGGCGGCGCCGAGGGCCGCCGACGGTGGAACGGTGCGCCACCGACCGACCCGTCGTGGGAGGACGCCGACTGGCCCGACGAGGCGTCCGCCGACGAGTGGACGACCGCCGGGGGTCCGCCCGGGCCGCGCCCGCAGGGCACAGCGCCGGCCGGCCGCGCCGGAGGCTCGTTCGGCTCCTCCCCCGGGCACGCACCGCACGTCCGCGACCAGCGGGCCGACCCGCCGTGGCTTGAGCGCGGTGCCGGCGACGGCGGACCGGACCTGGTCCCCACCCTCGTCGCCGATCTGGCCGACGCCACGGTGGACGCGCTGCACCGCTACGCCGGCACGTCCGGACAGGCGACTGACGGGGCCGGACCCGGATCCGGCGGGGCAGGCGCGGCCCCCACGACGCTGGAGGCCGCCGTGAGCGAGGCCCTCGCCGCCGCGCGGGCACACCTGCGGGACAACGGCGTGGTGCCCGCCCCGTCGTTCGCCCGGCGGGACCGGTTGCGCGGCGACCCGATGGCGCTGCTGGGCATCGGGGCGCAGCGGGTCCGCGAGGCGCTGAACACGGGGACCGAGCGGGGCCGGCCCCTGCTGCTCTGTCCCCCGGCCCAGCTCTCGCTGCTCAGCCGGGACCCGGCGGAAGCCCGGTCCATCACATTCGCCCCGCAGGCCGTCCGGTCCGTCGTCGAGACCCGGCAGGGCGCTCTGGCCGGCGAGATCACGTCGGGTCCCATGGTCTGGACGGCCTCCGGCCGCTTCGCGGGCACCCTGCGGCTCATCCCGCTGCGCACCGGCGTGGTGGAGAGCGTGCGCGTCCGCACCTGGGCCGACGAGACGACGTACCCCGGCCGGGACCACGGGACCGCTCCGGGCTCCGGCCAGGAACGGGCGCAGCGGTGACCCGTACCCGAACGAGCACGAAGGACCGCGCCCCGGGCGCCCGGACAACCAAGGCAGTGGGGAACTCATGGTGAACGACCACCGGCCCGTACCGCACCACCAGGACCGGGTCGGCGTACCGGCGGACCCGCCCGCCGGGCCCCGGCCCCAGCCGCCGTCGCGCGGCGGACGACTCGGGGAGCGAGGGGAGCGCGGAGACTCCGGGCGCCGCGCGGAGCCCGGTCGGCGTGGCGCCGGGTTCGACGACTCCGGGGCCTCCACGCATCAGGACGCCGTCGTGGAGTTCGGCTTCGTCTCTCCGCAGGGCGAATCGCACCGGGTCCGGGCCCGCTTCGGGCCGGACCGCCCCCGGCTGGTCCGGCCGCCGGCCATGGCCCGGCCGGTCCGCTTCGAGGACGGCTGGCAGGGGTTCCAGGTGCGGCTGCCGGCGGAATCCGCCGCGGACCGGGCCGCGTACACCTCGCTGGAGGCGGAGATCACCGCCGCTCTCGCGCTGCACCGCGCCTACGCGGGCACCCGCTTCGGCGGCCTCTTCCCCACGCCGGTCGGCCACGACATGAACACGCCCGCACCGTTCATCCTCTATGCCGTCCCCAGGGGCCGTCCCCTGTCGGGGCCGACGGAGCGGGCCTCGCTCGCCGACCAGCGCGTCGTCGAGCGGGATCTGGTGCTGGCGGTGCGGCTGATGGAGGAGGTCGGCCTCGTGCACCGGGGCATCGTGCCCGGTGCCGTACGCCGGGACGACCACGGCGTCCAGGTCTGGGACCTGGGGTCGGTCGTGCGCACCGGCCGACCCCGTGTCCCCTACGGCATCCCCCCGTTCGCCTCGCCCGAGCAGCGGGCCGGCGTCGGGGCGACCGACCCCCGGGACGCCCTGTGGAGCGTCGCCCAGGTGATGCACCAGCTCGTCACCGGCCGGCCCGGAAGCCCCGACGGCCCACCGCCCGACCTCGCCGCCCACCGGTCGATCGCCGACACCCTGGGCCCGCTCTTCGCCCGCCGCGCGGATGACCGGCCGACGCCCGACGCCCTGCTGCGCTCCCTGGTGCCCGAGGTCGCCGCCGAGGTGGCCGGGGTGCTGCTCCCCGACCCGCTGGAACAGTTCCGCCGCGAGTTCGACGCCACCAGACGGCGCAAACACGCCACGCTCGCCCCGAGTCCCCTCCTTCACGGGCCCCGGCCCCCGGACGAGGACCGGCCCGGCGACGGCCGTGGCTACGCCACCGGGCCCGGGTCACCGCCGTACCCCGACGCCCCACCGGCGGACTTCACCGGCTACGAGTACCAGCCCCGACCCGATCGCAGCAGGCTGCGCACCTGGATCAGCGGAGGACGCACCTCCGGCACCACGGGCCCCGACCGGGGCCGACCCGAAGGAGACAGCAGCCGATGACCGTACCCGTGACGGGCGTCGCCGCCCAGGACACCCTCTGCCCCTACTGCCTGGAGGTCGTCTCCTACGACGAGCGGCAGCTGTACGTCCGCAACGACAAGCAGAAGTACGAACAGCTCCTCGTCGACCGGCAGTCCAGCCCGCTGCGCCTCGCCGACACGCTCCGCTCCGCCTATCAGCGGTGCAGCAACGCCGATGACGTACAGGCGCACTACATCCCCGTGCCCTACCTCACCCATGGCAGCCCACTGACCGTCGCGATGGTCGGGGACTCCGCGACCGGCAAGACGCATCTGCTGACCCAGATGATCGCCGGGATCACCGACGGCGGACTGGATCGCTACGGCGTGACCTGGCAGTCCGTCAATCCGCAGGATCACAAGACGTTCATGGACGAACGTGTCGACGTGCTCCGTTCCGGGATGATGCTGGAGCACACCCCGTCCCGGTCGTTCGCCGCGTTCGTCGACGCCCTGCTGCTGACCGGTCCGGACGGGGTCACCCGCCCCGTTGCCTTCTTCGACCTCAGCGGTGAGGACCTGCGCCGCACGGACGGTGTACTGCGCTTCATGGTGGGCGTCGACGCGCTGATCTTCGTGGTCGACCCGCTGCGGGCCCTGCCCACGCCCCACCTGGACCCGTTGCGCGGCCAGCTCGGCTTCACCCGGGGAGGCGACCCGGCGTTCCAGACGGTGCTGGACCGGCTGCCGCGTACCGGCAGCCCCTACCTGGGCGTCGCCGCGGCCATGGTGATCAACAAGAGTGATCTGCTGCGCTTCGAACCCCCCGTGGACCGATGGCTCGGCGAGCCGCCGCCCGGCCGGCTGTCCGCCGCGCGGTTCCAGGAGGAGAGCCGGGACGCCTACGCGTACCTGCGGGCCCACTCCGGGCCGGCCTGGGTCAGGCCCTTCGACAGCGTGCTGCGCTGCACCCTGCACTTCGCCTCGGCCACGGGCAGCCACGACCACCAGGGCACCTTCCCGCACGGCATCCGGCCGCTACGGGTGCTGGAACCGCTGGTGTCGGTGCTCGCCATGTGCGGTCTGCTCGGCAGCGAGGCCGGGGACGGACCGGCAACGGTGGGGATGTGACGGCGGCCATGGAGTCCCACGCCCACGGCGAGGAGCCGCGTGCACGTTCCGGAGAACCGGCGGCGGTGTACGACACCGCGCGGCGGGCCGGCCCGGACGGGTTCCACCAGGTCGCCCACGTCGACCAGGTGGTGTTCCGGTGGGCCGGCAACCGCGGGTCCCGTGGTGCGGGCATCGCGGCGGTCGCCCACTCCTGCCCGGAGCCCGAGGCCCGCGACCTCGCCGAGGAACTGGGCCCCGTGCTCCGGGTGATGCGCGGGAGCGAGCAGCGGCCCAGCATCGTCCGGCATCGCCACGGCGATCGGGTGCTGCTGCTGCGCCGCGCCCCCGGCTTCGACGACCAGGGCCGCGACACCACCGTCTGCCACGCCCTGATCGGACCCCCCAGGCTGCTGAGCCCGTTGTACTGCCTGAGCCTGGGGTCCGTGTCCTGGGCCGAGGACGGCTGGGCCGAGCGGGTCACCGGGGAGATCGGCCCGATGTCCCGGGAGCGGCTGCGAGAGTTGGCCGGCTTGATGAAGGACCGGCTGGAGGAGAGTGTGCGGCTGGTCGAGCACCCGCTGCGCTGCCTGGTGGCGCAGTTCCTGCGCACGCCCGGGGGGCGGGTTTCGGCGCTGGCCGGCGAACTCGACAGCGCGTTCGCTCACGCGGGCGTGCGGATCGGTACGGAGCCGGGGCGGCTCCGGGCCGGGCACCTGCCGGACCCGGCGTTCCTGGCGATGTGGGGGCTGTGCCGGGTCTTCGGTTCCTGGGCGACCGGTCGGTACGGTTGGACGTTCGCCACCTTCGACACCGTGGACGACCATCCGCACCGGGTCGTGTTCGTCCCCTCCTGGCGCGGTTCGGCGGAGGAGGATCACCGGTTGCAGCGGATCGATCTGCTGAACCCCGGCACGGACGAGGCGGCCCAGATCGCGGGCAAGCTGGTGGACCACTACCTGGGCTGGACCCCGGCCTCGGGCGCGTACCAGCCCCCGCTGAAGCGGGTGCCGGAGGCGATGTCGGCAGCCCCCTTCCACCAGCGGATTCCCCTGATCGTGAGCCGGCTCTGGCCATTGAGGGCCCACCAGTTCACGTCCTCGGCCACCGTGTCGCCACCGCCGGAGCCCCCGTACGCCTCCCCCACGCCGGAGCCGGCCGGGCCCGGCCTGTCCCGGAACGCCGACGCGTCGACGGCTCCCGGGGCGGGACCGGACGGACGGACGGACCAGGACGGCGGCCCGCGCGCTGTTCCGGGCACCGGGCCGGTAGCGCCGCGGAGCAGCGACACACGGTCGTCCGCGCAGTCCGACCCGTCGTACGGCGGCTCACCGGGCCACGGGACTTCCGGCGGCCATCCGTCAGCCGACCGCGCTCGCGCCGGTGACGTCCCGGCACCACCGCCTGCCGGGCTCCAGCCGTATGCCGAGCCGCAGCAGTACGGCGGCTCTCGGCAGTCCACCGGGTCCGCGCACACCGAGCTCCCGGCGTACGCGGCACCGCACGCAGCGCCCGGGTACGACGAAGGGCCGGACCCGGCCGACGCGCCGGAAACAGGTGAGGGGCGGGGTGCGCCGACGGGCGTCATCCCCACGGCGGGCTCGGCGTACCGGCAACAGAGCCTGGCCTCGTCCTCGAACCCGTCCCCCGCCCCGGAGCGGCGGCCGGGCCCCGAGGGGCGAGGGAGCGGTACCTACTGCGAGCACCCCCGGCCGGCCGAGCGGTCGACGCTGCCCGGCGGGGCCTCGTTCACCGGGACGCGACCGGTCCCGCCGGCCCCGTACCCGCCTGAGCCCACCGTCGACGCACACCACCACCCGCCTGAGGCGGCGCGGGCCCCCTACCCACCACCGCCCACCGCGCCACCGGCTCCCGCGCCGCAGTGTCCCCCGTCCGTAGGCCCGTCAGGACCACGGCCACCGGTGGATGGCCAGGGCTGCGCGCCCGCCGACCGGCTGACGGCGGCGCGTCTGCCCATGCTGGAGGCGGACGCCCTGCCGTCGTTCCTGGACCAGCACACCCCGCGCCGGGCGTCGGTGCCGAGAAGACGGACCCTGTCCCGCAAGGAGCGCCGCGAGCGCGCGTCGGAGGCGGAGATCCGGAGCCTGGTCGAGGACCTGACCCGCGCGGCGAACCCGGCGGGCCACGCCGACGACCTGCGCCGCGCGGTCGAGGACCGCCTGGACCACGCCCACCACGAGGACTTGCTGCTCCTGCTGGGACACCGCATGCCGTACGGCGCGCAGAACATCGTCCTGGAGCGGCTCCCAGGGGCCGCGCGCTCGGACGACGCGGCCCACGACCTGCTGCGCCGGCTGCTCGCGGTCGACTTCGAGGTCGCTCCCGCTCCAGAGGAACAACTGCTCGGTGACCTGCACGCGCAGCGCGCCGCCCGCACGGTCCGCTGGTTCTTCCACTGGCTGGTCGAACCGCGCGCCGAGACCCACTCCGACGCCATCGCCCACTACCTGCGCACCATCGCGTCCGACGAGAGGGACGCGGCCCGTCGGATTCTCGAAGAGCTTCTGGTCGACGCGGCCACCGACCGGATCCCCGAACTGCCCAACACGGCATGGCTGGCGCTCGTACGGGCCCTGTACGAGAAACGCGGCACACCCCGCAGCACACCGGGCTACTGAGGAGGCGCACGCTCCCACCGAGGTACGGGCGGTAGGAACGATGACGTCGATGCCACGGCGCGCCCCCGGACCACCGGCTGACATGCGTCAGGGAGGGGACTTGGCGGTGCACAACTGACGATCACCGGCAAACGCGTGGTGACAGCGGTGGCAACCGGCCGACGACACGGCCGGTGACCTGGTGGACCGCCGGCCGCCAAGCCGCCCTCGCAGGAACAGCGGGGGTGGACGCCTTGGTGACCTCGCTGAGTATTCCAGCGTTGTCCGGACGGGAGGGACGCACCGCCGTCCGCGGCCTCGGGCTTGCTTCCCGCTGTCGGCCGGAGCCACGTTTTGCTCGCGCCGGAACAGCTCACCGAGTATTCCAACCCCATGGAGTTGGGCACCTTCATGATCGACCTGTTCTCCAGGGCTCTGCCCGAGTTCCCTGGCAGCCTCTGCGCCACCCCCGGCCTCGCCTTCGGGGCCCGGACGGTCCGCATAGCCCGTGCACCGCACCACCCCCTTCGTCTGCCACGACCCGGGCATGCACAGCCCGGCAGGAGCTGTACCCCAGCCCCCTGCGCCGGCAAAATCCGGGCTTCCCGGCACAGGAGCCTGAAGAAGGCGCCCAACGCGGTTGTGGCGCAGGCCACTTGACCTTGGCGCGAGCATGACCGACGGTGTGGTGGCCGGGACGCCATCGCACAGGAGTCGCACGTGAGACGTTTCAGAACGCACGTCGCAGTCGTAGCCGCCGTCGTGGCGGCGCTCGTCGGAGGATCGGGGGCAGTCCCTTCCGCCGCTCTGACAACGTTGTCCAAGCCAGGAGGCGCTGAACTCGTCGAGGACCCGACGGAGTTCGTGGACCCGCTCATCGGAACGGGCAACGGCGGGGAGTCGGTCGGTGAGATCAACAACTTCCCCGGGCCGTCCGCCCCGTTCGGCATGATGCAGTTCTCGCCCGACACGGAGGGCTCGTACGCCGGATACCAGTACCACAGCAGCAAGATCAAGGGCTTCAGCCTCAACCACGCATCCGTCGGCTGTACCGCCTTCGGCGACGTGCCGCTGCTGCCGGTCGCGGGAGACGTCGGCACCGCACCGTGGAACCGCACCGAGCCGTTCACGCACACCGGCGAGACGGCGGAGGCCGGCTACTACGCCGTGACCACCGGCGACGACGCGAAGGTGCGCACCGAGCTCACCGCGACCACCCGGGCGGGCCTGGCGGCGTTCACCTTCCCCGCCGACACGGGGAGGAGGGCGCAGGTTCTGGTCAAGGGTGGCGGCAGTCTTGCGGGGGACAAGAGGGCCGACCTGGAGATCTCAGGAGACCGCCGGATCACCGGATCCGCGACCACGGGCAACTTCTGCGGCAAGGGCAACGAGTACACCGTGCACTACGCGATCACCTTCGATCGCCCGTTCGTCGCGCACGGCACCTGGGACGGCAAGACGGTTACCGCGGGCGGCCATGCGGTCGACGCCCCCAGGGCAGGCGCCTATCTGACCTTCGACGCGGGCGAGGAGCGCACGGTGCGCGCGAAGGTGTCCATGTCGTATGTCTCGGTGGCCGGCGCCGAGGCCAACATGACAGCGGAGATGCCCGGTTGGAACCTGGACGACGTGCGCAGACAGACCAGGGACCAGTGGAAGCAGGCGCTGCGCAAGGTCCGTGTCGGGGGAGGTGAGACCGGTGAGAGAAAGATGTTCTACACCTTTCTCTACCACTCTCTTCTGCACCCGAACACCTTCGACGACGCCGACGGCCGCTACATCGGCTTCGACGACAAGGTCCGCACCCTGCCCAAGGGCCGCACGCAGTACGCCAACTTCTCCGACTGGGACACCTACCGCTCACTCGCCCCGCTGCAGGCGATGCTGTTTCCCGAGCAGGCCGGCGACATGGCGCAGTCGCTCGTCCACGACGCGGAACAGGGCGGCTGGTGGCCGCGCTGGCCCCTCGCGAACGACTACACCGGCCAGATGACCGGCGACAACTCCGTCTCGTTGATCGCGAACCTGTACGCCTACGGGGCACGCGACTTCGACCTCAAGACGGCGCTGAAGTACCTGGTCAAGGGGGCGACTTCGGTGGACCGCACGCCGGGCGCCTACCAGGAGCGGCCGGGCGTCGAGGACTACCTGGAGCGCGGCTACGCGAACAACAGCACGGTTCGCGGGGACCACGCACGCGTCGGCGCCTCGGTCACTCTCGAGTGGGCGATCGACGACTTCGCCATCGCGCGGTTGGCGCGGGCCGCCGGTGACAGCGGCACCGCCCGCGCCTTCGCCCGCCGCGGCCAGAACTGGCAGAACATCCTCAACCCGGCCACCGGATACCTCTCCCCGCGCGGCGAGGACGGTCTCTTCCCGGACGGGCCCGGCTACCAGCCGCCGCCGGAGGGCAAGTTCGGCCAGGACGGCTTCGACGAGGGCAACGCGGCCCAGTACAACTGGCTGGTTCCGCAGAACACCGCCGGCCTGGTCCAGGCGATGGGAGGACGCCAGGCCGCGGCGAAGCGGCTCGACACCTTCTTCGGCGAACTCAACGCCGGGCCCAACGAGCCCTACATGTGGGCGGGCAACGAGGTCGACTTCGGTGTCCCCTGGGTGTACAACCACCTCGGGCAGCCGTGGAAGACGCAGGACAAGGTCCGCGCGATCGCCACCGGCCTGTTCAGTCCCACCCCCGACGGCGAGCCGGGCAACGACGACCTGGGCGCCCAGTCCTCCTGGTACGTCTGGGCCGCCCTGGGGCTCTACCCCGCCACACCGGGCACCGCCGACCTGTCGGTGCACAGCCCGCTCTTCCCGCGCGTGGTCGTCGATCTACCAGGCGGCGGACGGGACTTGGACATCCGCGCTCCCCGGGCGGCGGCCGGCGCACCCTACGTCCACGGGCGGCGACTCGACGGCCGTGACCACGAGCGCACGTATCTGCCGAGATCGGCGGTGACGAAGGGGGGCCGGCTGGACTTCGACCTGTCCGGCACACCGGACAGGACCTGGGCCACCTCCCCTCAGGCGGCGCCGCCGTCGTACCGCGAAGGAGAGCAGGACTTCCTGGCGTACGCGGCACACAACCAGGTGACCGTGTCCCCGGGCGGCGACGGCACGAAGCTCACGGTGCACGGGCAGCGGCTGGCCGGGCATGACCGTACGCTGACGGTCGCCGCGGACGCCCCCTCCGGGCTGACTGTGTCGGGCGGCAGGATGAGACTCGCACGGGGCACGGGGTCGGGTACCGCCGAGCTGACGGTGAAGGCGGCGGCCGGGACGGACCCGGGGTACCACCAGGTGCCGTTCACCGTCCGCGGCCGCGGCGGTGACGCCGTCCACCGCACCCTGATCGTCCTCGTCGCCGAGGAGGGCGGCGTCACCGCTGCCCTCAGCGACGCGTATGGGGTCGTGGGTGTGTCGAGCGACGGCACACCGGCCGGGGCCGACCTCGACGGCGCGGGCAACAGCTACTCGCGCCAGGCGCTGGCCGCGGCCGGACTCACGGGTGGCGCGACGGTCGACGTTTCCGGGACGAAGTTCGTCTGGCCCGGCCCACCCGAGGGCCGCCCCGACAGCATCACCGCGAACGGCCAGCGCCTCGACGTCGCCGCCGACACCAAGGACACCAGACGACTGCTCTTCGTCGGCTCGGCCACGAACGGCGATCACAGGGCGAGTGCGACGGTCACCTTCACCGACGGCACCACCGCCGAGGCGGATCTCTCCTTCGGCGACTGGACCCGGCCGGGCGGCGGCACCGGTCCGGTCTACGGCAACTCCGTCGTGGCGAAGACGGACTACCGCAACAGCGCCGGCGGAAAGGGCGACGCGGCGTTCGTCTTCGCCACGAAGCCGTACGAAGTGCCGGCGGGCAAGCAGGTCGAGTCCGTCACCCTCCCGAAGCAGGGAGAGCTCCACATCTTCTCGGTGGGGCTCGGCTGACGTCCCCGTGGGCTGGAGGGCGGTCGACGGCCTCCAGCCCGCGGCTGGTGGGCGTGAGCAAGTGCACCGCGCGACCTGGCCCGAGCCTTTTCCCGTGGTCGTCGCAGCGACGGCGCCGCTGTCTGTCCCCCGCCCGGAGCTGAGGGGCAGAACGCAGACGTCGGGATGTGCTGACGCGGTCACCGAGGCCAACGCCGGCCCACGACCCCAAGGGCCGGCGACCGTCCAAGAAAGGCCCGGAACCGCGCCTCCCCCAGCGGGAGACCTGGCCCGAGCCTGCGATCCCCACCCGCCCGGCTCGCCCCGGACAGGCCACACCGGCTGGACTGGTCAGGGCAGCACTCGGACCGCTCCGCGCCGGCCTGTTCCACTCGCGTGCAGGCACTGTCGGACCTCGCGAGCGCGAGACGGCTCCGGTTGTTCGGGTACCCCCAAATGACGGAAGATCAGCGATTCTTGCCTCCTTACGGGGGCGCCTGGTAGGACTGTGACACGCCGTCACCGTCACATGATCGATTCTGCGGGGGTTCATGTGGTCGCCACGGCCTTCACGTCTTCGCCGCGGCGCCGCCCGGATGCTCCGCGCCCGGCCCGGCGACGGCTTCCCACTGTTGCCAGGCGGGCCACGCAGCACGGGCTGGTGCTGGCCGCTGTCGCGGTGACCGTACTGCTGTGTGCGACGGCACTGGCCGCGCTCGCGGCGCTGGCGGGGAGTTCGGTGCAGGCCGGGGCCGTACGGCGGCTGGCTGCCGACCCCGACGCGCAGGTGAACGTCAACGCGTCCTTCCGGGCGGGGGGGATGGCCGCCGCCGATCGAGAGGTGCGCGCCGCCGGCGACCGGGCGTTCGCCGGGACTCCGCAGCGGACGTACGTAGGGCTGCTGGGCACGTCACCGGTCTCGGTGGCGGGGATCGACGGGGTGGTGGGCCCGCCACGCGTCCCCGGGGGCAGCGGGCTGCACCCGGTCGCGGTGCAGGAGGGGGGCAGGTTCGCGCGGTTGGTCGCCGGGAGGTGGCCCGTCGGAGCGGCCGACGCCCCGGCCGGCGCGTTCACCTCGCTGCCCGATGTCCGCGTCGCCACTGGGTCCCACGCTCCGGTCGACACGGCGGTACCCGACGCGCTGGCCAAGCGCCTGGGGCTCGTACCCGGTTCCACCCTTCAGGTCTCGGACGCCTTCAGCCGCGCCATGACTCTGCGGATCACCGGCGTCTTCCGGGCGACCGGTGCCGTCGGGTTCTGGCCCGCGATGGCCGGCGACCTGGCCGAGGGCCAGACCGCCGACCAGGACCTGCTGGTGGTCTCGGCGTCGGCTCTCAACGGCAGCGCCGTCCTGAACGGGCATCTGACGGCCCACTGGAGTATGCAGCCCGACCTCTCCGGTCTCGACGCGGACAGCCTCGCCGAGTTGCACGACCGGCTGCGGGCTTTCTCCGGCAGCCAGAGCCGCGTGTCGGTGTTCCGCGGGCGGCAGCCGTCGCTGGACGAGATGACGGTGGCCTCCGGTCTGCCGGGGGCGATCGACGACCTGACGGTGCCGGTGGTGGCGGCCCGGTCCTCGCTGTACCTGCCGAGCGTGCTGCTGGCGGTCCTCGCCCTGGCGACCCTGGTGCTGGCGGCCCGCCAGTTGACCGTGCGGCGGCGCGACGATCTGGCGCTCCAGCAGGCCAGAGGCGCCGGCACCCTTCGGTTGCTGCGCGGCGCGGCGGCCGAGTGGGCGCTCACCGGCATCCCGGCCGCCGGCGCGGCGCCCTTCCTGGCCGGGCTGCTGCACCCCGGCAGCCGGGGCACCGACGCGTGGGCGGTGGTGGCTCTGACCCTGCTGGTGCACGCCGCGGCGGTGCTGCTGCCCGTGCTGCCGTCGACGCGGTCGCGGCCGGCCCGCGGCGCGCGGGCCGCCGCCGCGCAGCGGCTGGGCGCCGACGTGGCGCTGCTGGCCGTCGCGGCCCTGGGATATCTGGAGTTGCGGCGGCACCACTCGCTGATCGCCGACGTGGGCACCGGCAGCGCGTCCGCCGACCCGGTGCTGGTCCTGGTACCGACCCTCGTGGCCGGCGCCGCCGCACTCCTGCTGCTGCGGCTGCTGCCGTTGACCGCCCTGCTGCTGGACGCGTTCGGCCGTCGCAGCCGGGGCCTGGTCCCGGCGCTGGCCGGCTGGCAGTTGAGCCGGCGGGCCGCGCGCAACGCGGGACCGGTGGTGCTGATGTGCCTGGCCGTGTCGGTGAGCGCCTTCGCCACCACCGCGCTGGCCTGCCTGGGCGGCCTGGCGTCCGAACAGGCCGCGTTCACCGTCGGCGCGGACGTGCGGATCTCCCCGTCCGCGGACGACGGCTATCCCTCATCCGTACTGGGCGCCGCCTATCGCGCGCTGCCGGCGGTGACCTTCGTGACACCGGTGACGCGGTCGACGGTGAACCTGCCCGGCGGCGCCACCGAAGAGCTGGTCGGCACGATCGGCGGGCCCGCTCCCCGCACCACGTCACCGGTCGTTTTCGGGATACGGCTTCCCGGGCGTCCGACCGCGCTGCTGCTGGACGAGCGGCTGAGCAGCGACGGCAACCGCGCGGCACCGAGCCTGGAACTGACCGTGCAGGACGCGTCCGGCCTCGTCAGCACCGTGGCGACCCGCCTGCCCGCCGCCGACGGAGCCAGACACACCGTCGTGGTCCCACTCGACGTGGCGCTGAGCGGCGGCCACCCGCGGGCGTATCCCCTGACGGTGACCGCCGTCAGCGTCCTGCCGCAGCCCAACGTCCGTCCCGCGCGGCTGGAACTGGAACTGATCCGGATCGGCGCGCGCGGCACCCAGGACACCTGGGCCGCCCCGCTGCCCGGCGGGCAGACCTGGTCCGACGGCACGGCCCACGCCGCCGACGCCACCAAGGGGGCCTGCGAGGGGCAGCCGGCCGGCAGTTACGTGCCCGGCATCCCCGGGGTGTGCTCGATCGTCCCCGGCGGCACCGGGGTTCTCCGGACCACCGTCAGCACCGGCATCCGCGCCTCCCAGGCAGTCGGAGACGCCTTTGGCGGCCTGGCCGACAGCGACTACGCCACCGAGGCCGGCCGCCGGGTGCGATTCGTGGCGGGCCCGGCCGGCGGTCCGGCGCCGCTTCGGGTACGCGTCGACGCCTCGGCGCTGCACGACGCGCGCCTGAACGTGGGCAGCACCACCACGCTGGATCTGGGCGGTGGCCGGGTCACCGCCCAGATCGTGGGCCGAGTCGACGAGTTGCCCGGACTGGGCCGAGGACAGGGGCATCTGATCGCCGACCAGCGCCAACTCTCCACCGCTGTAACGCTGGCCGGTGTCGGCCAGGAAAGGCCCGCGTTCTGGTGGCTCAGCAGCACCGACAGCGCGCGCACGGCCGCAGCCGCCGAGGCGCAGCCCGCACTGGGCCGCGTCACCACCGCGGCGCGCACCACCGTGTCCCTGCAAGCCGACCCGTTCCGCAGCGGGCTGCGCCGAGTACTGGAACTGGTCCGGTATCTGGCTCCCGGTTTCGCTGTCATCGCCTTTACCGTGCACGCGGTGGTCTCCACCCGGCAGCGCGGCAAGGAGTTCGCCCTGCTGCGGGCGATCGGCGTCCGCCCCAGGAGCCTGTCCGCGCTGCTGGTCGCCGAGCAACTGGGTCTGGCCCTGTTCGCGGTGGTCCCGGGAGCCTTGATGGGTATGGCCCTGGCATCGGCTGTGCTGCCGCTGGTCACCGTCGACGACAGCGGACAGGCCCCCTATCCGCCGCTGCCGCAGGTCATCCCCTGGGGCACCGTGGCACTGACCGCGGTGGCGACCGCCGTGGCCGTCAGCGCCACCGTGCTGGCACTGGCCCGCCTGCTGGCCCGGGTGGACCTGGTACGCGTCCTGCGAGCGGGGGAAGACCGTTGAGCCGGGCTGCCGGACAGGACCGGAAAGGGCGGACGGTGACGCGACCCGTGGGCTCGGGTGCGGCGGTGACGCGGCGCCTGATACGCAAGGAGACCCGCGGCGACCTGCCGGCGCTGGCCTGCCTGGCGGTGCTGGTCCTGGTCCTGACGGCGCTGTGCGCCTGGGCCCCCGCCCTCGCGGGCCGCCAGGAGGACCGGGCACTGCGGCAGCGCGTCGACGCCGCGCAGGCCCAAGCGCCCCTGATCAGCCTGAGCACCACAGCGGAGGTCTTCGACACCTCGCCGCCCTCCGTCGACATGGCCACCCTGCTCGGCGCCGACCGCACCCTCACCGAGCAGCTCAGCGGCCCCGCCGCGCGGCACCTGACCTCCAGCGGCGGCAGCTACGACTACAACCCGGCGTCCCTGGTCTCGCCGCGGCCGCCGGGGCCGGCGATCACCAGCACGAAGCTGACGGTCGGCTACCTGCCCTCCGCGCGAACCCATCTGCACTACGTCAGCGGTCGCGCGCCGGCCGACCACACACCGCTGGGCACCGCGCCCCAGATCGGGCTGTCGCAGACCACCGCGCGGGCGCTGGGCGTCCGGACCGGCAGTCGGCTGACTCTGGAGTTCGCCACGACACCCCAGGCACAGCAGGCACCGCCCCGCGCGGCGCTGACGGTGAGCGGCGTGTACCGCACGACGGCAGCGGCCGACGGTTTCTGGAACGGCCGCGAGACGTTGGACCAGCCGTCGCGCTACCCGGCGGAGCACTCCGCCGGCACCGTGCTCGCCGTCCGCGGCCTCGTCGGCCTCGACGCCGCCGACCTGCTGGCCGCTGCCGGGGTGGGCGGCCCGCAGGTGACCTGGCAGTTGCGCGCCGACCTGTCGGGGGCAGCGCTCGACCAGGCCCGCGCACTGACCGGGCCACTGTCCCACTACGGCGCGGACCTGAGCGCCGCCCTGTGCCAGGGAATCGACTCGGTCACCGGCGACATCGGCTGCCACGTGGTCGGCCAGGCCACCGGGCCCCTGCTGGTGACCGACTCCCTGACGCCGCTGCTCGCCACCTTCACCGCCCAGGACCATCAGGCCAGGGCGCTGGCAAAGTTCGCCGTCGACGCGCTCGCCGCGGTCGCGCTGGCCACCGTCACCGTCGCGGTACGGCTGCTGCTGCGCCGGAGGCGGGCACACCTGCGGTTGCAACGTGCGCGGGGCGCGTCCCCTACCCGGCTGGTGCTGCTGCGATGCGCGGTGGCCTGGCCGGCGGTGCTGGGTGCCGCCCTGCTCGGCTGGGCCGCCGGACGAGCTCTCGCTCCTACGGGCACGTCGGGATCGCCGCAGCCTGTGCCCGCCGCCGTCGCCGCCGCGGTGGTGCTGCTGACGGTGCCGTTGATGACCTGGCTCGCGGTCCGCGAGCCGCGTAGGCCCGGCCGTCCGCGACGCTCGCGCCGGCACACCGCCGTCGGTCGGCGTCTGGTCCTGGAGTTCACCGTGCTGCTCGCGGCAGCGGCAGGCGTGGTCGTGCTGCGCTCGCAGGGCCCCGACGGGATCCTGGGGGCGGTGCCGGTGCTGGTGGCGCTGGCCGTCGTCATGATCCTGTTGCGGATCTGTCCTTTCGTTCTGCGCCTGGCGCTGCGGCAGGCCCGGCGCGGCCGGGGAACGGTGGGCTTCATCGGGGCAGCCCGGGCCGCTCACGACGCCCCGGCGACCGGGCTGGCCCTGTTCGTCCTGGTCCTGACCCTGGGCACGGCCGTGTTCGGCGGCCTCGTGCAGCGTACGATCGGCGACGGCCTGGCCGAGGGCGCGGCCTGGACGACCGGCGCCGACGCGAGCGCGACGGTGGCCGGGACCGGCACCTCCTCCGCAGCCGCGACCACCGCACCGGGGCCCGGCGCCAGCACCGGAATACGGACCGCCCTCCAGCAGCTGCGCACCTTCGACATGGCGGGACAGGCCGACGGCGCGGTGATCCGCCAGGTCGCCGTGATCACAGTGGATCCCCGACAACTGGCCGCCATCGCCCCGAAGTCGCCGCTGGCCGGCACCCTGTTGTCGGGGCTGGCCACCCCGCCCGGAGCCCGGACCGACGCGAGCGTCCCCCTGCCGTCCTTCCTCTCCCCCGATCTGCGGGCGAGAGAGCGCACCGGCAACCTCACGACCACCGTCGTCACCCAGGGGCAGCCGCCGGTGAACCTGGTCCTCAAACCGGTCGGCACCCTCACCGCCGCGGAACTGCACGACCCCCTCCTCGGGCCGGTCACGGCGCGGATCCCGGCCGGGACGCCGATGCTGATCACCACCGCCACCGCCGAGCACCTGATGGCCCAGCAGCCCTCGGGGAGCACCGTCCTGCTCCTCAAGGGCGACGGTCGCGCCGCCGCCGAGCCCGCGGCACTGCGCTCGACGGCGGCCAGGGTGCTCGGGCCGCTGGCCCGGATCCGCGTCCGCTCCGAGACGCTGAGCACCCTGCGAGCGGACGGCCTGACGCAGGGCCTCGGCACGATCTACACCATCGCCTCGGTCGCGGCCGCGCTCTCCGGCCTGCTCGCGCTCGCACTGGAACTGAGCCTCACCTCCCACGAGCGCAGCCGCACCACCTCGTTCCTGCGCACGCTCGGCCTCGGCAGCAAGCAGGCCGGAGCGGTGCACTTCCTGCAACTGCTGCCGCTGGCCGTGGCCTCGGCGGTGGGCGGCACGCTGCTCGGCCTGCTCGTACCGCAGCTCATGGCCGGGACGCTGGACCTGCGGCAGTTCACCGGCGGACCGGCCCAACCGGCTCTGCGGACCGACTACTCGCTGACCCTCGCCCTCGTCGCCGGCGTCACCACGCTGATCCTGGCCGCCGCGGCCACCGAGACCGTCTTCGCCCGCCGGCGCAGCCTGGGGGCCGTACTGCGCCTCCCGTGAAGGCTCCGCAGTGCGCACACGGTGGCTGTCCGGTGCAGCCACCGGGCGATCCGCTTACCTCGTACGCTCGGGGCTCTCGGCGATCTCAGCGGACTCGGAGCTCTCGGCGTTCGGGCCGGTGCTCGGCGCGTCCTCCGCTTCCTCCGCTTCCTTCACGTCCTGCGCCTCCTGGGCGTCCTTCACGTCCTTCACGTCCTCCGCGGCGGACTTCGCCCGCCGCGCGGCCGCGTCGGGCCATACGCCGATGTGGTCGCTTTCCAGAGCCAGCCGCACGCGCCTGCGCAGGTGCAGGCGCTCGGTGAACTCGCCCGGCAGTTGCAGCCGTCCGCTGCCGTCCAGTACCGCGTACTCCTCGGCGGTGAGCACCTCGACCCCGTCCTCGCCGGTGGCGACCCGGCGCAGCACCTCGGTCGAGGTACGGCCGTTGCGAATCCCCACGGTTCGCTGGACCTGCTCGGACACCAGCGCGTCGTGGGTGACCACGACCACCGTGACACCCAACTCCTCGTTGGCCCGGCGCAGTGCGGCGAACACCTCGTCGCTGGTGGCGGTGTCGAGTTCGCCGGTGGGTTCGTCGGCGAACAGCACCCGGGGCGCGTTGGCGTTCGCAACGGCCACCGCGACCCGCTGCTGCTCGCCGCCGGAGAGCGTGTCGGGGGTGCGGTCCCGGCAGTGGCCGACGGACAGCAGGTCGAGCAGTTCCTCTGCCCGGGCCCGGCGCTGGGAGCGCTTGATCCCGGTGTAGGTCATCGGGAGCATCACGTTCTCCGCGGCCGAAAGGTAGGGCAGCAGGTTGCGGGACGTCTGCTGCCAGACGAACCCTGCGATCTCGCGCCGGTACCTGAGCCGGTCGCGGCGCTTCATCGCCAGCAGGTCGTGTCCGGCGACCTCGGCGGCACCCGCGGTGGGCACGTCCTGGCCGGAGAGTATGCCCAGCAGGGTGGACTTGCCGGAGCCGGAGGCCCCGATCACCGCGATCATCTCACCCTGGGCCACGACCAGGTCCAGACCCTGGAGGGCCTGCACCTCGACACCCTCGGTCTGGTAGATCCGCACCAGGTTCTCGCAGACGACCAGCCCCTCCTCGCGTTGCGGCGCGGCGGCTGCGGCCCGACGTCGCAGCTCGTCCAAGTCCGGTGCCCCGACCGGCCGTTCGTGCCCTGCCACGCGGTCCCCCGAGGAGTTCAAGTCTACGGATAACGCTGTCGGACAGCCGCCAGGGTAATGCAGCGCGGTGAGGTCCCGGCAGGGAAGGCCATCCGTCCCCGACGGTCAGGCGGCGCGCCGCCTGCGACGGGCGACAGGCGTGACGAGCGGTACACCTCGCGCCTTACGGAGCGTTGGAAACGGTCAGGGACCGCCCGCCGGTCGTTGGGCGGTGCCGTCACAGGTCGTCGATGATGTGGCCGTCTCGGAGTTCGAGCACGCGGTCGGCCAGCGCGAGGAGTTGAGTGTCGTGGGTGGCGACGAGGGCGGTGACGGATTCGCTGCGCACGACGGCGCGCAGCAGGTCCATCACGGCGAGAGCGGTGTCGGCGTCGAGCTGGCCGGTGGGTTCGTCGGCGATGATCAGGCCCGGGTTGTTGGCGAGCGCGCGGGCGATCGCGACCCGCTGCTGCTGGCCACCGGACAGCTCGCCGGGACGCTGGTGGGCATGGTCGGAGAGGCCGACCAGGGAGAGCAGGAGGTCGACGCGGGCCTCGCGGTCACGGGCCGGGACCTTCCGCAGGCGCAACGGGACTCCGACGTTCTCGGCGGCGGTCAGAATCGGGATGAGGCCGAAGGACTGGAAGACGAAGCCGATGCGGTCGCGGCGCAGCGCCAGCAGGTCGTCGTCGCCCAGACCGGCCAGGTCGGTGCCGTCGAGGATGATCCGGCCAC
Source organism: Streptomyces sp. NPDC043878 (assembly GCF_056435735.1). Classification (NCBI taxonomy): domain Bacteria; kingdom Bacillati; phylum Actinomycetota; class Actinomycetes; order Kitasatosporales; family Streptomycetaceae; genus Streptomyces; species Streptomyces sp. NPDC043878. The sequence continues at coordinate 50,240 of NZ_JBWKDW010000022.1, forward strand.
CGTCCGGAGTGTCGAGGCCACCGACCAGGTTGAGCACGGTGGTCTTGCCGGAGCCGGAACGGCCTCTGAGGGCTACGAGTTCGCCGCGCGGAACGCTGAACGAGACACCGCGCAGGGCGTGGACCGCGGTGTCGCCGCTGCCGTAGGTGCGGCGCAGGTCCTCCACCACCACCATCTCGCCGGCCGGCGTCCGGACATCCGCGACAGCGCCGTGACCGCTGGACTGCTCGTTCACACCTTCTCCCCCGCCCCGCTCGGCCCGAGCCGTCGCGCATCCGCACCGTACGTCACGCCGGGCCTACGCCGGAAGTCGGCCATGGACGCACCACCCGGCGATGTAGCTGACACAGCTGTCCCTGCCAGGTGGGGTTCAGTCCTTCCGATCGTGGTCGAGCATCGCGTAGACGTACTCGCTGCCCCAACGGTCCCCGTCGAGGTCGTTGTCGACCAGGTGCGCCTCGCGGCGCATGCCCAGGCGCTCGCACACACGCACCGACGCCGTGTTGCAGACATCGAGCCGGGCGAAGACTCTATGGACTTCCAACCGGTCGAAGGCCAGGCAGACCAGGGCGCGTGCCGCTTCGGTGGCGTAGCCATGTCCGGCGTACCGCGGGTTGAAGATCCAGCCGATCTCGGCCTGCCGGGCGGCCGCACTGCGCAGGGTGAGGACGACTTCGCCGACGACACCTGGCTCGTCTGCCCGGCACACGGCCATCAGGAGCACGTCACCATCGGCCTTCCAGCTGGTCCCGCCGATGTGTGCGGCGGTGGACTCGGCGCAGGCCTCGCGGGTGAGCGGCGGGCGGTAGAGGTAGCGCGCTACCTCCGGCAGTGACTGGTAGGCGTACCGGTCATCAACGTCACCGGGTGCGAACAGCCGCAGGACCAGACGTTCGGTCGCGATGGTTTCCGGGACGTGTCGTGAGTCGGCCGTCATCACAGATCTCTCTCCCCTTGTGCCACTTACCTGACCGGACAGACCAGGCGCCGGTGGCGGTCACGGGCCGTCAGGAACTGCCCGAGCCGGCCGCCGCCAGGGCCTGCGCCGCGATCCGCCGCAGCGACCGGTACGTAACCCAGCGGTTCTTCCCGCCACCCAGGTACGCCACGGCATGACGCACCCATGCCGGGTCGCCGAGGAGATGCAGCTTTCCCTCATCGATGAGCTGGCGCAGCAGATACTCCAGCCGGAGGGTGTCCACCGCCCGGTAGGGGCGCGCATGCTGGTCGAAGCGCAGCTGGCAGTCCTCGTACGGGTGGCGCAGCGTCATGCCCATCCAGCCGCCGCCACGCCCGGCAACCATTCCCCTCAACGTGTACACGCCCCTGCTGTTGGTGTTCCAGGAGTGCTTGCCCCAGGTGATCTGGATGCCAGTCATGATCCTGGCCCACGGGATCAACCGTCCCTCGGAGTCCGGCTCGTGCTGGTACAGCCCCTCCGGGCGGAACTCCACCCAGTGGGCATCGACTCGTGCGGCGTCCCCAACTCCCCAATGGCCACCCGTCAGTTCCAGCGGTCCCAGCACTGTGCTGTCCTCCACCATGCCGTCATTGAATCACGTGGTCCACGACTGACAGTCCTGTCTTTCGCCGGTACCTGCCGCTCGCGCCGTGCCCGCAGCTCCTCGCTGAGGTGTGGACTTCGACGACGGCTGCGAGGTGGTGGTGGATAGCGAGGTTGTTGGCGTAGGCGACCGCGTTCGGCAGGACCCAGAACACCGACAGAGTCCGTTTATCCGTACTCGGCTGAGCACCGCAGGCGTACGTCGACATCCGCGTCAAGGAGCAGCCTCTCCTTGCGCAGCAGTTGCTTGTCCGGCCGCGAAACCGGGTGGGCCTACCCGCTGTCGAAGCGGGTAGACGCCGGAGCACGGGCGCGCACATGAGGTACCGGACGTGCCGCTCTGATCCACGAAATGGGGTACCACGCATGACCATCCCGCCCACGACAGCAGGCCGACCGGATGGGGGCACAGGCCCGGAACACCGCGATCCGCTACCCCGGCGCCTTACCTGGCACGACGGTGCGGTAACCACCGAGGAAGCCCGTCAGGCGGCCCGCGCGTTCCTTGACGAAGCCGGCTCCGCAGGCCGGGACAAACCCACGGCCCGCGCCACCGAGACGGTCCAACTGGTCGTCAGCGAGCTGGTGACCAACGCCCGCCAGCACGCGCCGGGCCCCTGCGGCCTGCATCTGGAACTCGACCGGTCCGCAGCCGGACGCCTGGCCCGGGTCACAGTCTGGGACACCTCGCGCCGCCCGCCCTTTTCCAAGACCCCTGACCGTCGCGGCATCGGCGGACAGGGCCTCAGGATCGTCCAGGCCGTAAGCCACCGCCTCAGCGTGGACACCCACCCGGCAGGTAAACGGGTCCGGGCTGAGATCCCACTGCCCTGAGACAGGCGGTTCGTGCGGCCCGGCCTCGGTCGCGCCGGTGACGACGCTGCGCCGCTCTGCCGTCCTTCGGGAACCCAGCACCCACGCCTTTCCGTGAGTGAAGCGGTCCGCCCCGCCGCCAGGCATGCGCCTCGTCTCGCAGCCGCGCAGGCCAGCGGGCACCGTCACCCCCGGCTGCCGGGTGCGTGCCGCTTTTCCCGCTCGCCGAATCGCGGAGCGCCGCGATGGGTAGGCGATGTGAGCGAAGTGAAGGATGCGCCCGAGATCCGTACCGGATGGCGCCCCGGCCGGGCGCGAAAATGGGCTTGACTGCCATGGGTGGTGACTGCCATGGGTGGTGGGCCGTACGGCGACAGGCGTCCCTCCCTGCCGAACGCCCGGATCGATACCTCCCGCAACAGCCGATGTCGCGGCCGCCAGGGGGCTCGTGCCGTGATCACACCAGCCGACGGCGCTGACTGGCTCACGCAATCCCCCTTCGGAGCGCTCCGGGAGAGATTGGTTACGGACGTCAGCGCAGTGCGACCTCTGCCGAGTGCAGCGCTCGCATGGCGCGCTCGACCGTCTCCTGGTTTTCGCCGACCGGAGCCACGTAGTCGAGGACGTCCCGCGCGGCGTCCTTCCCGAGCGTGCGGGTGATCACCCAGGCGGCAAGGTACTGGGACGCGAGGCAACCGCCCGCCGTAGCGATGTTCCCCTCCGCGTGCAACGGCTCGTCGAGCACAGTCATGCCGCGAGCCTCGACAAAGGGCCGTGTCTTCATGTCCGTGCAGACCGGCATGCCATCCAGCAAACCCAGTCGGGCGAGTACCAGCGCGCCGGAGCACTGGGCGCCGATCAACTGGCGCGAAGGGTCCAGCCGCAGCTTGGCGATCATCTGGTCGTCGGCGACCACTTCTCGTGCCTTCACCCCGCTGCCGATCAGTACGACGTCGGCGTCGGTGACGAACCCCATGGGGCGCTGCCCCGTCACCTCGACGCCGTTCATCGACGTGACCACCGGCGTCGGCGTCGTGATGAAGGCTTCCAGACCGTCCTTGCGGCATCGGTTGATCAGCGCAGAAGCGATGAAGCTGTCGAGTTCGTTGAACCCGTCGAAGGTGACCACTGCTACCTGCATCACGACTCCTCAAGTACGGCACCGGCTTCGCAGTCTCCCCGACGCGCCCTTTCGGGACGAGGGCCAATCAGCGGCGGGTGGCCTGCCGACCAGCGCTGCACGTATCTGGAGCCGGCCAGGACGCACACCCCCCTCGCCGAAGGCCGATGCGGACAAGATCGCCCGCCGCACCGCCTGCGGCATCCCGGACGATGTCGGGCACGTGGAGAAGTGACAGCCGGCCCTGGACGTGCTCGACGAGATCCGCCCCCGGGGACTGGAGGTGCCGCTGGCCCTCGCGGACGCCGGCTACGGCGACGTGCCGCCTTCCGGCACGGACTGCAGGAGCGCGGCCTGGACTACGTGGTGGGGACCTCCGCCCCCATGTCGGCCCGGAGCGCCGACGAGGTGCCGTTGGCCGAGCCGTACTCGGGGACCGGACGCCCGCCGGTGGCGAAGTATCCCGACGAGCCGCGGCCGGTGAAGGGAACGTAGGCGACAGTGCGCGCATGACCGGTGGGAACCGGGAGGCGCTCTACCCGCGGACCGCCGAGATCAGTCCGCCGGGCCGCTCCTCGCGCTGCGGCGGTGTGCTGATCGGGCGGCCGTAGGCGGCAGCGCACTCGCGCAGCGTGTGGCTGCCGGCCTCCCAGCCGTGCCCGGCCAGCCAGCCCACCGGGTCGTCGGGCATCTCCGAGACCCACATGGACGCCGCCGATCCCGGCACGGCGTCCGCGCCGAAGCGCTCGATCACGCCGCGCGAGCCCAACGTCAGCCCCATCCGGCTGCCTGCCGCCGACTGCGCGCTGATCCGGGCCAGCAGCAGCTCCACCGCGTCCTCGGGCAGATAGATCAGCAGTCCTTCGGCGATCCACACGGTCGGCACCGCCGGGTCGTGCCCTGCGGCGGCCAGCGCGCCTGGCCAGTCCTCACACAGATCCACCGGGACGGTGATCCGCTCGCAGCGTGCGACGGCCCGCTCCTGGCGCAGCACCGAAGCCTTGAAGTCCAGTGGTGCGGCGGTGTCGACCTCGAACAGCCGGGTGCCCTCGGGCCAGTCCATCCGGAAGGCCCGGCTGTCCATGCCGGCTCCCAGCAGCACGACCTGCCGGACGCCGGACGCGGAGGCCTGCCGCAACAGGTCGTCGAGGAACGTCGTCCTGATGACGATGGAGAACGACACGGCCAGCCGGCGGCGGCGCGCGGCTTCGTCATCGGGCAGCGGCGAGGAGGGCCATAGGCCGCCGGCGGTGGCGAAAGCCTGTGCCAGTGGGTCGCGGAACAGCGCGTTCTCCCGCTCGGTCTCCAGCGCCCGCACCCGGGCCACCCCCACCGCCGTGGCCCATACTCCCGACGGCTGCACCCGCTCCTGCTCATCAGTCACCGCGCCAGCCTAGACCCGGGAGAAGCCGACCCCGCCGACCAGGCTCACGCCCGCCCGCGTCCACAGAGGGTTCAGGAACCCGCGCACGAAGACCGGCTCCCCGGCTGGTGCACCGAAACCTTCCCGCCCGGTCCGGGCCGGCCCCCGGCGTCACCCTCGTACAACTCACCGCTCGGGCCTACTTCTTCTGGCACGGCCGGCAGCTGGAGCACGTCACTCGTCCGGAACCCGTGCCATTGATGGCGATGGTCGCCGTGGCGGCGTTCGCGGCAGGCGGGCTGCTCCTGCGGCTGGCCCACGCGGTGGGATGTGCCGTCGCCGCGCTGAGCGCCAACCTGCTCAGCTACCGGGCCAGGCTCCCTGTGGACGGGCCAGTCCTACGCGTCCACGGTGCTCCTGCCGGTTCTGGCCGTGCTCGTCGGACTGTGGCTGGGCAGCCGGCGCCGCCTGCTCCAGCCACTGGCCGCCGACGTGGAACATCTGCGCGTCGAGGCGCAGCTGCGCGAGGAGGCGGCCCGCATCGCGGAGCGGTCCCGTGTCGCCGCGGAGATGCACGACGTACTGGCCCACCGGCTGAGCCCGATCGCCCTGCACACCGGTGTCCCAGGAACGACACGCTGCCCGCACCGGTCGCCGAACGCCTCGGACTGCTGCGCACGACGTCCGTCGAGGCTCTCACCGATCTGCGCGACGTCCTCGGTGTGCTCCGCGGCCCCGACGCCACGCCGACCAGCGCCGCCCGCACGCGGCCGCCCAGCCCTCGCCGTGGGAGAAGGTGACTTCAGCTCGACGGCGTTGCACAGGGCGGGTCTTCGGTGTGCCGCCGTCCATTCTCCGACGTCTTTTGCGGCCCGGCCCTCTCCAAGGGCTGTCCCGCAATTCCCGGCGGGCGCACGACGACAGCCACGGCACCTCGCCGCGTTGTCGGATCGCCCGAACACGCCCAGTATGAGGACGACCCTCCGCCTTGCGATGCACCGCATCCGACGCCGCGCGCTGATCCACCAGGAAGTGCGGGACAGCCCTTAGAGCAGGCGCAGGACGCCGACGACCTTGCCGAGGATCTGCGCCTGGTCGCCGGCGATCGGCGTGTAGGCGGAGTTGCGGGGCATCAGCCACACCTGTCCGTCCTGTCGGCTCAGCACCTTCACGGTGGCTTCGTCCTCCAGCAGCGCGGCGACGATGTCGCCGTGGTCGGCGCTGTCCTGGCGCCGTACGGTCACGATGTCGCCGTCACAGATGGCGGCGTCGATCATGCTGTCGCCGGAGACCGTCAGGGCGAACAGATCGCCTTCGCCCACGACCTGCCGCGGCAGGGAGTAGACGTCTTCGACCATCTCCTCCGCGAGCAGGGGTGCGCCGGCGGCGATGCGCCCGACGAGCGGCACCTCGACCGGCGTCCCGCTCCTGTGCTTCAGGTCGGGCGTCCACGAGGGGCGGACCCGGTAGGCGCGGGGGCGGTGCGGGTCCCGGTACAGGACGCCTTTGCTCTCCAGCGCCATCAGCTGGTGGGCGACCGAGGACGTGCTGGCCAGCTGGACGGCCTGACCGATCTCCCGCATCGACGGCGGGTAGCCCTGCCGCTCCACCGCCTCGGTGATGCAGCGGACGATGGCCTCCTGCCGACTCGTCAGCTGACCCTCAGCGCCGCGTGGGCCCGGGGGACGACCCCGGCGTGCGGGCGCACTGTTCTCCATACCGGGCACCTCCGTACAAGATCCTTGCGGTACGTGACCCTAACCCGCCATCCGGCACAAATGGAACACCGCTTCGACTTCAGACCCCCCGGGTTCTTCGGTCGGAGCGCCCGGACAGAGCCATGTCCCCTGGGAGTCAGCTCGTCGCACAGGTCAGGGTGTGGTCGTCGCAGGGGAGCGCAGACCAGTGGTCGGGGAGGCGGACGCCGGAGAGTGACTCGGATGCAGCTCGGAGGACAGTGGAGCCAGCGACGCGCACAACGAGGTGGGGAAGTCAGGTTCCCTGTGCTGAACGTCCCGACAACCTCCGGCCGCGCCCTCGGCGATCGGCTCCCAGCCCGACTTCTTCGCCCGGAAGAACCAGCGGTCGCCCAGCCGGGACGAGCAGGCCGGGTCCGTCGAGTCGCCGCAAGCCGGTCCCGTGCGCCAGGAGAAGTCCAGCACCAGCCACTTCCCGTCGCAGTTCTCCGAGTCCCGGTACGTATGGTTCGGAGCGTCGACCGCCATCAACGCCTGATCGTAGGAGGCGGCGGTGCAACCGGTGGCCGCCGGCGTGCAACCCCGCTTCCCGCACAGTCGCAGCGCGGGCGGATCGGCTCCGTCGGCGGTGAACCGCGTGTAGTTGTCGACGATTACGTCCCGGTCGCCCAACGGCTCAGGGAGGTGGACCCGCGCCGTGGCTGTGCCCTCCTTCGTGCACCCGGAAGCCCTGTCGCCGGCTGGGGAGGTGTAGGTGACCTGCACCCGTACGAGATCCGACATGGGATCGGTGAGCACTGCCTTCAGCTTGTGCACGCACGCGATGGCGCCACTGGGTACCTGCGCGTCGAGGAGCAGTGTGCGGCCGTCGTCACCGAGACGGACACCAGTGACCGCGGACGGCTCCATCGTGGTCCACGGGATCGGCTCGGTCTGCGCCGACGACGGTGACCCGTCGTCTCCTTCACCGGCCAACTGTGTCCCGCACGCGCCGAGGCACAACACGGCGAGGGCGCTGATCATGACGGCCATGGCCCTTCGCCGCGTCGTCCTGCCTGACGGCAAAACCGCTCGCCCTCCCCGAAGTACGGTCGTTGGCCAATATAGGGCTCGGGCTACGGCCCCATCTCATGCGCCTGCCCCGACGGTCCCGGTGCGAGGTTCCGCCGGTCACCGAGATCAGCGGCGTCTCCCCGAACGCCAGGGTCCCGGCCGTGGCCGGCGTCGTCGGTCGACCGCGTCGACGGCCCGCCATGTCAGCGCCTCTGACCGTCTCGTGCTCGGCCGGAGACGGTAAGCGTTCGGGTCACGCCGCGCGTCGGGGGGATCCTCTCGGGCCGCAGCGTTGGGCCCCGCGCTTCGCCGAACCGTGCGGAGACCGCGACAGCCGACACGTGGGCGGGCCTGCGCGCGGGTGCGCGCAGGCCCGTCGTACGGCGCCTCGTCAGCGGTAGCCGATGGTCACCGGCGTGTGCACGCTGCGCGGCGGCAGCGTAACGGTGAGCGTGTGGGCCGCGCTGTCGTAGTGCGACGCGTTCGGCGACAGCCACGTGCTCCCGACGCAGATGCTGCTGGGCGAGGTCACGCCGAGCAGCGTCACCGTCCATTGCCGACTCGTGACCTGGCCGTGGAAGGAGCCCGTGGCCGGCCCGATGGTGACGGTGCGCCGGGAGCCGCTCTCGCGGTACTGGATCTTCGTGGTGGCGCTGTGCCCGGGGCCGGAGGTGGTGCCGTCGTCCTCGTACAGGGATGAGGTGCCGTCGGCGCCGGTCGCGACGGTGAGCGTGGCCTTGGTCAGCGGCGCGTTGTCATTGCTGGTGGCATTGTTCGTCCGGGTCGGGATGGTGGCGCCCGCCCTGATGAACACCGGCATCCGGTCGAGGCCGGCGGTGATGTTCTGCGTGGTGCCTCCGGTGTAGGTCTCACCGGTGAAGTAGTCGGTCCACTGGCCGGGCGGGAACCACACCGACGTCGTGGCCGTACTGCCGGGCGTGGTCACGGGCGCCACGAGCATGTCCGAGCCGTAGAAGTACTCGCTGTCCGCGGTGGCGTAGGCCTGCGGCTCGTCCGGATACTCCAGATACGTGGCGCGGACCACGGGGACACCGGTCGTGGCCGCCTCCTGCGCGAGCGAGTACGTGTGAGGCACGAGGTTCTCGCGGAGGTTGAGGAACGTGTCGGCCGACTGCCGGGCCCTGGTGCCGTACTGCCAGGGCAGCCGGTCGCTGTGGTTGCTGTGCAGGCGGTCGATCGGCTGGAAGGTGCCGAACTGCACCCAGCGGGCGTAGAGGTCGTCGGGCAGCCTGTGTGTGGTGTGGGTGCTGCCGCCGTCGGTGTACGTCTCCGAACCGGTCAGCCCCGTCATGTCGTTGTGGCCGCCGATGTCGTGGCTGACGGCTGACATGCCGGTGGCTGCCGACTCGCCCGGTGTGTAACCCACTTCGGAGCGCAGCGTGCCCCAGGTGGACGAGGTGTCCCCGGTGAAGTGCACGGTGGTGCGCTTGTCGGCCCACGGCCCGGTCGGCAGCCCCTGCTGGCCGCTGTAGCCACCGGCCTGGAGCGAGCCGTAGGCACGGGAGACGACGAAGCCGCGGCCGATCGCCCGGTCGGCGTCGGCGGCGTACTGCTGGTTGATCCACGCGTCCGGCGTGACGCCCGGCACTGACGACTGGGAGTTGTCGCAGCACCAGTCGAGCCACCAGAAGTCGTTGCCTTGGCCGTCCAGGGTCCGGTGCAGATCCATGTACGACTTGAGCTGGTCGGGGTCGCCGAAGTCGAAGGTGTAGCAGTCGCCGCCGGCGCTCGCGGCGGACGCGCATCCGCCTTTCGTCAGCTTGCCCTTGGCGGTCGCCATGGCCTGCGCGAACTGCGGGTCGGAGGCCAGGATGCTCGGGTGGGTGTTGAGTGTGTTGTGCAGGCCCTGCGAGGCGGACCAGTCGAAGAAGGCCCTGGGGTCGGGGAATTTGGCAGGGTCCATCTCCCAACCGCTCCAGGTGTTGGGCGACTTGAAGTCGGTGTCGGTCACCAGCACGTCCAGCGGGACGCCTTCGGAACGGAACGCGGGCAGGATCGTGTTCTCGTAGTCGGCGGCCGTCCGGTCGATGTACTCCGAGTACCAGGTGCCGTACGCCCATTCGGGCAGCAGCTTCGGCGGGCCGGTCAGGGTGGCCAGGTCGGTCAGGGCCTTCTTGTAGTCGTGGCCGTAGCCGAAGACATAGCCGTCCTGGTAGGGCGTGCCGCTGTGGGACGGCCGCTGCGTGACCTTCTTGGTGGCGGTGTCGTACAGCGCGGACGTGGTGTCGTCCAGCAGATACCAGCCGTCCGCGTGGAGCAGGCCGGGTGTGGTGGTCGGGTCGCCGTTGTCGCCGTTCAGTCCGTCCAGGCTGCGCCGGTAGCCGCCCAGGGTCAGATGCGGCTGCGGAGCTTCGGCGCCGGAAGCCGTCACGGACACCGTGTCGAGGTTGATGTGGCAGCTTGCCGCCGCCGGGCAGCCGAGGCTGATGTCGTTGGCGTCGGCCTTCAGTGGCACGGGCACCGAAGCGGTGTGCCAGGTGTCCCAACTGCCGGTCACCGGGAGCGAGAGCGTCTGTGTCGTGCCGCGGGAGGACACCGCGGCCGTGCGCGTCTGGTTCAGGCCGTCACCGCCCACCGCGTTGGCGTAGCGCACCTGGAGGGCGTACGTGCCGTCGGAGGGCACACCGACCACGTGGACCGACACACTCGAACCCTGGTTCAGTTCGGAGAGGAAGCCGTTGCCGGAGTACGAGCCATGGTCGGTGGCAACCTTCACGGAGCCCGCGATCCGGTCGTCCTCGGCCTCGCAGCTCGTGCCGAACCCGCAGTCCGTGATCGCGGTCGTCGAGGTCGGCGGGAAGGCGCCACCCGGGGTCACCAGGGCAACGCTGTCGACGTTGACATTGCCTGAGTCGGCGGCGGTCTTGGCCAGCGTGATCGTATGGTGCCCCGCGCCGAGCCGCACGGTGCTGTTCGCCAGACTCCAGGTGTCCCAACTGCCGGTCACCGGCAGGCTCAGTGTCCTGGCCGCACCACCGTCCACTGTCAGGGTGAGGGTGCGCGTGACGTTCTTTCCGTCGCCCGCGAGGGAGTTGGCGTACCGGACGTCGAATTCGTAGGTCCCCGCGGTCGCGGCGTCGACATCGGCCGTCAGCGAACTGCCCGTCCCCTGGAAGCCGGCCAGGAATCCGGCGCCGGTGTGTCCTGTGTGATCCGAGGCGACGCCCAGCCCTCCGTAGGACAGGCTCTCCGCCTCGCACAACGCGCCGACCGTGCACGTCATCTGTTGCTACGGTGTCGCGGTCACCGTCGATGCCCCGGCTCTCAACCGCACCGACAGATTCCGCGCGTTGAAGGGCCCGGAGCCCACCTGATAACGCAGCGTCACCGTGCTGGTCTTCAGCGTCAGCCACCCGTCGGTCGTGCTCGACGTGTACGAGGTCGGCGTGAAGTCGCTGCGGCCGATGGCGTTGTAGGTGGCCTGGTCGGTGAACTGCCCGCTCTGCGCGTACTCGGTACGGATCAAGGTCGGCGACAGCACCTGGAAGCGCGCGTTCCCCGCTGTCACCGCCGGAATCCTGTGCCCGGCTGGATGCTCCGCCGGTCCCGCGACGGCCTGCCCCGCCAGTGTCGTCCCCGCCAGGCAGGCGGCGAGCGCGACGACCGTCATCCGCCGCCGCATGAAGAGCGCCCGGCGCCACGCTGGTCTTCTTCTCACGGACAACTCCGTCCTGGAGCGGGCTTATCGGCCCGTCGCGAGTTTCCACTGACATCGTTATCACCCGCGCTCCTTCCGCGGCGCCGGCGAGGTCGGCTCACCCTGTACGGACGATGGATGGGGAAGGCACCGGGGGGTTCCTCCCTGTGACTTCTGCCGTTGTAAGTGATGCCCGTGGCATGACAACACAGCCGCGGGCGGGTGTCCATATGCGGGAGGCCTCGACAAGCCGCGGTGGCGCACCACGGCGTCAGCCCTCGCGGGCAAGCTGTTGCCCAGGGGTTCCGCCCCAAGGGGCGGACACCGGCGGTCGCTACCTCCTGGTACGCACGGTCCGGGGTTCGATCGAATTCTCGTACCGTTACTGTCGAGTTCACGGCACCCGGGTGACTGGCCGGCGTCCCGCACCGCTGTGGAACGGGCCTTGCTCATCGTCTTCCGCACGACCTTTCAGGAGCAGCGCGATGAACCGACGTACCGTCTTGGCACTCGTGCTGGCGCTGAGCGGACTGCCGTGCGGATGCGGCACCGCTCAGGAAACCTCCTCACCTCCGGCCCGGGAACAGCCCTTCTGGCGCGCGGAGTTCGACGGCGAGGCGGCTGCCCGCCCGTCGGAAAGGTCCTGGAACACCGAAACCGGCAACCGGGACGCCGAGGGCTGGGGCAACAACGAACTGCAGTACTACACGGACGACCCGGCCAACTCCAGCCTCGACGGCGCGGGTCACCTCCAGATCTCGGCGAAGCCCGCCCCCGTCGGGTCCCGGCTACCGTGCTACACACAGGAGTTCTGCACCTGGACGTCGGCTCGTCTGACCACCGAGGGAAAGGTCGCCCTCACCCACGGACGGGCGGAAATCCGAGCGAAACTGCCCACCGGCACGGGACTGCTACCGGCGATCTGGATGCTCGGCGACAACGGAGCCGAATGGCCGGCCCAAGGTGAGATCGACATCTGCGAGGTCGTCGGTGGAGAACCGCGAACCGTGTACGGCACCGCGCACGGGCCGACCTACTTCAACGAGAACGGCATCGGCGGCTCCCTCACCCTCCCGGCCGAGGCGTCGCAGACGTTCCACACGTACGCCGTGGACAAGCAGCCACGACGCATCACATGGTCCGTGGACGGAAAGCCGTACTTCACCCTGACTCCCTCGAAGCTCCCCACACCACGCGACTGGGTCTTCGAGCAGGACATGCACCTACTGCTCAATGTGGCCGTCGGAGGCGACTGGCCCGGCCCGCCCAACAGCGGAACCCCGTCCCCCGCGACGATGGTGATCGACTACGTGCGCTTCTACGGCGAGGGCCATGCCTGACGCCCAGCGCTGACTTTCCGGGGGCGGATTCTCACGAGTTGGAGCGGCTGCTCACAGCTGCGGCAGCGCCGACCATCCTGCCCCTGCACCAACTGGTCGGGCCCGGAGGCGGGGCATAACGACGCGCGGGAAATCCGTAACCGATCTGCGTAGATCTACGGTTGTCACCTGTCGACGCGGCTCGCAGGCTCGTCCTCATGACTCCACTCCTCCCTGTGTCGCCCGAGGTCGCCGACCTGGCCGCCCGGCATCGGCTGGGGGCGCTCGGGGGCGTATTCGCGCCGAAGCGCCTCAGTCGGGCGGTGTTCGCCCTCCATGTCTTCAACTGCTTCATGCTGACGTCGATGTTCATCCTGCCCGGTCTGCTCTACTACTGGTTCCAGATGCGCCGTCTGCCCGACTTCAACCGCAGTCGGGCCGCCCAGCGGCTGTACCTCTTCGAGGAGGGGCTGGTCGTGCATCCGCCGTCCGGCGGCGAGCCGGTCACCCTGCGCTGGGACACCCTGCAGCTCCAGCAGAAGATCACCCAGCTGATCATCAACGGCATCCCCGCGCCCACCAAATACGTCTACTCAGCAAGCGCCCCCGGCCAGAAGTCGGTGCGGATCACGGAGTTCTACGAGAATCCCGACGTCTGGGGTCCCCGGATGCAGGACGCGGTGGCCAGCGCGCAAGGAGGGGCCGTGCTGAAGACGCTTCGCGAGGGTGGCAAGGTCCCCTTCGGACCACTTTCGCTGTCCCACACCGCCGTGTACGCCGCCGGAAAGGGGAGCATGCCCTGGACGAGGGTCCGGGAGGTCCAGGTTGCGGGTGGCCTGGTCCGCATCATGACCACCGACTCATCGGGCCACCCCGTTCTGTGGTCCAACCATCTGGCCAAGGACATCACGAACCTGCACCTTTTCCGGACGGTCGCCCACAGCCTGCACCAGCAGTCCGCCGCCTGACACGCCAACCGAGACCGAAGCGGCAGTCGGCTTCGCCGACCGCCGGAACAGCCGGTGACACCTGCGCGTGAACCATGCCCTGCACCCGCAGGCCCGCCCCGCCGTCCCGGGGCCCGGGCTCCGCAGGCGCCGGCCCCGCGGTGGGACCAGGCCCTGCTGTCCGATCCCGCCCTGACCGGCGGGTCCCGGCAACAACTTGACGCCCTCTAGGCACACAGCATCGCCACCCCACACCCGCGACGAGGCCACCCACCGCCCTCGCAGCCCTACAGGCGCGAGTCCTCGACCAAACCAGCGCGCCCGACAACAGAATCAGGACAAATGATCTGCAAGCCCTGAGCGTGCGGGGCGGTCCGCTGGAAGCGCGCGACCTCCCGGTGACGTCCCGGGGGCGCATGGTTCCGCATGGTCATGTTGAGCCCGCCATGCCTCGTTCGGGACGGGCGTGCCGCCCCGGCCGAAGGCTTGTGGACATGGGCTCAGGAGTCGTTTCCGCGTTCGGCCCGGCGCAGTATGTGGCGTTCCCGGCCCGTCTGGGTGTCGAGTGCGTCCTCGTGGTCGATGACGATCGGGCCTGCCTGGTGTCGAGACTTGGGCCAGAGCCCGGAAGACCTGCGCAGAGCGCCGTCGGTGCAGTCGGTCCGCTCCTCCTTGACGGAGCAGCGGACGCGCCGGCAGCACAGCACGGCGTCGAGGCCGGTGCGCGCGGTCCATGGTCCCGTCGCGGCGACGCGGCCGAACGCCGCATGTCGTTGTTCAGACTCGCCGTGAGGCAGTCCACTGTCCGCGTACAGTTGCCGCCATCCGTGTCGCCTGCCACGCAGTCGAATGCGAACACCTCGTCATCTGAGCCGCGGATGCGGGCGTGTTCGGATCACCTGACGACGTAGTCGGCCGCCTTGGTGTTCAACGTCGTCGTGCCGTTGTGTGCGGTGGCCAGGACGGCGAGGTGCCACACGCCCCGTGGGGACGACTCGACGTCGGACGCGGTGGCCCCGGCGGTGTAGGTGCAGATCGCGGAGTGCTTTCTGAAAGGCTTGCAGACGGCCGGCTCCGCGGCGGACATGTCCTTGGCGGTCAGCTTGTTCTTGGCCAAGGACGAGTTCTGCGGCCAGGCCAGCACCTTCACGCTGCTGACGCCGGAGGACGCCGTGACATAGGTGGTGAAGGTCAACGAGCCGTCGCGGTCGCCGTCGGGGGCGGTGTAGCGGGCGGTACCGTGCGTCAGCGCCGGAGGCTGCTCCCCCGCGTAGGCGAGAGCGTATGCACCGGCGCCCGCGAGGACGATGGCACCGGCGGCCACGGACAGGGCCATACGTCGGGACATGAGATTCTCCGCAACTGTCTCGGCTGGATCGGGCCGGCGCTCGTGGTTCGCGCCGCTGCACCGATACTCGCGCCGCGAGGACGTCCCGGACATGAGGGAAGGTACTCAGCTCGGCCTGAGTACGCCCGCCGGGTCACGCCCAACCCCCTTGCCGTGGGACCGCACGTGCCGTCGCACCGCGAGATGGGCGGTGCGCGCCTGACGTTCCGGCGGCCAGCAGGTCGTGTTCAGCCGGAGTACACGCCGTTTCAAGATCGTGTCACCAGAGTTCCGCCTCGTGCCTACCTCACACTCGCGCTCCGGCGCCGCCTCTGTACGCGCCGCGGCTTTGACGCTTTCAGGACTGCTCGTCACAGGGACGGTCGCCGCCCAGCCTGCGGCCGCCGCGGACGCGGCCGGCTACCAGAACGTTCGGATCAACGAAGTCACCTCGTCGAACAGCGACACGGTGGAGCTGTACAACACCGGTTCGACCGCGGTGGGCATCAGCGGCTGGAAGATGTCCGACGACGGCTTCTCGCCGCAGTCGTTCAGCCCCTCCTCCAGCACGATCCCGGCCGGCGGCTTCGTCACCTTCGACTCCCCCAAGGGGCTCGGTGACGCGGACAAGTTGGTGATCTACACGTCCGGCGGCACGGTGGTCGACCGCGTGGAGTGGGCCACCAACGGGGCGAAGCCCGCGATGACACGGTGCGGCGGCGACGGCACCGGGGCGTGGGTGACCGCGACCTCGGCATCCACGTTCGGCGCCTCGAACACCTCGGGCTGTCCGGGGGCGGTCCCGGCGGCGAGCAGGGTGCGGATCAACGAGGTCACCTCGAACGGCTCCGACACCGTGGAGCTGTACAACGGCGGAACCAGCGCGGTCAGCATCGGGGCGTGGAAGTACGTCGACAGCAACACCTCCCAGGCTCCCGTGTCGGTCTCGTCCTCCTCGCCGAGCGCGTCCAGCATCCCCGCGGGTGGCTATGTCACGTTCAGCTCCACCATCGGACTGGGCGACAACGACTCGGTCTTCCTCCTCGACAGCAGCGGTGACACCATCGACTCGGTGACCTGGGCGACCGACGGTGCGAAGCCGTCCGACGAGCGCTGCGCCAACGGCGCCGGCTGGTTCCGGACCGCCACGACCGCGACGCTCGGCAGCGCGAACTCCTGCTCGGGCGGCACCGGTGGCGGCGGCACCCAAACCGGCCGGCTACTGGGTGGCGGCGGCTCGCTCACCAGCGGCTGCACTCCCGAGGCACCCTCCGGCACGGGCTCCACCCCGACGGGCACGACAGCGTGGCCGGGCGGGCGGGACGTCACGATCGCGGACGACGTCTGCGCGTTCACCACGTCCACCGGCGCGGAAGGCCGAGACCTGAGCGGCCTGGCGTTCGACCCGGCGAACCCGTCGGTGCTGTGGGCGGCCAAGAACAAGAACTGGCTGTACAAGCTGGTCAAGAGCAACGGCAAGTGGATCCCGGACGCGACCTGGAGCGCGACCGGCAAGCAGATCCGTTTCATCGGCGGCAGTGGCCAGCCGGACTCGGAGGGCCTGACCGTCGGCGCCAACGGCCACATCTATGTGACGTCCGAGCGTGACAACACCAACAACACGCTCCCGAAGGACACGATCCTGGAGGTCGACCCGGCGGCGACCGGATCGACGCTGACGCCGGTTCACCAGTGGGACATGACCTCGCAGTTTCCGCAGCTCGACACCGGCAGCAAGGACGACGCCAATCTCGGCTTCGAGGGCGTCGGGTACGTGCCGGACAGCTGGCTGACCGCGAACGGCTGGGTCGACCCGCTCACCGGCGCCGCCTACAACCCGGCGAACTACCCGCTGCACGGAGCGGGCCTGTTCTTCGCCGGCCTCGAGTGGGACGGCACGCTGCACGTCTACGGCCTGAACTCCGACGGCACGTTCACCACGTTCGGCACGATCGGGACAGGCAAGACCTCCGTGATGGACGTGACCTTCGACGCCGGCACCCAGCGCATCGTCGCGACCTGCGACAACACCTGCGGTGAGACACACACCTTGATGAAGGTCAACGCCTCCGGCGCGATCGTGCCGGACGTGACGTACACGAACCCGGCCGTCATGCCCACCGACAACCTGGAGGGCTTCGCCCTCGCGCCGACCTCGACCTGCGTCAACGGCTTCCGCGAAGCGGTCTGGAGCGACGACGGCATCTACGGCTTCGGCTCCGGAAGCTCCTCCTACGGACACGCCCTCTACAGCGGCACCTTCCCCTGCTGATCCTCCCGACCACGAAACGCCTCATATACAGGTCCAACAAGTCCAACAGGTCGAACCGCACCCCCTCCCGCGATAGCGGAAATATCCAAGACTCGCAGCGCCCCTCGGACCAGGATGGCCCCGTTCGGTCAGGGCACGACATGCGCGGGGCAGGTGCGTGCAGGGGAAGCGTCGATCGGGCGAGGACTCCTGCGGACCGGGCGCCGCCGTCCAGGGAGGGAAGACGTCATGGGGTTGTTCGGTACGTCGGGGAGACGCAGGAGACCGGTAGGGCACCGCGGGTCGTTTCGGCAGGCGGTGACCCTGTGCGCGGGGCTGGCGTTGCTGACCGCGGGGAGCACACTCGCGTTGCCCGCCCAGTCGGCGGCGGCAGCCGCGCCGAAGTACGACGGTGACCCGACGCAGTACTGGAACGGCGTGTTACTGGAGATGTTCCGGCAGGCCGGTGGTCCGCAGGGCGCACCGGGGCAGTTGGCCCGGTCGGCGGCGATGATGAACGCGGCGATCTACGACGGGGAGAGCTCGTACCAGAACACCTTCTACACGATGAAGTACAAGCCCTACCTGGCGGCGCCCACGTACCCGAACCTCGGTCAGGGCGCCGACGAGGAGGAGCGGATCATCGGGCGGACGGCGTACAACATCCTGCATCACCTGTACCCGAGTCAGACCGCCTATCTCGACAAGATGTTCTCGGACCGGTTCGGAACGCCACCCACGCAGTACGACATCATCGACACAGAGATCGTCGGCACGATCTACAACAACATGATCAAGGCCCGTACCAACGACGGCTCGGACAACCCGAAGCTGTACAATCTGGACAACGTGCCCGGAGCCTGGCGTCCGACGGGTGAGTCGGGCTGCAGCAGCTCCAGCGAGGCGGTGACGCCCTTCTGGGGGCAAGTGAAGCCGTTCGCGATGAGTTCCGGGTCCGAGTACCGGCCGAACACGCCGGGCAGTTTCGCGGACTACGCCACCCTGCTGGCCAGTCCGGCGTACGCGTACCAGGTCGAGCAGGTGCGCCTGCTCGGGGGCCGGGGCTCCACGCAGCGGACCACCGAGCAGACGGCGATCGCCACGTTCTGGGCCAACGACCTGGGGCCGGATGCGGGCAACAAGGGCACTTTCAAGCCGCCGGGGCAGCTGCTGGACGCCACGATCCGCGTCGCGAAGGCGCGCAACATCACGAGCAAGTACGAGAACACGAGGCTGTTCGCCCTGGTGTCGCTGGCGATGGCGGACAGCGCGATCGGTGAGTGGGATGTGAAGTACCTGACGCCGATCGACCTGTGGCGTCCCGTCTCCGCGATCCACAACGGGATCGACTCCTCGTGGCAGCCGCTGTCCGCGGCCCGCGACGGCTCACCGCTCACACCGTGCTTCCCCGCCTGGGCCTCTGGTCACGCGGCGTTCGCCGGCTCCTGGGCGGCGGTGATGAAGGGGTACTTCGGCAGCGACACCATGAACTTCACGGTCAGCACGGAGGACCCCGCCTCGCCGCAGAAGACGCGGAACTTCACCAGCTTCAGCCAGGCCGCCCAGGAGGACGCGGACAGCCGGGTGTACCTGGGGGTGCACTACCCGTGGGACGCGAGCGACGGGTTGAAACTCGGCGACGACGTGGCGACGAGGGCAGTACTGCCACGGCTGGGACCGGTGGGGTCCTGAGCGCCGTCCAGGTCGTGGCCGACCAGGACGACGCCGGTGGACCGGCCCTCCTCCCAGTGTAGTTGGGCGAGACAGGCGCCGCTGATACGTTCGGCGACGAAGCCGCGAGGGGAGCGTGTGATCGACGGACACCGCCGCCTGTGGTGTCACCGATTTTGTGACAGGGTCACAAACCGTGCTGGTCGAGGAGCCGCAGCAGGTTCCGCTTACGCTTCTGGCCGGTGCACGGCGCGGCGAGGTAGGCGCTGAACTCGGCACGCGTCGAGGTGGGCTTCGGCCGGCGCGGCCCCGATTCGACCCAGGTGGCCGTCGGAGTCGTCGATCACGTCCTGCGCCTCGCTCAGCAGCCGCATCACCTCCCGGGACAGGGAGATCGCGTCCGCGGGCCGCCCCGCGGCGGTCAGCGCCGTGATCGCGGACACCGCCTGCGAGGCGTGTTCGCCGTGGGCGTGGGCATCGGCGCACTCCACGTAGCCGTACCGTGCGAAGGGGGCGATGTCGAGGAGTCCCCGGACCCGGGCACCGACCTCGGCCTGTGCCACCCTGGCATTCAACCGGAGAAATCGAGCGGCGGCCCCGGCAATGCCCGCACCGCCGGACTGGTTTGACGGGCACGCCCACATCCCGTGCAAGGCGGCGGGGGTTCGCGGCTGCCGCCGTGGTCCAGCCGCCGTCGGGCCTGCCCCGTTGTCGGCAGGAGTCGGGTGGACACTGCCGTCAGACGGTCGGAGGAGGACAGGACCGGCAGGAACCATCGGCGGTCCGGGAAGGCGAAAGGGCCCGGATCGTCGTACGGATCCGGGCCCACTTCCAGCAGTAGCGGGGACAGGATTTGAACCTGCGACCTCTGGGTTATGAGCCCAGCGAGCTACCGAGCTGCTCCACCCCGCGTCGGTATCCCCTACCGTACGCCATCACAGCGGACGCCATGACCACAGTCCGACGCAGGGCTTTCATCCCTCCAAGCCGGTGCACCGACCGGATCACCCGCGCCGGCTCACGCGGGCAGCCCGGCGAAGCGTGTCAGGAGGCGCGAGGTACACCTCGCGTCGCCAGTGGTGACCCCACACGGTGTGCCGTTCCAGTGATGGTCCTTGGGACGGCCGAGGGAGCGTCGCAAGCCTCTTCCGCACGGCGGCGGCCCGCTGCCGGGGGCGGTGAGTCATCGCCCCCGGCAGCGGGTTCAACCTGTGGTACGCCGTTCCTCGCGTGGATCACGGGAAGGAGGTCACCTTCGACGGCACGGTGTCCGTCCCTGAGGTGGGGGCCCCGGTGTCGTTGATGACGTGGGCATACTGGCCCTTGCCCCCGAGTGAGATCACCTGGAGGTCGTGCATCTTCACGCCCGCCCTGACCGGGACCTGGAAGCCGTGACGCTGCACGATCGAGGGATCCGATGTGAAGTTGCAGTAGCTGCCCAGTCCCCACGCTTCGTGGACGGCCACGGTGTCGTCGACCTTGTAGGCGGCCCACCCGACGATGCCGTCGTGTGTGATGGCGGCGGCGTTGGGGGCGTCGTACGCCTTCTCGTTCTGGAAGAAGATCGTGCGGCCTCTCTCACCGCTCCATTCGACGTCGTACTTGTTGAAGTGCTCGACGAACAGGCCGGTGGCCAGGACGTCGTCTCCGTTGACCCGGAGTCCGTAGTCGGCCCGGTTGGTCTCCCAGCCGACGCCTTCGCCATGGTCGGCGCGCCAGATCCAGGTGTGGTCGATGACGACGTCGTCGCTGTTGACCACGACGGAGTTCGTCGCCAGGCCGGGGCCGGCACCGCCGATGCGGATGAACACGTCCTGCATGGTGGTCGGATCGGCGGAGTGGTCGGCTACCGCTCCGGCGGGGCCGATCTGCAGCAGGGTGTCGGACCGGGTGGCGCCGGCGTCGATGAGGAATCCGGCCAGCCGGACGCCGTCGACGTCCGCGACGTGCAGGGCGTCGATGCCTCCGTCGGGCACGACGGTCGCCAGGCCCAGCCCGAGCACGACGGTGCCGGCGCGGGTCACGTCGATGGTCTGGTCGAGGTGGTAGACACCGGGCGTGAACAGCAGGTTCAGGCCCTGGGCCAGTGCGGTGTTGATGGTGGCGGCCGTCGCGCCGGGTTTGACGACGTAGAACTGGCTGAGCGGCAGTGAGGTCCCGGCGTTGGCCGGCCAGGACACGCCGCGCGCGTTGGTGCGCTTGGCGGGGACGAAGACCTTGTAGTCGTTGCCGTCGAGGTAGAGGAACGGCTTCTCGCGGGAGACCGGGGTGGTGTCCAGCGTGGTGTAGGGGCCGGAGTCGAAGTTGGTCGCCGGGGCGCCCTGGACTCCGGTGAACGTCATGTTCCACACGCCGTTGGTCCAGCCGCCGACGGAGCTGTCACGGGTGTACCACTGCTGCTGGGAGTAGGGGCCGACCGTGCCGTCGATCCTGGAGTCGGCGATGTAGCCGCCGGAGGCCCATCCGTAGCCGTTGGGGGCGAGGTTGAGGCCGCCCTTGACGTGGATGCGGCGGAACGGCGCGGCCTGGGCGACGGCCCAGCGGTCGGTGCCGTTGGACGGTGTGATCGCCAGGTTCTCCGCCGAACGCCAGAAGTTCTGCGTGGCGTTGCCGTTGAACCAGCCCGCGTCCACGGTGACGTCCCCGTTGATCCGGGTGTCGTCGGGGTTGAGTCCGAGGCCGGAGATGGAGGTGTAGAAGCCGAGTTGGGCGTTGATGCCGTTGTAGGTTCCCGGCTTGAGCAGGAACTGGTAGCGCCCGGAACCGAACTGGGCGGACTCCTGCTGGGCGAAGACCTGGTCGAACTTCTGCTGGAGGTTGGGTGTGGAGGGGTCGACCACGATCACGTTCGGGCCGAGGTCGCCGCCGCCCTGGACCGGGCCTCCGGTGCCGCCGGACGTGGTGTGGACGGCGACCTCCCACAGCGAGTAGCCGTAACCGGTCCCGCGTGCCGTTCCGAGGACGCGGAGGTAGCGGCCGGTGCCCGTGACGTCGTAGGAGGCCCGTCCGCCGGTCGCGCCGGTGACCGTCTTGAGGGTGTTCCAGTTCTGGCCGTCGCCGGAGGCCTGGATCTGGAAGTCCTTGCCGTACGCGGCTTCCCAGTTGAGGTCGATCTTGCAGATGTCCTCAGGCGAGCCCAGGTCGACGCGCAGCCACTGCGGGTCCGAGGCCTGGCTGGACCAGCGGGTGGAGTCGTTGCCGTCGAACGCGGCGGAGGCCGGGGTGCCGGCGTTCTCCGTCGAGGACGCCGAAGCGGGCCTGCCCTGCGCCGAGTTGGCGGTCGAGCAGGTACCGGGCTGAGACGTCCCACCGGTGGTGCCGAACACCTGGAACTCCCAGACGGAGTAGCCCCATTGGGTCGCCCGGTGGACACCCTGCAGACGTACGTAACGGCCCTGGCCGGAGACGGCGAGTGTGTCGGTGCCGCCGTCTCCGCCGGTGACCGTTCGCAGGTCGGTCCAGGCGCTGCCGTCGGACGAGGACTGGATCCTGTAGTCCTTGCCGTAGGCGGCCTCCCAGTTGACGACGACCTGGCTGATCGTGGCGCTGGCACCGAGGTCGACCTGAAGCCACTGGTCGTCGGTGGTGGCCGACGACCAGCGGGTGCCGGTGTCGCCGTCGACCGCGTAGGCCGCGGGCGTGCCCGCGTTCTCGTTCGAGGATGCCGTCGCCGTTCTGCCCTGGGACAGATTGGCGTCGGCGGCCGCGGCCGCCGGTGGCCGGATGGTGGGCAGGGTGATCAGCGCTGCCGTGGCGGCAAGCGCGACACCCAGGGATCTGAGTCTCATGAAGGTCCCTGCGGGTGCGTCGGGAAAGGACACGAGGGCGTCGGCAGCAGACGGGGCGATACGCCAAGGCCACTGCGGCGGCGCTTAGTTCACGTCTTGATTTAACTAATGAGTTACAGGCTCGGCAAGCCTTCGAAAGTTGAAATCTTTCCGGGCCCGACCCCTGCCGCACCTCTTGACATATCGGCGACACAGCCTCGGCGCTCCTCGGCAGGACGGCGTGCCCGGATCGATGGCCTTCCTCGTCGTGGCGGAGGCACTCATGATCGCGGCGGCCGTGCTGATCGGTCTCGTCATCGAGCGCGTCACGGCGTTGCAGAGCGGGGCGCTCGACGTCACCCCATGGCCCTGATCACGTCGCCGTTCGCCGGCGCTGGGCAAGACCCGGTCCCCGTTGTTTCGGTGATGGTCCAGACACGCGGCCTCGAACTCTTCCTGCCCCAGGCTCCCTTGGGTGCCCCGCCGGCGGGCGCGCGCACCCGGCCTCCGATGCCGTACGCGGCCGTGAGCTGCCCGAAGAGCGCGTCCCGCACGACGGCAGTCCGCTCCGAGCGCCCGGCACCCCCGGCTTCGTCGGACTCCCGCGCCTCTTCCTCCGGGTCCGCCGGCCTGCGCCGGTAGGCGGTCTGCACCGGTAGGCGGCCCGCGCCGCGGCGTCGATGACCTCGCCGGTGTCGCCCCGCTGACGCAGACCGATGGCGTACTGCCCGTCGCCGGCCGGTGCCGCGAACTCCTCCGCGGGGCACCGGCCGGCGAGACGGGCAAGGCGTCAGTAGCCGGTGCCGCGCTTGACCCGGGCCCGCTCGACCCCGTGGGCCGCGCCCTTGTCGTCCAGCGTGCGACAGGCGTCGGTGATGTCCTGGCTCAGGCGATCGACCTGCTCACGGCTCAGGGTCTCCTTGACCAGGGCACGCAGGATCTTCACCCGCTCCGCGTTGGGCGGGAGCGTGTAGGCCGGCACCATCCAGCCCCGCTCGGCCGAGAGCTGCCAGGCGATGTCGGACTCGTCGTAGGCGTGCTCGCCGGCGAGGCGGAAGGCCACCAGGGGCAGCTGCTCGAGGTCGCTCCCGATCACTTCGAAGCGGCCGCTGCCACGCAGGTTGTCCGCCAACGCACGGGCGTTTTCCTGCATCATCTTCATGACGTAGGTGTAGCCCTGGCGACCGAGCCGAACGAAGTTGTAGTACTGCGCGAGCACCATCGACGCACCGGTGGAGAAGTTGAGCGTGAACGTCGCGTCGGTCTTGCCCAGGTAGTTCTCGTAGAACACGAGGTCCTTGGCCAGGTCGGCCTCCTCGCGGAAGACCAGCCATCCGATCCCGGGATAGACCAGGCCGTACTTGTGTCCCGAGACGTTGATCGAGCGGACCTGTTCGAGCCGGAAGTCCCATGCCGTGTCCGGGTAGAGGAAGGGCCACACGAACGCGCCGCTGGCGCCGTCGACGTGGATCGGGATGTCGAGGTCCCGCTCCCTGCGCACGTCCCGAAGGAGCTTGTCGATGCCCTCGACATCGTCCTTGTGGCCGGTGAACGTGGTGCCCAGCACGGCGACGACGCCGATCGTGTTCTCATCCAGGTGGGGCTCCACGTCCTGCGGACCGATCGTGTACTTGCCCTCGGCGAGCGGTACGATCCGCGGCTCGACGTCGAAGTAGCGGCAGAACTTCTCCCATACGACGTGGACGTCCCCGCCGAAGACCAGGTTGGGCCGGTCGGTCGACAGGCCGGCCGCCTGCCGGCGCTCGCGCCACTTCCACTTCAACGACAGCGCGCCGAGCATGATCGCCTCGGATGATCCCTGCGTCCGGCACCCGGTCGTCCTGCCCGGCGCGTGGAACAGGTCCGCGAGCATACGCACGCAACGCTGCTCGATCTCGGCGGAGATCGGGTACTCCGCGTGGTCGATGAAGTTGCGGTGGAGATTCTCGGCGATGAGCCGTTGCGCCTCCGGCTCCATCCAGGTGGTGACGAACGTGGCGAGGTTGCGCTGCGGGTCGCCCTCCATGGCGAGATCCACATCCACGAGCCTCATCGCGTCCGTCGCGGCCATCCCCTCCTCGGGGAAGGTCTCCGAGGGAGCGGGCACCGTCAGGAACCGGTTACCGAAGAGATCCGCAACGTCGCGCTCAGTCATACGGTGATTCAAACAGCGCCCGTCCCGCCACGGCCTCAGACACACCGAGACAGACGAAAGTCCACGCCGTCCGGCAGCCGATGCTGTCGGGAGCCGGGATGGACCGGGCAGGTGAGGCGGCGAGTACGAAGCCGGCTGTCGTGGCAGCGATGAGTCTGCCCACGCCCGCAGGTCTACCTCCTGACCAAGACAACCAACGCATCTGGAGTACGTAATGGGCCTCATCCACGTCGAGATGTTCGCAACCCTCGACCTTGTCGGACAGGCGCCCGGCGGTCCCGACGAGGACCCGGCGGGGTTCCCGTTCGGCGGCTGGCAGGCGCCCCTGATGGACGAGGCCACGGGGGCGCAGGTCGTTGATGCGTACGAGGGTACGGACGCCCTTCTGCTCGGCCGGCGGACCTATGACATCTTCGCCGCCTACTGGCCGCATCAGAAGGGCAGCCAGGACAACGAGATCGCCACGCTCTTCAACAGCGTCCCGAAGTACGTCGCCTCCCGCGGCAGGCCCGACCTCTCCTGGGCCGGGTCCACGCAGCTCGGCCCGGATCTGGCCGAAGCGGTCCGCGAGATCCGCGACCGGCACGAGCACGTGAAGGTCGTGGGGAGCCTGGACTTCGTGCAGACCCTGCTGCGGGAGAAGCTCTTCGACCGCCTCGACCTCTGGGTGCACCCGATCGTGCTCGGCGTCGGGAAGAAGGTGTTCGACGGCGGCGCGGTACCCACGAACGTCACGCTCCTCCAACCGCCGGTGGCCAACGCGAAGGGCACCGTGTACCTGCGCTACGGGCTGGCCGACGGCACGCCCGGTACAGGGGACATGACCGCACCCGATCGCGGCGCCGGACGCGAGGACTGAACTTCCCCGGCACCAGGCGGGACCGTCTCGTCGGCGGTGAGCGCGCCGGCCGGGAAAAGGGTTCGCCTGACGGCCACGCTGCGGTTCTCGGTCCGTGCGGCCCGGGCCGTGGCTGCCGGTTTCGTCGTCCTGGGAGGTGCGGGAGCGTTCGCGGTCGCCTACGCAGGAGACCAGGCTCCGGCGCTGGCGCACAGCACCGCCCGTTACGCCGCCCCCCACGGCGACCGTGACGGTTCGTTGACCTTCACCACGGACGTCACGGCGTCCTCCGGTGTCAAGGGGGTGAAGGTCCTGGCCTGGCCGGCGAACTCGTCCTTCGCCAAGCGGGGGCCGACCGCCAAGGACATGGCCGCCGTGGAGTCGGCCGTCTGCAAGCCCTCCGGTGAGGACACCGTGCACTGCACCTACACCGTCACCCGAGCCGCAGGCGTGGCGTCCCCGCACGGTCTGTGGCACGTCGCCGTTCTGGCCACCGCCGACAACGGCGACACGACGCTGGACACCAAGGCGGCCGACTTCACCGTCGCGTGATCCGGGCACGCATGTGATCGTGACGCCAGTGCACTTGAGGCCCATGCGCCCTCAAATCCGGAACAGGGAAGAGCAGGTTGTGATGTCGCCGAACGAGCCGTTGCGAATGTCGGTCGACGGCGAGGAGTTCGAGGTCAGCCGGCCCGACGACAGCCCGGGTACCTACCACTTCACCTGGCTGACCGGCCCCGACCCCCAGTACGGATTCGGGTTCCGCAGCCACCCTCCCGTCGAGGTCGGCCGGGCCGAACTCGAGGAGGCCGTACGGGACTTCCTCTCCCAGGTGGATGCCGAGACCGGACACATCGAGGACTCGTGACCCGGGCTGCCCGGCCGGGGCACCGGCGCCCGCGGGTTGGCCCCGCCAAGCGGACGGAGCGTGATAGGAGGTCCGGCGGCCCGCTCGGCCCCGGCCTCGCCGACGAGGCCGCCTTCGGCAGATCCGGGGGCGCGGCCCACGTTTCGCGGGAGCGCGCGGACGAACCTCGTACCGTCCTCGGCATGCAGGCGTCGCCCTCGACACGAGGGCGGGCCGCTACAGGTCGAGGACCGCGCGAAGGGCGTTGTCGACCAGTTCCTGCTGCTCGGGGCCGATGTTGCCGTGCAGCGTGCCGGTCTCGAAGCGGATGGCGGACAGCTGAAGGAGGTTGACGGCGACGAGGGAGGCGTCGACCGGAGCGGTCAGATGCACGCTCATCGCCGTGTCGGGGTGTTGCGCCGGAGCGTGGAGCACCAGGGCGACGACGGCGCCGTAGGCCTCCGCCAGCCCGTCGAGGCTGACGACGAGAACCGTACGGGTGCCCTTGCCGGTGTCGACGTCCCAGACGTCCCCCTTGCGGACGGTCACGGGGCGTCGCCCTCGCCCGCGAGGTCCAGCGGCGCGAGGGAAACGAGCATGCGGGCGGCATCGAGCGTCATCTGCCGACGTACGGCACGCAGGATGTAGTCGTTCAGCGACGGTGCGCCGGCTGCGGCGGCGCGCAGCTGCTTGTCCATGGCGTCGGGAATCCGCAGGGTGATGGCAGTCATGACGTCAATTCTAGTGGCAAGGGTGGCGTCAGGATAGCGCTTCCCGTGACGGGGCTGCCTGGAGTGAAGGGCAGTGCGACGCCGACCACGAAGCCGGAGCGCCGGGGCTCAACAGCCACAGGACGGCCTGAGCGATCTCCTCGGCGGCGCCCAGCCGACCGAAAGCTCGTGGGCGAGCTCTCCACACGCAGTGACGCGTTCCGTACCCGCTGGGGCGCCCACAACGTCCCGCCACCACGGCACCGGCACCAGGCCCTTCCACCGCGTAACGGACCCGGCCCTCCGGGGAGTCGTGGTTCAGCTGCCGCTCACGCACCCCGGGCACGCCCGCACGCTGTTCACAGCCGTCGGTGAGCCCCCGCCCCGGCTCGGGGGAGTGCACGGGACGGGAGCTCACCTCCCATCTTCCTCGCCATCCGGCTTTACGGCTGCTCGAGGCACCGCTCGACCTGACGGCCGACGCACCCGTGCGCCTGGCACGGAGGGGGCACGGACGCGCCCTCCCCAGCGCTGCGGCAGGCCGAAGACCCGGGGCGGGTAACCCCCGATGACCCGGGGCCTTTCCCCGCCCTGCCAGCTCGCGCCCGGCTAGCGGTTGACGGAGCGCATCCCCGCCTCGTCATACCGCTCGCCCGCCGCCTCAGGCAGCTCCGCGTCGATCCGGGCCAGCTCATCGTCCGTCAGCGTGATGTCGACGGCGGCGGCGTTCTGCTCCAGGTAGGTGCGGCGCTTCGTGCCCGGGATGGGCACCAGGTCCTCGCCCTGCGCCAACACCCACGCGATGGCCAGCTGGGCCGGAGTGACGTCCTTCTCCGCGGCGATCTCCTTCACCTTTGCCGCCAGCCGCAGGTTCGCCTCCAGGTTGGCGTCCTGGAAACGCGGGTTCTGGCGGCGCCAGTCGTCGGAGTCCAGCTCGTCCGGCGAGCTGAACCGCCCGGCGAGGAAGCCGCGGCCCAGCGGCGAGTACGGCACGAAGCCGATGCCCAGCTCACGGCAGGCGGGCAGCACCTCGGCCTCGACGTCCCGTGACCACAGCGAGTACTCGCTCTGCACCGCGGTGACCGGGTGCACGGCGTGGGCGCGCCGGATGGTCTCCGCGCTCGCCTCGCTCAGGCCGATGTACCGCACCTTGCCCTCGGCGACCAGCTCCCCCAGCGCGCCGGCCGTCTCCTCGATGGGTACGTCCGGGTCGACCCGGTGCTGGTAGTACAGGTCGATGTAGTCGGTCCCCAGCCGCGTCAGGGAGCCGTGAACCGAGCTCCGGACGTGCTCGGCCGAGCCGTCCTGCGGGCCGACCGTGCTGATGTCGCCCGGTACGGCGTCGTCCATCCGGTAGT
Organism: Streptomyces sp. NPDC043878; assembly: GCF_056435735.1. NCBI lineage: Bacteria > Bacillati > Actinomycetota > Actinomycetes > Kitasatosporales > Streptomycetaceae > Streptomyces > Streptomyces sp. NPDC043878. The sequence goes on from NZ_JBWKDW010000022.1 coordinate 78,701, forward strand.
TGAACTTCGTCGCGATCACGTAATCCTCGCGACGCCCCCGGATCGCCTCGCCGACGAGCGACTCGTTGGTGAGCGGCCCGTACATCTGCGCGGTGTCGAGGAAGTTCATTCCGAGGTCGAGGGCGCGCCGGATGGTCGCGATCCCCTCGTCCTGATCGGCAGATCCGTAGAAGGCGGACATGCCCATGCACCCCAGGCCGATGGCCGATACCTGCAAGTCCCGCAGACTGCGCTTCCGCATGCCGTGTCCCAGCCCTTCTCTGCATACTCGATGGTCGTTCGGATGGCGCGAAGGCCCCTCATCCATCAAGCGACGGATTCCGCCACCCGGCATCCCGTGAAGGACACCGGGCGACACGGGCCGCGTGCTCCCCGGTGTCCGCGACGCTACGACCTGGAGCGCACTCCAGCACAAGTCGAGGGACGGTCGCCGGAGGGCCGGGCCCCGATCTGCCGGATCATGCTGCGCGTCGTCCTCGGCCCCTCACATCCTCGGGGCGGTCGGTTCCCGGGTCAGCCAAGGGAGCAGAGGTAGCGCAACTTGTTGAGAGAGGCCCCACCGGTGGTGTCCTCCACGGCTGTGCCGTCTGGGCGCCAGCCGATGGCTTCGTAGAAGCGCCGGGCGCGTTCGTTGTCCTCCAGGACCCACAAGGTGGCTCGCGTGTAGTCGGCCCGCCGGAGAGTCGTCAACGTGGCCAGCATCAACTGTTTTCCGATCCCGGTGCCCCAGACCTCGGGTATCGCGTAGAGCGTGCCGATTTCCGCGGTGGCAGGGGTCTCCTGCGAGGGTGCGAAACTTGCGAATCCGACGATCCCCGCCTCCCCCTCGGCCACCAGCACTCCCGACGACGGCCACTGTGTCTGCGAGATGCGTGTCTTCCACTCGGACTCTTCGCGGCTTGGGTCCATGGCGTCGAGGTGGTGCTGCGGAACAAGACCGGCGAAGGCCGCCTGCCAGGAACGTACGTGGACATCAGCGACCGCTGATGCGTCATCAGGCCATGCCTGTCGGGTCTGCATGGTCGTCATTCTTCAAGGCCCGGACATCCGGGCCAAGCTCTTTTCCCGAGGGTGATGCCGAGTGCTCGGCAGCCTGTTCCAGCGGTGCCGAGTCCGCGTAGGGCATCGCGGCGCCGATCCAGTGGCCGCCGGCCCTGACGGGTCGCGGCACACCCCGGCACCGGCGTGTCCGTGTCGTCGACCGGTCCGGTGGCCGGCATCGCCGCTCTGCCGCACAATCCCCACTCTGCCGATCACACATTTTCATCCATCTGGAAGGCAGGAAAGCGACCCCGAACGGCAACGGGACCAGACGCCGAAACACGTCACCGCCGGGTCCCGCGTGGCCGGCACGCGGGCCGTCGGCAACCGGCCCACCAGGCGGCTCACCGGCCTGTTCACGGCTCCGGGAGGCGACCGCGTACGCCCTGTCGGATAGTGGATCGTGTCGCCACCGTTCGGGATTGGACGCTCATGGACCGCTATCCCCCCATCGCCAACCACGGTCTGGTGGGCGATCTGCAGACCGCCGCCCTGGTGTCCGACCAGGGCGTGGTGAACTGGTTCTGCTCGCCGAGGTTCGACTCGCCCAGCGTCTTCGCCTCACTCCTCGACCACGAGGGCGGCGGATACTTCCAACTGGCCCCGGAGCACGCGGACGTCTCCTGCAAACAGCTCTACTACCCGGACACCGGTGTACTCGTCACACGGTTCATGTCTCCGGAAGGCGTCGGCGAGGTCATCGACTGGATGCCGGCGAACACCAGCCGCACCCCCACCGACCGCCACAGCCTGACGCGGGTGATCCGCGTGGTACGCGGCACCGTGCGGTTCGTCATGGAGTGCAGACCACGCTTCGACTACGGCCGGGCCGCGCACGAACTCGAACTGCGCCACCAGGACGCGGTGTTCCGCGGCCCCGGGATCGCCGGTCACCTGCAGGCGTCCTTCCCGCTGACCCGCGACGGACAGGACGTGAGAGGTGCGGTCACGCTCGGCGTCGGCGAGTCGGCCGTGGCCGTCTTCACCACGTGCGCCCGCGACGGTGAGGCCCCGCCTCCGGTCACGGCGGAGAGCGTGACGGCGGCACTCTGGCACGAGGTCGACTTCTGGCAGAAGTGGCTGTACACCTCCCACTACCGGGGCCGCTGGGCCGAGATGGTCAACCGCTCCGCCATCACCATCAAACTCCTGACCTACCACCCCACCGGCGCACCGGTCGCCGCCGCCACCATGGGTCTGCCGGAGCAGGTCGGCGGCGAGCGGAACTGGGACTACCGGTACTCGTGGGTGAGGGACGGGGCACTGTCGGTACGGGCCCTGCTCGACCTCGGGTTCGCCGAGGAGGCGTCGGCGTTCACCAAGTGGCTGGGCAACCGGATGCGCGACCGGGCGGACCTGCCCGGCGAACGCCTGCAGATCATGTACCGCGTCGACGGCGACCCGCACCTCACCGAGGAGACCCTCGACCACTGGGAGGGCTACCGGGGATCCAGTCCGGTCCGTGCCGGCAACGCCGCCGCCGACCAGTTGCAACTCGACATCTACGGCGAGGCCGTCTACGCGATGGCCGAGGGCATGGACGTCGGCGAACTCGGCTACCACGGCTGGAAAGGGCTCGCCCGGACGCTGGACTGGCTGTCCGACAACTGGGACCGGCCGGACGAGGGCATCTGGGAGACGCGCGGGGGCCGCAAGGACTTCACGTTCAGCCGGGTGATGTGCTGGGTCGCCTTCGACCGGGGCATGCGCCTGGCGACCGAACTCAGCCGGCCCGCGGACATCCCGCGCTGGCGCAACGCCCGTGACAGCATCCTGGAACAGGTGATGGACCGGGGCTGGAGCAAGGCCGAGCAGGCGCTCGTGCAGCACTACGGCGGTGACGTCCTGGACGCCTCCCTGCTGTTGATCCCGCGCGTGGGATTCCTCGCCGCGAAGAGCCCCGGCTGGCTTTCCACACTGGACGCCATGGAGCGCAAGCTCGTCTCGGACAGCCTCGTGTACCGGTACGACCCGGCCGCCTCCCCGGACGGCCTGCGCGGCTCGGAGGGCACCTTCAGCCTCTGCACCTACCTGTACGTCGACGCCCTGGCCCGGGGGGGGGGGGGGGGGGGGGGGGGGGGGGGGGGGGGTGGGAGGGGGGGGGGGGGGGGGAGGAGAGGGGGGGGGGCGTGGGGGGGGGGGGAGGGAGGAGGGA